>JAEXJM010000004.1 GCA_023449275.1 Pseudomonadota bacterium | reverse complement strand
CTCCCTTTATACCAGTGGCGGCTTTACCGACTTGTGCCGTGGCCCTCACGTACCGGCCAATGGCAAGCTGAAGGTTTTCAAGCTGATGCGGCTTGCCGGCGCTTACTGGCGTGGCAATTCGGATAATGAAATGCTTCAGCGCATTTATGGAACGGCATGGGCCAAAAAGGAAGATCAGGACGCCTATCTTCATATGCTTGAAGAAGCCGAAAAACGCGATCACCGCCGTCTGGGACGTTCGCTGGATCTTTTCCATTTTCAGGATGAAGCTCCAGGCCTGATTTTCTGGCATGCAAAAGGCTGGACAATCTGGCAGCAGGTTGAACAGTACATGCGCCGTGTTTATCAGGAAAACGGCTATCAGGAAGTCAAGGGACCGCAGATTCTGGACCGGTCTCTCTGGGAAAAATCCGGTCATTGGGACAACTATAAAGAAAATATGTTCACGACCGAATCGGAAAACCGCATTTATGCGTTGAAACCGATGAACTGTCCGGGACATGTCCAGATTTATCGCTCCAACCTGCATTCCTATCGTGAACTGCCGCTGCGTTATGGTGAATTCGGTCAATGCCATCGTAACGAACCGTCCGGTTCATTGCACGGCATGATGCGCGTTCGCGGATTCACTCAAGATGATGGGCATATCTTCTGTACCGAAGACCAGATTCTGGACGAATGCGTCGCTTTCACCGATTTGTTGAAA
Source organism: Pseudomonadota bacterium (assembly GCA_023449275.1). GTDB lineage: Bacteria > Pseudomonadota > Gammaproteobacteria > Burkholderiales > Burkholderiaceae_D > Oxalobacter. The sequence goes on along the minus strand of JAEXJM010000004.1, from coordinate 76,509 downwards.
AAAGTTTATCAGGACTTCGGCTTTACAGACATCATTTACAAGATCGCAACCCGGCCGGAAAAACGGGTAGGTTCCGACGAAGCGTGGGACAAGGCTGAAAACGCATTGATCCAGTCGCTGGAACGTTCCGGCTGTTCATATGAACTGTCGCCGGGCGATGGTGCCTTCTATGGTCCAAAAATCGAATACACCCTGAAAGACGCCATTGGACGGATGTGGCGGTGCGGTACGATCCAGGTTGATTTTTCCATGCCGATGAGACTGGGTGCCGAGTATGTCGCCGAAGACAACACCCGCAAGATTCCCGTCATGATCCATCGCGCCATTTTGGGTTCGCTGGAACGCTTTATCGGTATTCTGATCGAAAACCATGCCGGAGCGATGCCTTTGTGGCTGGCACCGGTTCACGCAACCGTTTTGAATATCTCGGACTCACAGGCCGAATATGCGCAAAGTGTTGTTCAAACGATGAAAAAAGCAGGTTTCAGGGCTGAAGTGGATTTGCGAAACGAAAAAATTACCTATAAAATACGCGATCATTCTGTAAACAAGGTTCCTTATTTGCTGATTGTCGGCGATAAGGAAAAAAATGGAAACACTGTTGCCGTGAGGGCACGTGGTGGCGTCGATCTGGGCGTCATGACGGTTGAGGAACTGATTGTCCGGATGGAAAACGAAATCCGCTCAAAGCAGTAATTCGCAAAATCCCGACGGTATAACTTTTTAAAGCGAGGAATCAAGATAGCTACTGATAAGTCACATCGCTTGAACGGCGAGATTACAGCACAGGAAATACGCCTTGTCGGCGTTGATAACGAGCCACTTGGTATTGTCAGCCTTCAGGAAGCGTTCAGACTTTCAGAAGAAGCGGATGTCGATCTGGTCGAAATTGCGCCGAATGCCCGTCCACCTGTCTGTCGTCTCATGGATTACGGCAAGTTCAAGTATGCCGAGCAGAAAAAAGCTCATGAGGTGAAACTGAAACAGAAAGTTATTTCTGTCAAGGAAATCAAATTTCGCCCCGGAACGGATGAAGGGGACTATAATATCAAGTTACGTAACTTGATCAAGTTTCTGGAAGATGGTGACAAATGCAAAATCACGCTGCGATTCCGCGGCCGTGAGATGGCTCATCAGGATATCGGGTTCCGCATGCTCGAGCGTCTGAAACAGGATCTGGAAGAATACGGACAGGTCGAGCAGTTTCCGAAAATGGAAGGTCGCCAGATGGTCATGGTGCTGGCGCCCAGGAAAAAGAAATAGAATCTGTTCCGCTGTCTGTCATGGACAGCGGAAAAGAAACAGCGGTATTGCCGTTGTAAAACAAGTGAGATCAGGCGTTCAAGTGCAGTGAAGTGCTGCCACCTGTGATCATATTAATAAAAAGGAACTGTCTGAGAGGACAGGTATTGACATGCCAAAAATGAAAACCAAAAGCAGCGCGAAAAAACGTTTTCGCGTTCGTCCGGGTGGAACAGTTAAATGTGGCCAGGCTTTCAAACGTCACATTCTGACCAAAAAAACCACCAAAACAAAACGTCAACTGCGTGGAGCGACTAACGTCAACGAGAGTGATGTTATGTCCGTAATGCGTATGATGCCTAGCGCCTGATCCATTAACACGAGAAACAAGGAAAAAATATGTCCAGAGTAAAACGTGGGGTCACAGCACGGGCCCGTCATAAAAAGATTCTTGCTGAAGCCAAGGGCTTTCGCGGTCGTCGCAGCACGGTATTCCGTGTAGCAAAAGAAGCTGTCATGAAGGCAGGTCAATATGCCTATCGTGACCGTCGTAACAAAAAACGCGTATTCCGCGCTCTGTGGATTACCCGTATCAACGCTGCTACCCGTGAATTGGGAATGTCTTACAGCGTGTTCATGAATGGTCTGAAAAAAGCTTCCATCGAACTGGACCGCAAGGTTCTGGCCGATATGGCTGTAGCAGACAAACCTGCTTTCGCTGCTATCGTAAATCAGGTGAAGGCTGCTATCGCAGCTTGATCGTGTCGCAGCTTGCGTAGATAAAAGCGGGGCAAGGCCTTAACTTGCCCCGCTTTTTTTGTTTTTTTTCTCTTTATTCTCTGTTGTCTGACAGGAACGTACAGCATGGATTCGTTAGAACAGTTGGTACTTCTGGCAAAACAGGATTTCAAAGACGCGCCGGATGCGGTCGCGCTTGAAAATGCCAAAGCCAAATACCTCGGCAAGACCGGGTTGATCACCGAACAAATGAAAACGCTTGGCAAAATGGCACCCGAACTGCGCAAGATGCAGGGTGCTGTTATCAATAATGCCAAAGGACAGATCGAAGGCGCATTGAACGCTCGTCGCAAAGAACTCGCCAACGAAAAACTGCAGGCCCGTCTGAACGCCGAAGCGATTGACGTCACTCTTCCTGGAAGAGGAAGAGGCAAGGGCGGTATTCACCCTGTCATGAGAACATGGGAAAGAATCGAGCGGATTTTCGGTTCGATCGGTTTTGACGTGGCAGACGGTCCGGAAATCGAAACGGACTGGACCAATTTCACCGCATTGAACAGCCCGGAAAACCACCCGGCCCGTTCCATGCAGGATACTTTTTATATCGAGGGCAATGATACGGAAGGCAAGTCCCTGCTGCTGCGTACCCACACCAGTCCGATGCAGGTGCGTTATGCCCGTTCCCATGAATTGCCGGTCAAGGTCATTGCACCGGGGCGTACCTATCGTGTCGACAGCGATGCAACCCATTCCCCGATGTTCCATCAGGTCGAAGGCCTGTGGATCGACAAGGACATCAGTTTTGCCGATCTGAAAGGCGTGTACCTCAATTTTGTCCGTGCGTTTTTTGAAACCGACAATCTTCAGGTGCGTTTCCGGCCATCCTATTTCCCGTTTACCGAACCGTCCGCCGAAATCGATATCGCTTTCGGCAGCGGCCCCCTGAAAGGCAAATGGCTGGAAGTGTCCGGTTCAGGTCAGGTTCATCCGAACGTATTGCGGAATATGGGTATCGATCCTGACGAGTACATCGGTTTTGCATTCGGTTCAGGTCTTGAACGTCTGACCATGCTTCGTTATGGCATCAACGATTTGCGACTGTTTTATGAAGGCGACCTGCGTTTTCTGAAACAGTTCAATTGAGTATGTCCATTAAAAAAGATTTTTCAAAAGTTTCTGTTACCGTTTTTTGTAGTTGAAAGCTGATTATGCAATTTTCTGAAAACTGGCTCCGAACAATGGTTAATCCGGATTTGACGACGGATGAATTGGCTCATTTGATGACCATGTCGGGTCTTGAGGTCGAGAGTATCACGCCTGCAGCACGTCCTTTCTCGAAAATCGTCGTTGCCAAAGTGCTGGAAGTTGCAAAGCATCCCAATGCCGACCGTCTGTCTGTGTGTCAGGTCGATGCCGGGACGGGAACCATCCTGAACATCGTATGTGGTGCGCCCAACGTCCGTGCCGGGATGATGACGGGATGTGCGCTGGTCGGTGCGGAGTTGCCTCCTGACGAGGAAGGCAAGCCTTTTACGATCAAGAAAGGGAAGTTGCGGGGTGTTGAATCGAATGGCATGTTGTGTTCGTTCCGTGAACTGCAATTGTCCGAAGACCATTCCGGTATTATGGACTTGCCGGAAAATGCGCCATTGGGAAGCGATTTGCGGGATTATCTCCAACTCGAAGACACCATCTTTGAAATCAAGCTGACACCGAACAAGGCCGACTGTCTCTCAGTATTGGGTGTCGCACGTGAAGTGTCCGCACTGACCGGAGCTCCCCTGAACCGCCCGGTATCCACCCCGGCCAAAGTGACATCAAACGACAAACTGCCTGTCAAAGTCGAGGCGCCTGATCTATGTGGCCGTTTCTCCGGCAGGGTTATCCGGGGAATCAATGCCAATGCTCCAACACCAGACTGGATGAAACAAAGGCTGGAACGCAGTGGTCAGCGTTCCATTTCGGCCATCGTGGATATTTCCAATTACGTCATGCTGGAATGTGGTCAGCCGAACCATATTTACGATCTCGACAAAATTGACGGATCGCTCGACATTCGATGGGGAAAAAAGGGTGAAAAGGTCAAACTGTTGAACGATATGACCGTTGAAGTGGACGAATGGGTTGGCATTATCGCAGACAATACCGCCGTCGAATTTCTGGGGGGTATCATGGGCGGTGACCGGACATCCGTTTCATCTGATACGCAGAATATTTACATCGAAGTGGCATTCTGGTGGCCTGACGCCATTCGCGGGCGTGCCAGACGGTATAATTTTTCAACCGATGCATCACATCGTTTCGAACGTGGTGTCGATTTTGATGCGACTGTCACAGCTTTGGAACGTATTACGGCACTGGTTCTCGAAATTTGTGGTATTGAAGGGCAGACGACTGTCGGGCCAGTCGATGACCAGATCCTGGATCTGCCAAGGCGCCATCCGGTTGTATTGCGCAGGGAACGGGCTGAAAAAGTGATCGGCATACCATTGGCAACTGATCAGATCGCCGACATTTTCACCCGCCTTGGTCTGTCTTTTGTACGGAATGGCGACGACTTTACCGTCACACCGCCATCCTGGCGTTTCGATATCGAAATCGAGGAAGATCTGATTGAGGAGATCGCGCGCGTCTATGGTTTTGAGAATATCCCGGCGCTGCCACCTGTTGCATCCAATGTCATGCGGATCAAGCCTGAAAATATCCGGTCGATGTTTTCGATACGTCAGCAGATGGCCGATCTCGACTATCAGGAAGTGGTCAACTACAGTTTTGTTGAAGAAGAATGGGAAAAGGATTTTGCCGGCAATGACAATCCGATTCGCCTGTTGAATCCGATTGCCAGCCAGATGAGCGTCATGCGCTCGACGATGATCGGCAATCTTGTCGCCAACGTCCGGTTCAATCTCAACAGGAAGTTTTCCCGAATTCGTCTTTTCGAAATCGGTGGTGTTTTTTTGCGTAACGACAAAGTTGAAAACGGGCCTTTGTCTGTCGCAGGATATGAGCAGCCGAAACGGCTTGCGGCGATTGCTTATGGTCTGGTTGATGAAGAGCAGTGGGGACAGGAAAACAGACAGGTTGATTTCTTCGACGTGAAGGCCGACCTGGAAGCCATGTTTGCACCGAAGGTGGTCCGTTTCGTGAAAGCGGAACATCCGGCATTGCATCCCGGAAGATGTGCTGCACTGGAATTGAATGGTGAAAAAGTCGGTATTATCGGTGAATTGCATCCGTCATGGCAGCACAAGTATGATTTGCCACATGCTCCGGTATTGTTTGAAGTGGATATGGCGGCGCTGCAATCGGCCGACGTTCCGGTTTATTCGGAGATTTCACGTTTTCAGCCGGTCATACGCGATATTGCCCTGGTAGTGGATACATCAATGCCCGTTCAAGAAATCATTGACAGATTCTACAGGGAAAAAGATAATAACCCTTTGTGCCGTATCGTGCAAGCTGTTGTTTTGTTTGATGATTATCGCGGAAAAGGTTTGAATGCCAATGAAAAAAGTCTTGCATTCAGATTGACATTGCAAGATATCAACGGAACGCTGCAGGATGAAATTGTGGAAACGGCAATCAATGCTCTGGTTTCCGCTGTCGAAAAAGATCTGGGCGCCAGGTTGCGCGCCTGATTCAGTAAGCTTTTTTAGGTTTGAACAAGAATGAAATACCCCACCGATTTGCCCAGTGCAAAAAACATGGGACCGGATTATTTAGATAAAAAAAAGATGCCTGATTCCGAGAAAAACACTTCGACATTGACAAAAGCGGAACTGACTGAATTATTATATGAGCAAGTCGGTTTGAATAAACGTGAAGCCAAGGAAATGGTCGAAACCTTTTTTGAGGAAATTTGCGGTGCTTTGGAACGTGGCGAAGCTGTCAAGTTGTCCGGCTTCGGCAATTTCCAGTTGCGTGACAAGCCACAGCGTCCGGGCAGAAACCCCCGGACAGGAGAAGAAATTCCGATTACAGCGAGACGCGTCGTGACTTTTCACGCAAGCCAGAAACTGAAATCGATGGTTGAATCAGCGGAAAAACTTGACAAGTAATTGACCATTTTCCATGAATGAACGAGTCCACAAGACCGAAACGGTTGTATTGCCTCCCATACCTGCCAAACGTTATTTCACGATTGGCGAGGTGAGTGACCTGTGTGGAGTCAAGCCTCATGTGCTGCGTTACTGGGAGCAGGAGTTTACCCAGTTAAAGCCGGTCAAACGCAGAGGCAACAGACGTTATTACCAGCATCATGAAGTGTTGCTGATCAGGCGAATCAGGGAATTGCTATACGATCAAGGCTTTACGATCAGTGGTGCACGTAACAAGCTGAGTGAACGTGAAAGCAGGAATGTTGCGGTTGAAGACGTACAGCAAGAGAGTTTCATCGTACAGCCCACGGTGAATGTCGAAGCCATTCGTTCGGAACTGAATGATATTTTGCGATTGCTGACTTTGCCGGGAAAAGATACTTGAACAGGTTGAATGGCTCGGTTTTATTCGTTTAACATGCATTAATTGATCAGGAAAGGCCGGTTCCGATGCGGATTTTAATCAGTAACGATGACGGTTATTTGGCTCCCGGGATCAATGCACTTGCAAAAGCCCTGTCATCCATTGCGGAAATCGCGGTAGTCGCACCCGACAGCAACCGATCCGGCGCATCCAATTCACTGACACTTGAACGCCCCATTTCGGTTTACGAAGGCAGAAACGGCTTTACCTATACGACAGGTACACCATCGGACTGCGTTCATATCGCCGTTACAGGAGTATTGCCCTGGCGGCCCGATCTGGTAGTCACCGGTATCAATCATGGCCAGAATGCCGGTGAAGATACCATTTATTCCGGAACGGTCGCTGCCGCGATGGAAGGCTATCTTTTCGATATTCCAGCCATTGCTTTTTCGCAGGTCGAAAAAGGATGGGCTGAATTGGACAGCGCTGCCCTGATAGCCCGTGATATTGTTTTGAAGGTGTATGAAAAGCTGCCGAAGCCTTTCCTCCTGAACGTGAATATCCCCAACAGACCCTATGCCGAACTGACACGGATTTGTGCAACCCGTCTCGGGCGTCGGCATGAATCCGAAGCGGTCATTCGGGAAAGAGACCCGTTCGATCGGGAAATTTTCTGGATCGGACCGACCGGCCCGGTCAGGGATGCAAGTGAAGGCACCGATTTTCATGCCATCAACCATGGGCATGTATCCGTCACACCGCTCCAGCTGGACTGGACGCATACGGATATATTGAACGACTTGACCGCTATATTCGCATGAACAGGAAAACGAAATCGTTCCCTTTGCCACTGTCTTCAGTCGTGGGGCGATCTTCGTTCGATAAATCGAAACAGTCGCCAACGGATAAAAGAACCTATGTTTCGGCGCAGACCGCCATGCAAAACAGGGCAGCCCATTCCGTAGTGAAAGTACCGGTTAAAAAACAGACTCCCTTGCTCGAGGCAGGGTGGAGCGAGTCGAATCTCACGCGAAGTGCGCGTTCGATGGTCGCACGTCTGGCGCAGTCGGGCATCAGGGACAAGGTAGTGTTGCAGGCCATGCAGCAGATCCCCCGCCATCTGTTCCTTGAGCCGGGATTGTCGGGACAGGCGTATGCGGATATCGCTTTGCCGATCGGTTCTCACCAGACCATTTCGAAGCCATCGACCGTTGCCAAAATGCTGGAAGCGCTGCATGCCGGACTGGGCAATACTGTCATGGGCAAGGTTCTTGAGATCGGTACCGGTTGCGGTTACCAGGCAGCGGTTCTCGCCAAAATCGCACGGGAGGTTTATTCTATCGAAAGAATCAGGGCATTGCATGAGCTGGCACGAAAAAATCTCCGGCCCATGCGAATTGCCAACTTGCGCCTGCAGTATGGAGATGGCATGCTGGGCCTGCCGCAGGCAGCGCCTTTTGACGGCATTATCCTTGCCGCAGCCGGCCTCAAGGTTCCGGATGCACTTTTAGAACAGCTGGCGATAGGAGGGCGTCTGATTGCACCGGTCGGGAATGAAAAACAAAAACTGCAATTGATAAAAAGAGTATCCGATCGTCACTGGGAAAGCGTTATACTAGACGATTGTTATTTCGTCCCGCTTCAGCAGGGAACGGTTTGAAGAATTCAGGTAGTTGACGGATATTGGAACAGGTAAATGAAGAAGATTGTTTATCCATTATTGTTGATCAGCTGCGCAGGCCTGTTTGCCTGCAGCAGTCCACAGAAAACGGCTCCTATCAGTGACCGTTCGAGTATGACGACTTCGAATGCCTATGAGCCTATCGACAAAAATACGATTCGTTATATTGTCAAACGGGGCGATACCCTGTCACAGATTTCACGCCGTTCCGGTCATAGTGTGCATGACCTGGTTGCCTGGAATAACCTTGCCAATGCGAACGCTCTTGAAGTCGGGCAGGTTTTGCGTGTCCAGCCGCCAGCAGGGGCCACGACTACCCAAACGGTTGCCGTAACACCCGTTTCGCGTGTCGAAGTTCGCTCCATCGACGATGCCAGGAAAGATTCTGCCACGCAGAAGACCACAGCTTCCGCAACTGTTGCCGCTGCTTCGGGAAGTACACAGGAAGTTTCCGGACTTGCCTGGAGCTGGCCGACGCAGGGTAACGTCATTACGCCATATAACGCCGGTAAAAACAGGGGAATCGACATTGGAGGGACAAAAGGACAAAAAGTCGTTGCCGCTGCGGATGGGACGGTTTTGCACAAGGGCAGTATGAACGGTTATGGCAATCTGGTCATTATCAAGCACAGTGACGGCGTCTTGTCCGCTTATGCACATAACGACAAAATTCTGGTCAAGGAAAAACAACTGGTGAAACGGGGCCAGCAGATCGCTGAAATGGGCAATACCGACAGCGACAGGGTCAAGCTTCATTTCGAAATCCGTTATCAGGGCAAGCCGGTCGATCCATTGAAATACCTGCCCGCACAATAATCACACTATCATTAATACCTGAATAACGCATATTGTTTCAATGTGCGTTATTTGTTTATCTGACAAGCTTATGTCGAACAATATTATTTCAGTCAAATCACTCGACGCGGAAGGCCGGGGGGTCGGACATTTGTCCAATGAAGACGGGACACCCGGTAAAGTCGTTTTTGTAGAAGGGGCATTGCCCGGTGAAATCGTCCGGTTCGAGACAGTCAAAAAGAAAAGCAAATGGGAACTGGCGAAAATGCTTTCCATTTTCAAAGAGTCGCCTGTCCGTACCAAACCACGATGCCCGCATTTCAGTATTTGCGGTGGCTGTTCGATGCAGCATGTCGAACCTTCGGCACAGGTTGCCATGAAACAGCGTGTGCTGGAAGACAATCTCTGGCATATCGGACGCGTCAGGCCTGAACGGATGCTGCGTCCTGTTTACGGGCCTTACTGGGGATACCGCTTCCGTGCCCGTCTTTCCGTCAATTATGTTCCCAAGAAGGGCGGTATCCTCGTCGGATTCAGGGAAAGGCAATCCCGTTATGTCGTTGATATGAAAGAGTGTCATGTCCTGCCGCGTCATGTGTCCGATATGCTTGTACCTTTGCGGCACTTGATTGAATCGCTTTCCATCATGCGTGAGGTTCCACAGATTGAAGTGGCGGCAGGCAATGACGGTGATCAGCTGATTACCGTTCTGTTGCTGCGCATCATGGCTCCCTTGACGGCTGACGATGAAAACAGGCTCAAACGTTTTGCAGACGAACACCGGGTTCAGTGGTGGCTTCAGACAAAAGGCCCTGATACCATTGCCCGTTTTTATCCTGACACGGATATGCTGAAATATGTGCTGCCGGAATTTGGTGTCGAGATGCCGTTCAAACCGAACGATTTCACGCAGGTCAATCATCACATCAATCAGGTTCTTGTCTCCCGGGCCCTGCGTTTGCTGGATATCGGCAAGGATGACAGAGTAGCAGACCTGTTTTGCGGATTGGGTAATTTCTCGTTGCCCATTGCAAGAATCGCGAAAGAAGTCATCGGTATTGAAGGCAGCAGGATCCTGACACAACGTGCACAGGAAAATGCGATATTGAACGGCCTTGCAGACAAGACGAAATTCACGACCGGCAATCTGTTCGAAATGACGGCAGAAGACTGGATCGGACTGGGGCAGTTCGACCGTATCCTGATCGATCCGCCACGGGACGGTGCCATGGCTGTTTGCCAGTCGATCGCCGATCTGGACGAGGCACATGTGCAATACAAGCCGAAACGGATCGTTTACGTGTCGTGCAATCCATCCACACTTGCGCGCGATGCCGGTATCCTGGTGTCGGAAGGCGGATATCGGCTCAAAATGGCCGGGGTCATCAATATGTTTCCTCATACCTCGCATGTCGAGTCGATGGCGGTCTTCAACCTCATTCATTAAAATAGGGTATTCTTGTCAGGACTGAACTCACTTTTATTAACAAATCTGATAGCGGATACTTTGGAAACAGGTAATCTGTCCTTTCCAATGAAAAGAGTTCAATATCCTGCAAGGAGCGATTATGAACAAGCCCAGAGTTGAAAAAAACGACGCCGAATGGAAAGCGCTGCTTTCTCCCATGGCGTATGCCGTGACCAGACACGCGGCGACAGAACCTCCCTTCACGGGCGAGTACTGGAATCATAACGAGACAGGTGTCTATACATGCGTCAGTTGCGGTACGCCCCTGTTCATTTCCGATACGAAGTTCGATGCCGGTTGCGGCTGGCCGAGTTTTTTTGCGCCGGTTGATCCTGAAAACGTGAAAGAAAAGGTCGACAGGTCGCTTGGTATGGTACGCACCGAAATTATCTGTGCCATTTGTGATGCCCATCTGGGGCATGTATTTAACGATGGTCCCCCTCCAACGGGATTGCGTTATTGTATTAATTCTGCCGCCCTGCGATTCGATCCATTGCCGAAACCGGCAGGGTCTTCTGATAAGTGATTGTGTAAAAAATGAAATTTCTTTTCGATCTGTTTCCCGTTATCCTTTTTTTCGGTTCTTTTTCCTGGGCGAAAAACCATATCGCTACGGCACAGACCATTGCTGACAAGTATTTGTCCATGTTCGTCGCGGGAAACAGCATTCCCGAATCGTCAGTGCCTATTCTGCTGGCAACGGCACTGGCGATTGTCGCGAGTGTTCTGCAGATCGTTTATCTGATGGCAAGACGGAAAAAAATCGAGGCGACACTCTGGATTTCCCTGATCGTGATCACTGTTTTCGGTGGCGCGACGATTTATTTCGGTAGTGAGGAATTCATCAAGTGGAAACCGACCGTCCTCTACTGGCTGTTTGGTGCCGGCCTGTTTATCGCGTCGCTGGTCTTCAGGAAAAACCTGATCAGAAGCATGATGGAAAAGAAAATCCAATTGCCTGATCCTGTCTGGAAAAAACTGAATTTGGCCTGGATTGCTTTCTTTGCCGTCATGGGTGTTCTGAACCTGTATGTCGCGTTCTGGGGCGGTTATGAAACATCGACCTGGGTCAGTTTCAAGCTTTTCGGTGGAATGGGGCTGATGTTCCTTTTTGTGGTCGGGCAGAGTATTTATCTTTCCAGATATCTGAAGGATGCCCGCTAGCCGGTCAGGAAAAAATCAAAAAAGGCGTGAATCATTCACGCCTTTTTCATTTTCCATTGAATTCAGGCCGAATCTGTTTTACAAAAGCCGAGCAACCTGTCTGGAAATCATCGGTGTCGAAACAGTCAAAACACTCGTCTTTTTCACTTTCAGACAGGTGGGATGTGTGAGCCAGTTTCCGGATGAATTTCTTGTGCCAGCGTGCTGCGAGAGGGGCACCTGAGACGACACGCTGTATGGTGTCGTTAACGCATGGCTCAAGTTGCCCGTCAGGCACAACGCGTGTCACCAGACGTTTTTCCTTCGCCTCGGCAGCATTGAGAATACGGCCTTCAAGCAGCATTTCCAGCACCACATCTTTCCCGGCAAGTTCAACCAGAGGTGCCAGTTCAGGATAGGCCATGACAAGCCCCAGATTTTTTATCGGCGCACCGAATCGTGCGGACTCATTACAAATGCGGAAATCACAGGTAGAGGCGATTTCAAGACCGGCACCGATGCAAATGCCTTCAATGGCAGCAACGAGCGGGATAGGGCAATTGACCAGTGCATCCAGTGTATCGTGCATCACTTTCCCGTACTCCTTTGCCTGCTTCCTGTTCGACCGGACCCTGCCGAACTCATGGATGTCGCAACCGGAAGAAAAGGCCCGTCCTCCCGAACCTTTGATGACGATACAGCGCAACGATATGTCTGACGACAGTTCCAGAATTGTCTGGTGAAGCGTTCGCCACATCCGTGCCGTGATGGCATTGTGCCTTTCGGGGCGATTGATGACGAGCGTGGCAACGAATCCGTCTCGCTGGATATAAACCGGCTCCCGACCGTCTTGCAACGATGGGGAGCCGGTTTTGACGAGGTCAGTCATATGCCTGTTATCAGCCTGTATTGCGCATGCCTGCGGCAATACCATTGATCGACAGGTGAATGCCGCGGGTGGCGCGGGCATCCAGATTTTCCGGATTGCTGCCCGGATTGCGGTGGCGCTTGATCAGCTCGACCTGCAAGTGATTCAGCGGATCGATATAGGCCAGACGGTCTTTCAGTGCACGGGCCAATGTCGGGTTGTTGACCAGACGTTCTTTTTCGTTCGTGATGATTTCGAAGCTGGAGAGGGTACGCTGATGTTCTGCACAGATTGACGAGAATACCGTGTCGCGCAGCTTTTTGTCCGTGACCAGTTCGGAATAGCGGTAAGCGATCGCCAGATCGGATTTTGCCAGAACCATATCCATGTTCGAGAGCATGGATTCAAAGAAAGGCCATTCCCTGTACATCGTCTGGAGCAAAGCGATTTTCCTGTTTTTGACACTGGTATCCGCTTCATCCAGCCAATGGGTGATAGCGGATCCGAAGCCGTACCAGCCCGGCAACAGGACACGGCATTGCCCCCATGAGAAACTCCAGGGAATCGCTCTTAAGTCTTCAATACGGCGTGAGGACTTGCGAGAAGCCGGACGGGAACCGATATTCAGTTCGGCGATTTCCGTAATCGGCGTCGACTGGAAGAAGTAATCCGTAAATCCCGGGGTTTCATAAACCAGTTTGCGATAAGCCTTGTAGGCCAGAGAGGAAATTTCTTCCAGAGCCGACTCGAAGTCATGCATCTTGTCGGCGTATTTCTTGTTCTGGTCTTCGGGCATCAGGCTGGCTTCCAGTGTGGCTGCAACGAGCAACTCCAGATTGCGGCTGCCGATTTCCGGGTGCGCGAATTTGGAAGCGATCATTTCACCCTGTTCAGTCAGGCGGATCTGGCCGTTAACGGTACCATGCGGCTGTGCCAGAATGGCTTCATAGGTCGGGCCACCTCCGCGGCCGACAGTACCTCCGCGTCCATGGAACAGGCGAAGCCGGACACCCATCTGGTTGAACAGTTCGACCAGCTGTTTCTCGGCCTTGTACAATTCCCAGTTGGAAGTGGTGTAGCCACCGTCCTTGTTCGAATCGGAGTAACCGAGCATGACTTCCTGCAGGTCGCCCTGTTTTTTGATCAGGTTCCGAACCAGAGGGATACTCATGGTGTCTTTCATGATGGTCGAAGCCAGACGCAAGTCGGGAATCATTTCAAACAGGGGAATCGCCATCAGGTCGGCTTCGACATCACTCCATTGGGCCGGGGTATCCGGGTCCGCCTTGCGTTGTGGACGGAGCAGGCCGGATTCCTTCTGGAGCAGATAGACTTCGAGAATGTCGGAGACCGTTTCGGTATGCGAAATGATGTAGTTCGTAATGGCCCGATTGCCGTATTGTTCGCGGATGTGACGGGCGGTGCGCAGGATTCTCAGTTCGGAGGTCGTTTCTTCCGAATACTGGGCAAATGGAGAAAAGAGCAGGCGAGGCTGGCTGAGCTCGCTGATCAGCAATTCCACCTTTTTCTCTTCGGAAAGGCTGGCGTAATCCGGTTCGACCTGTGCGGTAGCGAAAATTTCAGTCAGGATACGTTCATGAATGTCGGAACTCTGGCGCATATCCAGTGTTGCGAGATGGAAACCGAAAATATCGACTGCCGCTTTCAGTGCTCCCAGACGGATCTTGACAAGCAATTCACCGGCATTCTGGTTTAGGGAATCGATCAGAATCTGGAGATCGGTGCCGAATTCTTCCGGAGTCGCATAGGGCTCGCCCGTTCCGATTTCGCTGCGTTGCAGGCTTGTCATGCCATAGTCGCGTGCCGTAGCGGCCAGACGCGAGTAAATGGCGATCAGGGCACGGCGATACGGTTCGTCAACGCGATGCAGGGAGGTGTCTGATGAGGTATTGGCCAGTTCCTGCAATTCAGGGCTGACATGGTTCAACAGGGACGAGATGGACAGTTCGGCACCGAGGTTATGGATTTCTTCAAGATAAAATTCCATAACGAGATGGGACTGGCGCTCCAGTGCGTGAAGCATCGTATCGGCATTGACGTTCGGGTTGCCGTCGCGGTCACCGCCGATCCAGCTGCCCATTTGCAGATATCTGCTCTCGGAACCTGGAGCGGCAACACCATCGGCATTTTCCGGATAGCGTTCGCTGATTTCTTCCTGAATGGCATTGTACAGTTCTGGCAGTTCGCGCAAGAACGTCGTCCGGTAGTAAGATAATGCGTTATTGATTTCATCGGCAACCGACAGACGGGTATAGCGCAAAAGGCGGGTTTGCCAGAGTGCAGCGATTTGCGCAGAGAGCATTTCCGTATTGTGTTTCTTTTCCTTCGGAGTCAGATCCGTTCCGTGTTCTGCCAGCAAACGCGCGATTTCACGTTCACTGTCCAGTGTGCTTTTACGCTGGACTTCGGTCGGATGGGCGGTTAAAACCGGAGAAATGAAGGTTTTTTTCAGGGCCTTTTTGATATCCGCTCCCGAAACACCTGCCTTGTCGAGCTGGTCCAGTGCGTAATTCAGGCTGCCTTTTTCCGGGGCGGCACCTGAAATAAGGGCTTTCCGATAGGTCAGGTTGGCATGCTTGTCCACGGCGATATTCGCCAGGTGAGAAAAATAGGAAAAGGCCCGCACGACGGAAATGGCCTGATTCCGGCTCAGGTTTTTCAGCAGGTTGTTCAGGGTGTCAGCCGAACAGATATCGGGATTACGCCTGAAACTGACGGCGGTTTGACGGACTTTTTCAACCAGGTTGAAAATGTCCTGGCCTTCTTTTTCACGAATCGTGTCGCCAAGCATGCGGCCAAGCATGCGTATATCTTCTTTTTCGGGCGCTTCGGTTCTGGATTGGGATGAATTGTTAAGGCTCATTTCGTGATGCTGGTCTGCCATAGTGATAATAGGGTCAGGTAAGACAAAATAATCTGTCATGGATAATGACAGATGTCGAAAATACCGGTTTGTTCGATTTACTTACAGAAAATATTCTGCAAAGTCGGATCTGAAATTTCCGGAAACGACAGGGATCGTTTTCACAACCGGAAACTCTTGTCGTACTAAAGTAAAAAACGACACGAAAGGATCAAAAGGCTTTTTCTCATTCAGGAATAGGAAGATACAAGCTTTTCCTTGTGTCCGGACAGGTGTGACAGTATACCTTTTTTCGTATCATATCCCTACTTTCCAACAGGATTTTTGTATAAAAAATGGTCGTTTTTTCCGGATTTCCTGTCATCATCGTATCTGGTTTGCCTGTTGAAAGTGATCTTCAGGGCGAAAACTTCCGTGTTTAAAACGGAAAAGACATCCGGTTCATGTCGTGAATTCCCAACAGGGCACATGGCGGAGAGTCATATAAATACAGGCAGAACAATCTGTGTACGCGTTTTGCAGATAAAAACCAGTCTCGTGAATCCGGACATCTTCCCGTCTTGACAAGCCGGACATAAAAAGAGGAGTTGAGCAGCTATAATGTTCCTCGTAGATATTAATATTAATGAAAATGTCGTCACCTGACTCTTCATCCGAACCCGTTTCTTCCGGCAAAACCGGAACGCTTCATGGAATACAGCAGCGCCAGCGCTGGCTGACCCTGGGGCTGGTCGCGCTGGCTGCCCTGTTTGTCGCCCATCTGGTTTATTCGCACATTGAGATCGGAGAGCTCCGTTCGGAAATAGCGAAACGCTTGCAAACCGGTGACGATATCAGCCTGGAAGCCAAATCCATTGCCAAGACGACGCAGGAGCTGGTTGTGAGCGTACAGGCAAAAGTGGTTGCGCTGGAAAACAGGCAGGCAGAAACCCAGAATCAGCAGGTATCGCTCTCGCAAATGTATCAGGATTTGTCGAAAAGCAGGGATGACTGGTCACTGGCGGAAATCGAACAGGTTTTGTCGACGGCCAATCAGCAGCTTCAGCTTTCCGGCAATATCGACGGTGCCCTTGTCGCGCTGCAAAATGCCGACAGGACCCTGTCCCGTTCCAGCAAACCCCAGTTCATCGCCATCAGGGGTGCCATTGCGAGGGATATCGAACGCTTGAGAGCCGTACCGAACATCGATACGGCCGGTATGGCATTGAAACTGGACAGCATGATCAGTGAGATTGGCCGTTTGCCGTTGATGGCAGGGGAAAAACCATTGCCGGATCATGATCGGGATGTTTCTGTCCGGGTGGTGAAAGAGCTCGAATTCTCATTGTCTCCAGCAGATTGGATGCATGCCGGTGCCGTATTGTGGAATGGCTGGGTCGATGACATGCGGGGCGAAATCCATTCGCTTGTCAGGGTGCAGGAAGTGGATAGCCCGGATGTGCTGATAATGTCACCTTCACAAGCGTATTACCTGAAAGAAAACCTGAAACTGCGCCTGCTATCCGCACGTCTTTCACTGTTGTCCCATTCGCCCGATTCGTTCAAAAACGATATTGAGGTTTCGCTGGAACTGCTTGACCGATATTTCGATAGGTCGGCGGATTCGGTCAAATCGGTCAGGGCGACATTGAAGTACCTTGAATCGAGCGATCTGTCCGTCGATATTCCCGGTCTGTCGGATAGCCTTAACGCTGTTCAGAACCATCGAATGAAGAACTGATGCCATGCGAATTTTTCTCTGGATACTCGGTCTTTTTGCGACAGCGGTCGGATTGGCTGTGATAGTGCGTCTCAATACGGGTAATGTCGTTTTTTTCTGGCCTCCTTACCGGGTCGATATTTCCCTCAATTTTTTTCTCCTGTTGCTGGTTCTCTTTTATCTGTTGCTTTATCTGGTTATCAAGGCCGTTTATCTGGCACTGAGTCTGCCGAAACGCATTTCAA
This sequence comes from Pseudomonadota bacterium, assembly GCA_023449275.1. GTDB lineage: Bacteria > Pseudomonadota > Gammaproteobacteria > Burkholderiales > Burkholderiaceae_D > Oxalobacter. The sequence continues at coordinate 59,282 of JAEXJM010000004.1, read as the reverse complement.
ATGTACGTGAACAGAAAAAGGAAAGGGAAAGTACGGAGGCCTTGCGTGAATCCATGAAAGCATTGTTCGAAGGGCGTTTCGTCCAGGCTCAAAAAGCGGCGGGAAAGGCACTGGGCTGGCGGAAAAACAGGGGATATGCCGCCCTGATCGGGGCACGGGCTTCACAGGCGATACAGCAGTACGACAGGAGGGACGACTTCCTGACAGGCATAGAGGGTGATCGGGAGTACGATACGGCGGCCCTGGTCACACGGGCCGAACTGTATATCGACGAACATCAGCCGCACAAGGCGCTGGAAGTGATTAAAGACCTCAACGCAAATGGCACGCGGCATATTCATGTCCAGCGCCTGTCCCTGAAAGCCAACCGGCAAATCGGGAACTGGAAGGAAGTGCTGCGTCTCGTCCAGTCTCTGGACAAGCATCATGCCATCCGGCCGGTATTGTCGGAAAAGCTGAAAGAGGCGGCTTACGCCAATCTGCTGGATATATCTTTGCCTGATGCCGAATCCGTGTCGCTTCTCTGGCAGAACGTTCCTGAAGAGTTCAGGCAAAAACCGGCCATTGTGATCAATGCCGCAAAGGCTTTTCACCAATGCATGATGCCGAAAAAGAGCCATGAAATTCTTGGTATGGCACTGGACAAATTGTATGACGACAGGCTGGTGAATGCATTTGTCGAATTTGCCGAAACGAGGGAGCCGGCCGATCTGGCGGCTCAGATGAACCATTGTGAACAGTGGCTGGAAAAGTACGGCCGACAGCCCCGGCTTTTGCTGGCTTGCGGGATACTGGCTACCCGGCAGAAGCTTTTCGACAAGGCAGAAAACTGTTTCGGGGAAGTCGTTGTTTCCAGTCATGACCGTCTGGATCAGTATCAGGCCCATCTTTTGCTGGCGCAGTTACACGACAGGATGGGTAATGAAGAAAAAGCGGTTCTTCATTACCGGGAAGCATCCATTGGCCGACAGATACTGAAAAGCTGATTGAAGGGGAGCCTGCCAGCTTGATACGGTTTACTGGTGCAGTTTTTTCAGACGTTTCTGCGCATCCGTATTGCCCTGTGCGGCTGCTTTCCGGTACCAGTTTAGGGCTTTCGACTTATCCGCTGCGACACCCATTCCCGTGTCGTACATGACGCCGAGATTGTATTGTGCTCTGGCATATCCTTTTTCAGCAGCGGTTTCAAACCAGTGAAATGCCTGTTTATCATCTTTCGGAAGCCCCATTCCGGTGGAATACAATACGCCAAGTTTGTTTTGGGCTTTCAAAAAACCGGCTCTGGCAGCCTTGCCGAACCAGTATGCAGCCTGTTCATCGTTTTTCACCACACCAAGTCCACGGGCGTACATCACGCCAAGGCCGTACTGTGCCTCCGGCAACTGGTGCATGGCTGCTTTGCGAAGCCATTTGACTGTCTCGGAAAAGTCCTGTCGTGTCCCTTTCCCAAGGCCATACATGACGGCAAGATTGTATTCGGCATCCGGATATCCTTGTACGGCAGCCTTGCCATACCAGTCAAACGCTTCCTTGTCATCTTGCTCGACCCCATTGCCTTCATAATAGGTGACGCCCAGATAATTCTGTGCCCTTGCAAATCCTTTTTCTGCCGATTTGGTGATCAGTCTCAGACCGCGTTCAATGTCCTTTTTGACGATGATGCCTTTTTTGTAGAGAAGGCCCAAAGCATAAATTGATTTTGCATCGTCATTTTTGGCTCCGGTCTCAAAAAGTGAAAGTGCCTGTTGGTAGTGTCCGGATTTATAGGCACTGACGGCGTCAGTGAAGTCGTCGGCCAGAGCCAGATCGGCAAAAAAGGATATGACGAGCAACAAAATCGTGCGGAAAAAGAGTTTCATTCTGACGTCGAAAAAAAACATTTTTTGGGCAGCTGGGCTGTTCATATGCAGATCTTTCATGAAAGGACAAGGTTATACCTGAACTTTAATATAAAAACGGGTACACCAGCGAGTTGTCAAATCCAAAATTTCGATTGAAATTTCGTTTTGCAGGAAAACGACGGATTTGTTATCCGATATGAAACCGATGCAAACGATTGTTCTCCTGAAGCAAGCATTTTCCCATTATCACTATTGACTTGTAAAAACGGAAAAGTTTTTTTTATCAGGCATTTTTCCGATTCTTGAATGGTTCACGTGAAAATGAATGGTACTCTCTCAAATGAACGGTTGCAGGAACATGAAAAAAGGGCAGCAAACGCTGCCCTTTTTTCACTCATGAGCGAATCAGTTTGAAAGCAACTGTCTCAAAACGTAAGGAAGAATACCGCCATGACGGTAGTAGTCCACTTCAATCGGAGTATCGATACGAAGCAGCAAAGGCACGTTTTGCGAGGTACCGTCAGCACGATGGATGACGAGTGTGGCATCCTGCAGCGGGGTGATGTCGTCCAGTCCCAGCAGATCGAAAGTTTCGTCGCCTTTCAGTCCCAATGATTCAGCGCTGTCGCTTCCGGTGAACTGAAGCGGAAGTACGGCCATGCCGACCAGATTGGAACGGTGGATACGTTCGAAGGAACGGGCAATGACCGCTTTCACACCCAGTAACTGCGTGCCTTTTGCCGCCCAGTCACGGGAGGAACCGGTACCGTATTCTTCTCCACCGATGACAATGGTGGGTACTTTTTCTTTCTGGTAGCGCATGGCGGCGTCGAAAATCGACGTTTCTTCACCAGTCGGCTGATACAGCGTGTAGCCACCTTCACGACGGCTTCCATCAGGCTGTACAGGCAACATCTGGTTCTTGATGCGAACGTTTCCGAATGTACCGCGCATCATCACTTCATGGTTGCCGCGTCGGGAACCGAAAGAATTGAAATTGGATTTCGTAATGCCATGTTCCAGCAGCCATTGGCCTGCAGGGCTTTTTTCCTGTATCGAACCGGCAGGGGAAATATGGTCTGTCGTGATCGAATCACCGAAAAGAGCCAGTGCACGGGCTCCGGAAATATTGGCGGAAGCGGCTCCCGGTTCCATGCTGAAGTCGCTGAAGAAAGGCGGTTCGGCAATATAGGTCGATTGCGGCCAGTCATAAACGTCGCCTGTGGCGAAACCGGAGATCTTTTGCCAGAGTTCGCCCGGAGCGGTTTTGATGTCGCTGTAGTTTTTCCGGAAAGAAGGGGCATCCAGAGCCAGAGGAACCAGTTCCGCGATTTCATGTGAAGTCGGCCAGATGTCGGACAGGTAAACGTCCTTGCCGTCCCTGCCTTTGCCAAGCGGTTCGGTGGTCAGATCGCGCGTGACGTTTCCGGCAATCGCATAAGCCACAACCAATGGAGGTGAAGCCAGGAAGTTGGCGCGGATGTTCGGATGGATACGGGCCTCGAAGTTCCGGTTGCCGGACAGAACAGCGGCTGCAACCACATCGTTTTTGACGATGGCTTCATTCATGGCCGGGGTCAAATCGCCGGCATTGCCGATACAGGTCGTACAGCCATATGCTGCCACATTGAATCCGAGTTTTTCCAGATAAGGCAGAAGGCCCGCTTTTTCCAGATAATTGGTCACGATTCTGGAGCCGGGAGCCAGCGATGTCTTGATACGCGGGGAAACCTGCAATCCGGCTTCAACCGCTTTTTTCGCGAGCAGGCCTGCAGCCAGCAAAACCGCAGGATTGCTGGTGTTGGTACAGGAAGTGATGGCGGCGATCAGGATGTCGCCGTTTTTCAGCTCGACGTTGTCGGAATTGACGTAGGTTGCGTCCAGATCGGCCGGTTTCTTGTTGAAGCCACCGTCCTTGACCGGGGAGCTGAACAGTTCGGTAAAGCGTTTTTTCAGATTACCCAGTTCGATACGATCCTGTGGACGGCGAGGGCCTGCGACGGAAGCGGTTACCGTACCGAGGTCGAGATTGACGACCCGGGTGTAGTCGATCTGGCCTGCTTTCGGAATACCGAACATGCCCTGTGCCTTGAAGTAGGATTCCAGTGCGGATACTTCTTCATCGGTACGGCCTGTGTTGCGGAAATAGCTGATCGTGGCTTCATCCACAGGGAAGAAACCGATCGTTGCGCCGTATTCCGGAGCCATATTGGCGATGGTTGCGCGGTCGGTCGCCGACAGGGACGCGGCGCCCTCACCGAAGAATTCGACAAACTTGCCGACAACTTTTTCCTTGCGAAGGAGTTCGGTGATGGTCAGAACCAGATCAGTTGCGGTACAGCCTTCACGCAGTTTGCCAGTCAGGTTCAGGCCGATGACATCCGGTGTCAGGAAGTATACCGGCTGTCCGAGCATACCGGCTTCCGCTTCAATGCCACCGACACCCCAGCCGACGACGCCGACACCATTGATCATGGTCGTATGCGAATCGGTACCGACCAGCGTATCCGGATAATAAACGTCACCCAGCTCGGCGTCAGTACGTTTGTGTACGCCACGGGCGAGATATTCCATGTTGACCTGATGGACGATACCGAAGCCGGGAGGGACGACGCCGAAAGTATCAAAAGCCTGCATGCCCCATTTCATGAACTGGTAGCGTTCGCGATTACGGTCGAATTCAAGTTTCATGTTCAGATCGAGCGCATCGTTCTGGCGGAAATAATCGATCTGGACGGAATGGTCGACAACCAGATCGACCGGAACCAGCGGTTCGATCTTTTTCGGGTTCTTGCCGGTCTGGACGGCGACATTTCTCATGGCGGCCAGATCGACTAACAGGGGAATACCGGTGAAGTCCTGCAGGATGACGCGGGCGACAACGAAAGGAATTTCATTGGTACGTTCTTCTTCCGGTTTCCAGTTCGCGAGCTGGCGGACATGCTCTTCCGTGATTTTTTTGCCGTCGCAGTTACGCAGCACGGACTCAAGGACGATACGGATGGAAACGGGCAAACGGGAGAGATCCAGGCCGAGTTCTTTTCCCAATTCGGGAATGGAATAGAAATGGCCCTTCTTTTCGTTTGAAACGGGAAATGTTTTATAGGTATTCTTTGTGAAACAGGACATGAAAGCTCCAAAACGAATGGCCCGTCCCGGGCCATTCATCAATCAGACTGAAACATAAACAATAAAAAACCTATTTTGCAGATGCCAAGGCTTTTCTTTGTTCAGGATTACGGCATTCGTTAGCCAGCTGGCTACCTTTCTTGCTATCTAAAAGCATGCTTTTTGCCGGGATATTCACCCAGACCAGCCCCGTGCTTTTATCTTCGTAGCGTTCGGCACCGGTCGTTGTTGCCGTACGCAGCATGCGGTGCATCTTGTTGCGCCACTGAAGATTGACGTAACTCGGGTCATCAGACTTTTTGTAGACGGTTAACTTGTTGCCGAGCTCACAATTATATTGTGAACCGCTCATTCCCGCTACATTGACGACCGCATCTTCTTTTTTGGCAGCCTGGGGTGTTGTGACTGTTTTTTTCTTGACGGGTTTCTTGGCTTTTTGGGACTTGGTGACAGGTTTGGCCTGCGCAGTTCCATAAGACAACGGAAGGGCGAATCCTGCGACAACGAAAATAGCGGCCAGAAGTTTATGCATGTTAAGCCTCATTCAAAAGAAGAAAATGTGCTGTTGACACCACTATATGATAATAGTCCTGTGGATAAATCTGCAAGCGCTGATGCAAATTTCTTCGATATTTTCGTGCATTACTTCAGGAACAAAGTTCAAATAAATCAAAAGCCAAGCGCTTTTCCTCCTGCTATTGACGGCAGATTGCCGGAAAAGACTTTTCCGGAAGAAGCAAGTGGCGGAAAAAACGAAAAAACATCCTGTACCGCGGGAGATGCAGGATGTTTTGACAGACGGCTTTTCAGTAAAGCCCGGCCTGCCGTCCTCTGGCCTGAACCAGCGTCAGCAGAATATCGATGGTCGGCGTCGGAACGTTCGTCAGACGGCCGAGTTCCTGTACTGCCGTGACCAGCGCATCGATTTCCATCGACCGGTTTCTTTCCAGATCCTGCAACATCGACATTTTGTGTCCGATTGCCTTGCCCGCTATGGTCAGGCGTCGGTCGATCATTTCTTCCGGTATGAAAACACCCAGTGCTTCCGTAACCGCTTTCGCTTCATACATCGCCTGTCTGCAGAGTTCACCCAGATCGCCTGACGTGATCTGGTCGAGCGTGGTATGCGTCAGGGCACTGATCGGGTTGAAACAGACATTGCCCCACAATTTCAGCCAGACATTCCAGCGGATGGCATCCCTGACCGGCGCATCGAAATCGGCGGCCTTCATGGTTTCAGAAAGGGCCATGACGCGGTCGGATCGGGTACCGTCAGGTTCTCCGAGAATGAAGCGGTTGAATTCATGATGTTCGATAATACCCGGAGCGACCATTTCACAGGCCGGATCAACGACACAGCCAATGGCCCGTTCGGGGCCGATCAGATTCCATTGCTTTGCACCGGGATCGACCGATTCCAGATGGCGTCCGTCGAATTCACCGCCGTTTTTGTAGAAATACCACCAGGGGATACCGTTCATCGCCGTTACCATTGCCGTATCCGGCCCAAGCAGAGGGGCAAATTGCTCTGCGGATTCATACGACTGGTGTGCCTTCAGGGCACAAATGACGTAGTCCTGTGGCCCGAAGTCAGCCGGATTGCTGCTGGCGTCGATTCTGACGTTTTTTTCCTTGCCGCCGATCCGGAGAGTCAGGCCGTTTTTCCTGATGGCGTCGAGGTGTGCGCCACGGGCAATCGCACACACTTCGTTTCCGGCAAGAGCCAGTTCAACCGCCAGATAACCACCGATTGCACCTGCGCCGAATATACAGATTTTCATGATCAGTCTCCTTTTCTGGGTAACGGTACCGGTTTGAAAAACACGGGATGTGATATCAGTATACATAGCTCTTATTTATATAAAAAATACTTTTTTGGTTTAGAATAAATACGATTTGAATATAAGTTGAAGAGGGCAAAATGGACATTCGCCAATTACGGTATTTTTGTGCGATTGCAGAAGAAGGACAGATCAGCCGGGCTGCACAGCGGCTGCATATTGCGCAGCCGCCCCTGAGTTACCAGCTCAAGCTGCTTGAGGAGGAGCTGGGCGTCAGACTGATCGACCGGAATACCCGCAGTCTTTCCCTGACCAGGGCGGGGCTTGCTTTTTATCAGCGGGCATCGCAGATACTCGGATTGATGAAAGTGGCGGCCATCGAGGCCAAGGATGTCGAATATGGAGTCAATGGTGTTTTGGCGATAGGCAGTCCTCCTGCGATCGGGAATATCTATATCCCGGAAAGGATCAGGCGCTTTCATCAGGAATATCCCCATGTCCGGTTTGAGTGGCGGGAAGGGAATACCTATCGCATTCTTGAACTGCTCAACGCGGACATGATCGAATTCGGCATTGCCCGTCTGCCGGTTCCGATGGGGTCGTATGAGTCGAAACCCCTGTTGACGGAATCGTGGATGGCTGTCTCGCGCAATGACGATGAGAAATGGATCGGAAAAGACAATATCGCGCTGGAAGAACTGGGCGAAGAACCGCTCATATTGATGCATCGGCAGGCAGGCATCCAATGCCACGATATGGTAATCGACGAAATGAAAAACAACGGAATCAATGCCAATGTATTTTGTGAGAGCGACAATGTTTCAGCCATTCTTTCCCTTGTGGAAGCCGGGCTGGGCATTGCGATATTGCCGGTATCGACACTGTCGGTCAGGCCTGCCGGTGATTTTCATGCCATGGCCATTGCAGGGGCACGGCTTGAATCGTATTCCGCCATTTTGTGGAAAAAGGACAAGCCATTGTCGGCAGCGGCCAGATTGTTTCTTGAAATGTTCTGAAAGCCTCGCGGAAAAGTCCGGCAGGACGTTACAATAAGCGCTTACTCTTTTAACAAAGGTCAGGGATATGTTCAGTTATCAACACGCTTTTCATGCGGGAAACCATGCGGATGTCCTGAAACATATCGTCCTCATCCAGACTCTGGTATATGCCATTCAAAAAGAGACGCCTCTTTTTTATGTGGATACGCATGCAGGAACCGGTATTTATTCCCTGCAAGGCGCGCAGGCCAGAAAAAGTGCGGAATCGGAAACCGGCATTGGCAAATTGTGGAACGGCAAAGACGTCCCGGCGTTGGTAGCCGATTACCTGAACCTGGTTCGTGGCATGAATCCTTCTGGCCATCTCCGGTATTATCCGGGTTCGCCGTTTATTGCCGAAAAAGTGCTGCGCTCACAGGACAGGTTGCGTTTGTTCGAACTGCACCCCGCAGAAATCCAGCATCTCACGAAAAACTTTCAGGAGCTGGCCAGACAGGAGCAGGCGGGTGGCCAGCGTCCGTCAGGCAGGGGGAAAAGGGTTATCGTTGACAACAGTGATGGTTTCAATGCATTGAAAGCGGTATTGCCCCCACCAAGTCGCCGTGCTGTGGTTCTGATCGATCCGCCTTATGAAAACAAGATGGATTACCGGAAAGTCATCGACAGCATGGCCGATGCCATGAAGCGTTTCCCGACAGGAACTTATCTGATCTGGTATCCGGTATTGCAAAGACCTGAATCGCAACGGTTCGCCGAACGCCTGAAAAAAACGGTCGGTCAGGAGTGGCTGAACGTCACGCTTTCTGTCGGGGCACGAACGCCTGACGGTTTCGGTCTGGTTTCAAGCGGCATGTTTGTCGTCAATCCGCCGTGGAAACTGGCCGACGCCCTGACAGAAACCATGCCCTGGCTTGTCTCTGCACTGGAAAAGGATGATGGCGCCGGCTTTGTTCTTGAAACCGGAAACAGTCAGGTCTGAAGTCCGGTAGCGCCTAATTTGCCAGAAACAGGAAAACCGTCGGTTTCTTCTGGAAATCCGGCAGTTTTCCCTTGCCGATTTCCTTTTTCCATTCCGAAACGGGCTGGGTTCTGACGAACTCGGACGACAGGGTCATATCGGTTGCGACACATAGCAATGTGTCGGGGCGACAGGCGGCACACAAGGCTTTCAGAAATGGCTCGTTCCTGTAAGGGGTTTCAATGAACATCTGCGTCTGCCGGTCATGCCGGGAACGTTCTTCCAGTGCCCTGATCTGGCGGTTGCGCTGTTCATTATCGGTGGGCAGGTAGCCATTGAATGCAAAACTCTGTCCGTTCAGTCCGCTTGCCATCAGGGCCAGCAAGAGAGATGACGGGCCGACCAGTGGCCTGACGGGAATATTTTTTTCATGGGCAAGCCTGACCAGATCGGCACCGGGGTCGGCCACTGCCGGAACACCGGCTTCTGAAATCAGGCCCGCATTTTTGCCTTCCAGAAGAGGATTCAGCAATTCCGGCAGTTTTGATTTGTCTGTCCGGACATTCAGTTCGGCAATGTCAATTTGCTGGAGGGGCCGCTTCAATGGAGCAAGTTCGGCGATGCGTTTCAGGTGTGCCCGTGTGGATTTGGCATTTTCACCGATAAAATAATCCAGTGATGCCGTCATTTTGCAGACTTCATCCGGGATGATGCCGGAGAGGCTCATATTCGACGAATCGCCACCCAATGTATTCGGAATCAGATATAAAGTGCCTTGGCTCATTTTGCCGTTCCCGAGAAAAATGAAAGACCGCAATTGCGCAACATGGTCGTCAGCGCGATCAGAGGCAATCCCGTCAATGCGGTCGGGTCGCCGCTTTCGATTTTTTCCAGAAGGGCGATGCCGAGCGCTTCGTTTTTGGCGCTGCCCGCGCAATCATAGGGTTCTTCGATTTTCAGATACGCTTTCAGTTCTTCATCCGGCAAATCACGGAAGGTGACAACGGTCCTGACGATGTCTTTTTGTGCGGTCTTGTCCGGATCGGCATCGTTGCCGTTCCAGACACACAGTGCTGTATGGAAATTGACTTCGCGACCACGCATTTTTTGCAACTGTTCTAGCGCTTTTTCGAAAGAGCCGGGTTTTCCGATCTGTTCACCCTGGCATTCCGCGACCTGATCCGAACCGATAACGATGGCACCGGGATGCTGTATCCCGATGGCCTTTGCTTTCAGAAGGGCCAGTCTCAAGGCGGTTTCCTGTGGTTTTTCTGCGGGGAGCGGGGTTTCATCGATGTCGGGGCTGATCGCAGAAAAGGGAAAACCCAGACGTGACAATAATTCTTTCCGGTATCTGGAGGAAGATGCCAGAATGAGTTTATGGGTCGAATCGGAAAACATAATGTGTCTTTGGAGTGTTAATGTATTAAATAGTGTACTAAAGCTTTGACTGATAAGAAATAATATTGTTAAAATTATGAATTTACCGCTCTTTGCGTGTATGAACTCGTATTTGATTGATCCATTTGAATTTTGCCGCAACGGTGAATCTTTAAAGGGAAACGCTTCATTATCCGAACTGGGCCGGCTGGCCGCTGTCTGTGCCGATTCCGAAGGCGAATTGGTGTGGAGGGTTTCGGGTACGGTCAACAAACGAAATCAAGCCCAATTGATGTTAAGCGTGTCCGGCACGGTCAACCTGATGTGTCAGCGTTGTCTTTCGCCGCTTGTCTTCGGTTTTGATTCCGAAACGGCGGTTCTGGTCGCCAGAACCGAAGAACAGGCCGATGAAATGGAAGGCGCGCTCGGCAATGAGGATTCGGTTGAGGTCGTCGTCGCTGACGGAAAAATAAATGTTCTGGATTTGATTGAAGATGAGGTTCTGTTGTCTTTGCCCTTGTCGCCAAGACATGAGATTTGTCCCGATTCTTCGGGGGATAGCCTGAAAAGCGAGCGTGAATCCCCTTTTTCCGTTTTGGAAAAGCTGAAGAAAAAGGAATAACAACAAAAAATGAATTTATAAAGATCTAATTCCATTTTGTCGCATGACAACAAGATGGATGTGTTAGAATTTTCCGAAAATTTGATTCAGGAGTTATTATGGCAGTCCAACAAAATAAAAAATCGCCGTCGAAACGCGGCATGCGTCGTTCCCATGATTTTCTGGAAGCGACCCAGTTGTCCGTCGAGCCGACTTCCGGTGAAAAGCATCGCCGCCATCATATCAGCCCCAACGGCTTTTATCGTGGCAAGAAAGTGTTGAATACCCAGAACGATCAGTAAACATCCAGCATGTTGATGAAATCAATGGCGCAATAGGTTTTGTTACCTGGCGCCTTTTTTATTGTTACTTTTGCGTGAGTAGGTAACGTAGGGAGACGGATGAAAATCCGGTTGAAACGTGCTTCAGAACGAAACGGAAACTGTAAAAATTTCAATTGATTGTATGGGGGGTGACCATGGATTGTCTGTCACTGTTCCCGCATCGCTTTCCTTTTTGAAACAGGAATCTGCGGTCGAGCTCGTTCTTGTCGGCCAGCAAGAGCTGGTCGAGGCCGAGCTGAAAAAGCACAAGGCCGAGAATCATCCCCGCATCAAGGTAAGACATGCCAGCGAGGTCGTCAGGATGGACGATCCGATCGAGGTTGCCTTGCGCAGGAAAAAGGATTCTTCCATGCGTGTCGCCATTCAGCTGGTCAAGGATGGCGAGGTTCATGCGTGCGTGTCGGCCGGAAATACTGGTGCGCTGATGGCTGTTTCGCGTTATCTTCTCAAAACATTGCCGGGTGTTGATCGCCCGGCTATCTGTGCCATTTTACCGAACCAGAAAAACGGTCCCACCTATATGCTGGATCTGGGAGCCAATGTCGACTGTGAGGCGGAACATCTGCACCAGTTTGCTCTGATGGGGTCGGCCCTTTTTGCTAATATCGAAGGCAATCCGCAGCCGAAAATCGGGTTGCTTAATGTCGGAACCGAATCCATCAAGGGTAACGATGTCGTAAAAAAAGCCGGCGATTTGCTCCATATCGAGCACGAGAATGGTACACTTAATTTTTATGGCAATGCAGAAGGAAACGATATTTTCGAAGGGAATTGCGATGTCATTGTCTGCGACGGGTTTGTCGGAAACGTTACCCTGAAATCCATTGAGGGGCTTGGTCGTTTCGTCCGCAATGTCTTGGTAACCGAGTTCCGGAGCAGCCTGCTAAACGGGCTCGGCGCTCTTCTGGCCGGCAATGCCTTAAAGTCGATCCGGCAGCGTCTGAATCCTTCGCGGTTTAACGGTGCATGCATGCTGGGTTTGCGCGGATTGGTGTTCAAGAGTCACGGTAGTGCGGATGCCTATGCATATGAATGTGCAATCAGGCGGGCTCATGAAGCGGTCAGACGCGATGTATTGTTGAAAATATCGACAACAATGGCAGAGTTGCTCCGGAAATCAAAAGAACATCAGGCAGTTGAAAAAAACAGTAAAGAAAACGGGATACAGGAACAAGAAACAGTATGACCATCTACGCCAAAATAATCGGTACCGGTAGCTATTTACCTCCAAAACGGATTACAAATGACGAACTGGCCGCCCTCCTGGCCAAACAGGGGGTTGAAACCTCTGATGAATGGATCAAAACCCGAAGCGGAATCGAAGCCAGACATTATGCCGATGAAGGTGTCCAGTCAAGCGATCTCGGTGTAAACGCGGCACGGAATGCCCTTGAAATGGCGGGCTGTGATGCCAACGATATCGACATGATCATTCTGGCGACTTCCACTCCCGATTTTTTTGGCGGATTCCCGAGCACGGCTTGTATGGTTCAGAAGAAACTGGGCGTTACCAGCAATTGCGCGGCTTTTGACGTACAGGCGGTCTGCAGCGGTTTTCTGTATGCCCTGTCCGTCGCTGACAGCTTCATCCGGGCCGGTGTTTACAAGAAGGTTCTGGTCGTTGGCGCTGAAACCTATTCCCGTATTGTCGACTATAACGACAGGACGACCTGCGTTCTGTTTGGCGATGGCGCTGGCGCCGTCGTTTTGTCCGCTTCCGAAGAACCGGGTATTCTTGCCACGTCCCTGCATGCAGACGGGCATTATGGTGATATTCTTTCCCTGCCTGGCAAACTGAGCAATGGCGTGGTGGAAGGCAAGGCTTTCGTCTATATGGACGGGAAAGCCGTGTTCAAGCTTGCCGTGACCTGGATGGACAAGGTCGGGATGGAAGCGCTTGAAAAAGCGGGGCTGAAAAATACCGATATTGACTGGATGATCCCGCATCAGGCCAATTTGCGCATCATGCAAAGTTCGGCGAAAAAGCTGGATATCCCCAACGAAAAGATCATTGTCACGGTCGACCAGCATGGCAATACGTCTGCGGCCTCCATTCCTCTGGCGATCGACAGGGGCGTTCGTGACGGCCGGATCAGGCCAGGCCAGAATATCCTGCTGGCGGCAATCGGCGGTGGCTTGACCTGGGGCGCGGTTGTGGCAAAAATGTAATGGTGCCAATTTTTGACGATTAATGAAGAGACGGAATAACTATGCCTAAATTTGCTTTTGTTTTCCCGGGCCAGGGTTCCCAGGCAGTCGGAATGTTGAATGGTTTTGCCGGCAACAGGGTGGTACAGGACACGCTTGCCGAAGCGTCCGATGCTTTGGGGTTCGATCTGGGCAAAATGATTGCGGAAGGTCCCAAGGAAGATCTGGACCTGACCACCAATACCCAGCCGGTCATGCTCTCGTCGTCAGTCGCTTTTTACCGTGCGTGGATCGCTGCCGGTGGCGCTGCTCCTGAAGTGGTCGCCGGGCACAGCCTGGGTGAATTTTCCGCACTTGTCGCTTCCGGCGTCATTCCTTTCCAGGATGCGGTCAAACTGGTCCGTTTCCGTGCACAGGCCATGCAGGAAGCCGTTCCTGTCGGCCAGGGTGGCATGGCGGCAATCATCGGGTTGACGGGTGACGAAATCAGGGCAGTCTGTGGTGAAGCGGCCGAAAGCGACGTCGTCGAACCGGCCAATTTCAATTCACCGACGCAGATCGTCATTGCCGGCCACAAAACCGCTCTGGCACGTGCCTGTGACATTGCGAAGGCCAAGGGTGCGAAACGGGCCTTGATGCTTCCTGTTTCCGCACCGTTCCATTCTTCTTTGTTGCAACCCGCTTCCGTGCGGCTTGCCGAGTACATGTCGAAACTGGAATTCTCGGCCCCGAAAATTCCATTGATCAACAATGTAGACGTTGCCATTCTGGACAATCCTGAAGCCATCAAGGACGCGCTTGTCCGTCAGGTCGCCAGTTCCGTTCGCTGGGTTGAAACAATTGACAAGATGGCTGGCATGGGCATTACGAACGTTATTGAATGCGGCCCGGGCAAGGTATTGGCAGGCTTGTCCAAACGGATCAATTCTTCACTGACCGGCGACGCCATCGTCGATCAGGCTTCTCTGGATAAAGTATTGGAGTCTCTGAAATGAGTGAACAGGATTTGACAGGCAAAATCGCGCTGGTAACCGGTGCATCCCGTGGTATCGGTCACGCCATTGCAATGGAACTTGCCGCTCATGGGGCTACCGTCGTCGGAACGGCGACTTCTGAAGCCGGTGCGCAACACATTACCGAAGATCTGGCCAAAGTTCGTACTGATGCCGGCAAAGGGATCGTATTGAATGTAGCAGACGCAGACCGTTCCCGTGAAGTCATCGACGAAATCCAGAAAGAATACGGCGCCATCCATATCCTGGTCAACAACGCGGGTATCACGCAGGACCAGCTTGCCATGCGCATGAAAGATGAAGACTGGGACAAGGTCATCGATGTCAACCTGACGGCAGTCGCACGCCTTTCGCGTGGAGTATTGCGCGGCATGATGAAAGCCAAGGAAGGCCGTATCATCAATATCACCTCGGTTGTCGGGTCGATCGGCAATGCAGGACAGATGAATTATGCCGCTTCCAAGGCAGGTGTTGAAAGCATGAGCCGTGCACTGGCACGTGAAGTCGGCAGCCGCAACATCACCGTCAATTGCATCGCACCGGGCTTTATCGATACCGATATGACCAAATCCCTGCCGGAAGATGTCGTAACGAATATGTTGAAGCAGATTCCGCTGGCCCGTTTCGGCAACCCCGAAGACGTGGCAGCCGCAGTCGCCTTTCTTGCTTCACCAAAAGCAGCTTACATTACAGGCACGGTTGTGCACGTAAATGGCGGCATGTTTATGAACTGAACGAGAAAGGACCATTTATCAGCAGATTTTTTTGACTATAATTATTTCACTTGAGCCGGAACTTAACCTGTGAAGTGAATTTTTTTGCGCAAACCTGCTAAAATGCGCGCACTTTTTCTACAAAATTTCTATAAATTAATATTTTTTAATAACTTGGAGCCAACAAATGTCCGATATCGAACAACGCGTAAAGAAAATCGTTGCTGAGCAACTGGGTGTTGCTGAAGACGAAATCAAACTGGAATCGTCTTTCGT
Source organism: Pseudomonadota bacterium (assembly GCA_023449275.1). GTDB lineage: Bacteria > Pseudomonadota > Gammaproteobacteria > Burkholderiales > Burkholderiaceae_D > Oxalobacter. The sequence continues at coordinate 44,100 of JAEXJM010000004.1, read as the reverse complement.
AGACGATCTGGGTGCCGATTCGCTTGATACCGTAGAACTCGTCATGGCACTTGAAGACGAATTTGAAATTGAAATTCCGGACGAACAGGCTGAAAAAATCACGACCGTTCAACAGGCCGTCGATTATGCAACAGCTAACATGCAGTCCTAATAAAATCTAGAGACAGGGAGAGCAGCTTGAGCCGTATGGGACAACGCCGGGTCGTGATTACCGGACTGGGATGTATTTCGCCTGTAGGCAATACAGTAGCTGAAATGTGGAATGCAGTGACATCGGGTAAATCCGGTATTGGACCCATTACCCGATTCGATGCATCCGCCTTCAGCACGACTTTTGCCGGTGAAGTAAAGGACTTCCCGCTGGAAAAATATATTCCAGGTAAAGAATCACGTCATATGGATACCTTCATTCATTATGGAATGGCAGCAGGTATCCAGGCAATCGAGGATAGTGGTATCGTCGTTACCGACGAGAACGCAGGTCGTATCGGTGTCAATATTGGATCGGGCATTGGTGGTTTGCCCATGATTGAGCAGACGCATGCGGAACTGGCAAAACGCGGCCCCCGCCGTATCAGCCCGTTCTTTGTGCCGGCTTCAATCATCAATATGATTTCCGGTTTTCTTTCAATCCGTTATGGCTTGAGAGGGCCGAACCTGTCGATTGTGACGGCTTGTTCAACCGGCCTGCATTCCATCGGCTTCGGTGCACGTATCATTGCATATGGTGATGCTGACGTTATGATTGCAGGCGGTGCGGAATCGACCATTTCTCCTTTGGGACTCGGTGGTTTTGCCGCTGCCCGTGCCCTTTCCTCGAGAAATGACGACCCTTCAACAGCGTCCAGACCATGGGACAAGGACAGGGATGGCTTTGTCCTGGGTGAAGGCGCCGGTGTGCTGGTTCTGGAAGAATATGAGCACGCAAAGGCTCGTGGCGCCAAAATTTATGCAGAAGTAGTCGGCTTTGGCATGAGCGCCGATGCCAATCACATGACGGCTCCACGTGAAGACGGCAGTGGTGCAAGTGCATGTATGCTCAATGCGATCAACGATGCACAGATCAATCCGGATCAGGTCAATTACATCAACGCGCACGGTACATCGACTCCACTGGGTGACGTTGCTGAAACGACCGCGGTCAAACGGACGCTGGGAGAACATGCGAAAAAAGTCGTCATCAGTTCTTCCAAGTCCATGGTCGGTCATCTTCTGGGAGGTGCTGGCGGTCTGGAATCGGTTATTACAGCCCTGGCTATTTATAACCAGGTTGCCCCTCCTACCATCAATATTTTCAATCAGGATCCTCTTTGTGATCTGGATTACTGCGCCAATACAGCCAGAGACATGAAGATCGATTATGCATTGAAGAATTCGTTTGGTTTTGGTGGTACAAACGGTTCGCTGATTTTCGGCAAAATCTGATTTCAGCGGTTTATAAAGCCACATTCACATGTTGTGAATGTGGCTTTTGTCATTTATAGTCCCGGTAGAAGGATTCATAAAAACTACAGACATGTCGATAGCCATTTCCGCAGAAATCAGGCCTTCCCGGATTTTTTCCTCCATTTTTCTTGGTTTTGCAACCTTCTTTCTATTGACCGGTATCCTGATCGGCATGGGAAAGGTCGGTCATTTTTCATTCGTTTCCCGTCAATTACTGGTGTTGTTTCTGGTACTCACATTTTTCTTTCTCATTTTCAGTTATTTCATATCAAGAAAAACGCTTCGGATTGATATTTCCGGCAACGGACAAATACGCTTGAAGGAATATAGAAGAAGTGTTTCAAAACCATCGTCAGAGGATACCTTTTCTTCCACTTGCATCGAAAGTTGGGAATTGGCGGAAAATTCAACAGTATGGCCGGCATTGCTGATTTTGCGACTGAAAACCGGGAACGGCAGAAAAACCATCGTCCTGATTTGCCCGGATTCCGTGAAAAAGGAACAATTCAAGTCTTTATATACCTCGATTCGATGGATTGAAGCTCACAGGAAAATGCATGAAAAAATGAATATTTTGTGAACTTATTGCCATTCAGTAACTCTAACGGGTTACGAACGGTTGCAACATGACGGGGTTATCGATTGTGTCAACTGAACGTGAGATAGATAAACGGCTTGTCGAGCGTGTCCAGCAGGGAGACAAAATGGCTTTCGACCTGTTGGTTACCAAATACCAGCGAAAGTTGTTCAGGCTGGTATTGCGTTTGGTTTCCAATCAGACGGAAGCCGAGGATGTGGTGCAGGAAACTTTTATCAAGGCGTATCGTGCGCTTCACCAGTTCAGGGGCGATTCCGCCTTTTATACTTGGTTGTACCGGATCGGTATCAATACGGCCAAGAACTTTCTGGACAATCAGGGAAGACGGGTTCCGACATCCACCGACGCGACGGCCGAACAGGTCGAGGCCTTTGAAGAAGGCGAAAACCTGAGAGATATCAATACACCGGAGTCCATGCTGGCTTCCAAGCAAATTGCGGAAACGGTCAATGTCGCCATGGAAGAATTGCCTGACGATTTGAGAATGGCTTTATCCTTGCGGGAAATGGACGGGCTTAGTTATGATGAAATCGCTGCCATAATGGAGTGTCCTATCGGGACGGTGAGAAGCCGGATTTTCCGTGCCCGTGAATCGATTGCGGTGCGGTTAAGGCCCCTTTTGGGAACAGGGGTGGATAAAAGATGGTAAAAGAATAATAAGAATATTATCGACAGAAAGAGAACAGGAAAATGGAAAAGGAATTGGTTTCCGCATTCGTTGATAGTGAATTGAATGAAAAAGAGTTGCGGCAGCTTGGAAGTGAGAACAGGCGTGAAGTAAAAGAACTCGTCAATATCTATAGAGTGATTGGGGAAACCATTCGTTATAACCAGTCACGTACCCGAACCACTGAGCCATTTCAAGACAGGCTCAAACGGGCCTTGCAGCGGGAATATTCCGATTCGGTTCTGTCGGGGTCTGAAGAAAAGGGCGGATCTTCGAAAACTGGCGACTGCAGGGCAGGGGCGTTGAAAGAAGAATCCGTTGCCTGATATTGTCTGAATCCCGTATTTAAACCGAACCGCACGTTAAAACGTGCGGTTTTCTGTGTTATATAATTCTTTTCCAAAACAGCCAGCTGAAAGTAGTGATTTGCCTGTTTATATGAAGAACAGGCATGACAGGCATCGGGCCTTTCAATGGAAAACGTTTCCACAAAAGAATAATCAAGTGAAAAGATACATACCCATCAGCAAACAGATTTACGAGACGTCGCGTTTGAAAGAGTTCAAACGAATGGTCGTATTTTTATTCAGGACCTGGGCTCACAATAAAAAAATGAAAGAGTTGTTCGATTTTTTTCAGACAACGCCACTCAAAAGAGAGCTGTCCTCCCGCCTTCCTTTTTTTTATGAACAGGCGACACGACAGTTTTTCTATAAGAAGTCTTCATTTGAAAATCGTTTCCGGATCATTGAAAGCCATTTCGATTATCTTGAAAATAAAATCGATGCCAGGGCTGTCAGAAAATTCTATCTTGAAGGAGGACTGAAAGTCTGGGAGGGGACATTTGAGGACAGGAATCTGTCTTTGCTTGTCATATTCGAGCCGGGCCAGAAAAAGGAAGGGTTGCTTTCACTGATTTTGAGGCTCGACAGTATCAATTTGTATCAGATCATATTCTGGCTGGCTCCTGATCCTCTCGATAATGGTCTGGCCCTGTGGATAGGCGCGATACAGGGTTCCAATACGGAAAACGCACTGGATATTATCAGGCAACTGACCAAACACTTTCATGGTTATCGAACGAAAAACCTGATTTTATATGCTGTTCAGGTAATGGCGAAGGTGTTGGGTGTGGCGTCCATTTACGCCGTTTCTGACAAGGGGTATTACACAAACAATCATCTCCGGCTTGACCGGAAACTGAAGATATCTCTGGATGAGTTTTGGGATGAGGTGGAAGGAGTGCCTTCTGCTGACGAGCGTTTTTATAAATTGCCGCTGACCGAGACCAGAAAGAGTATGGAAGAAATCAAATCAAGCAAAAGAAGCTTGTACCGGAAACGCTTTGAGGCGCTGGATTCAATCAAAGAGACTATCGAAATGAATTTGGACGAATGTTTGATTGACGGATAAATATTATTTCCCTGCGGATGCCATCTCCGATTGAAGGTTTTACTGGTGAGTATGCTGCAGAATGGTCTAAACACTTTTTATGAGGCAGGCAAATCAACATGAACAATAATGCCAGACATTGGCTGGTGGCATTCGTGGCCGTATTATTGGCTTGTTTTTCGAGTCAGCTCGCCGCAGCGCAGACAAATGGCAGAAACGGTTTGCCTGATCTGGAAAGCCTTGCTGAAGAAACATCGCCTGCTGTTGTATTTGTCGCGAATGCCGTCAATCTTGTTCCGGTACAGAAAAGAAGTACTCTGGGAGAATTCATGTCCCAAGTCTTCGGTTCCAAAGCAGTGGATACACGAGCTGACATTCAGGAAGAACCGGAAAAAGCGATCGCATCGGGAGGATCGGGTTTTATCATCAGTCCGGACGGCTATATTTTGAGTAATGCACACGTTGTCGAAGGCGCTGATGCCATTATTATCAAAATGAAAGATGGACGTGAATTCCAGGCCAAAGTTCTCGGCTCCGACAGGACAACAGATGTCGCCTTGATGAAAATCGAGGCAGACAGCGAGCTGCCTTATCTGATACTGGGCAATTCAGATAACGTGAAAGCAGGACAATGGGTGATGGCCATCGGTTCACCGCTTTTTCTTGAAGATACTGTCACGGCTGGAATCATTTCAAAAAAGAAAAGGGATATTGGCGAATATGTGAGTTATATCCAGTCCGATGTCGCAACCAATACAGGAAATTCGGGTGGTCCACTCATCAATATGGATGGTGAAGCCATTGGAATCAATACACTGCTTATCCATGGGCCTGCAGCGAAAGCTTTTATCGGTATGTCACTTGCCGTTCCGATTAACGAGGCTGTCAGAGTGGCCGCCCAACTGAAAAAACACGGTCGTGTTCTTCGGGGTTATATTGGAGTGGCCATGGTAGAAGTCGATCCAGACAAAGCGCGATCGCTTCATTTGCCTCCATATCGTGGTTTGCTTGTCGTGGATATCCGAAAAGGGTTTCCTGCCGAGAAGGCGGGTTTGAAAAAAGACGATATCATTCTTGGTTACAATGATTATCCTGTGGGTTTCAGAATGCAGCTAACGAAACTGGTAGGGGAGACCGCTCCGGGAACGACGGCCCGTCTCCAGGTGTTGCGGGATGGAAAAATAATGGATCTGCCCATCATGATTTCAACCATGCCGGAATCGGAAAAATTCTGACGGGAGGTTGTATCGTTCTTGTCGGGAAACAATGCAAGATCGCTCCGGGTAATGACATGATACTTTTTCCTGGAACTCTCGAAACGGATGTTTGTATTGATGAGTTAAAGTTGGATCTAGGCAAGCAGGTTGAAGTAGAAAAATTCTTGTAATATTTTTCCGGTTGACCGTTCCGATGTCTGTTCATCGTTTCTGTCACGGAAAAAATTGATTAACACCTTTTCCATAAGTGACATGTATGCAAAAAAGCGTAATCTTCCTTTCCAGACGGTTTTTGTTGATATTCCTGAGCGTTTTCTTTTTCGTGGTACCTTTTCCGGCATCTTCGGCATCTGTCGGACTTCCTGACCTGACGACGCTGGTTGAGAAGGTCGGGCCGGCAGTAGTGAATATCAGAACAGTCGAAAAAATCCAGACACGACGCAATCCCACCATGGAAATGGATCAGGATTTCCAGGAATACCTCTTCCGCTTTTTCGGCATTCCTGCTCCTGGTGCACAGACACCCAACAGGCAACCGGGGGAACAGGTCCGCAGAGGAATGGGCTCCGGTTTCGTCATTACAGCGGATGGCTATATCCTGACGAACCATCATGTCATCGACAATGCCGATGAAGTCTTTGTCCGGTTGACAGACAACCGTGAATTCACGGCCAAAATTATCGGTTCGGACAGACGGACAGATGTCGCTCTGCTGAAAATCGAGGGAAATAACCTGCCTGTCCTGAAAACCGGCAATTCTTCCAAGATCAAAGTGGGGGAATGGGTACTGGCGATCGGTTCTCCTTTCGCCCTTGAAAACACGGTGACGGCAGGCATCATATCCGCCAAGGCGAGAGACACAGGGGATTATCTTCCACTGATCCAGACGGACGTTGCCGTCAATCCCGGCAATTCAGGTGGCCCGCTCATCAATATGGCGGGAGAGGCTATCGGGATCAATTCCCAGATTTACAGCCGTTCGGGCGGTTATATGGGCATTTCCTTTGCGATCCCGATCGATGAGGCACTGAGAGTGTCCGAACAGTTGAAGAAAAGCGGCAAAGTCACCCGTGGACAGATCGGCATACAGGTTGCCGTGGTGTCTGATGAGACGGCCAAGGCCATGAGCTTGCCGAATAACCGGGGCGTTATGGTGGCCCGGGTGGAAAAAGGTTCTGCAGCTGACAAGGCAGGGGTGGAGGCAGGCGATATCATCCTGAAATTCAATAACCAGCCAATCGAGAAAATATCCGAACTGCCCAGACTGGTTGGAGATAGCGTCCCCGGAACGAAGGCTGACCTGACCGTTTTGAGAAAAGGGAAAACGCTTGTTTTGCCGATGATTGTTGCCATGGCGGAACTCGACAACCCTGCTGGAAAAAACGGATCGTCCCATTCACAGAAAGGGGAAGCGCTTTCTTCCACGATGCTGGGGCTGCAGGTGGCCGATCTGACGGCTGAGCAAAAGAAACGTCTCGGCATCAGGCAGGGCGTGCTTGTGACAGGGGTGGCCAGGCCTGCACTGGAAAGTGGCATCCGGAAAGGGGACGTGATCCTGCGGATCGGTAACAGCGATGTCGCCAGCCAGCAGGAATTCCAGAACCTTCTGGGCAAAACAGGAAAGAACAAGATGGTCGTTCTGCTGGTCGCCAGGAATAATCTGATCAGTTATGTTCCGGTAAAACCGGTTTCAGGGAAGTAAAGCAGGGCGTAAATGATTGAATGATGGTCAAAATGAGCCGCGAATTTGACAATCTTCCATGATAAAATGAAAAGCTGACTCGTTTTTCGAGATTTTTTCTATTTTTATTTGGAGTTTTATTAACATGGCAGTCGAACGTACCTTGTCTATCATCAAACCTGATGCCGTTGCAAAAAACGTTATCGGACAGATTTATTCCCGTTTTGAAAACGCTGGCCTGAGAATCATTGCTGCACGCATGATGCAATTGTCCCGCGCTGAAGCGGAAGGTTTTTACGCTGTTCACAAAGAACGTCCTTTCTTCAAGGATCTGGTTGAATTCATGATTTCCGGTCCTGTCATGGTTCAGGTTCTGGAAGGCGAAAATGCCATTGCCAAAAATCGTGAGCTGATGGGTGCCACCGACCCTAAAAAAGCGGACAAGGGAACGATTCGTGCCGATTTCGCCGATTCCATCGACGCCAATGCAGTGCATGGTTCCGACGCCCCCGAAACGGCTGCGGTCGAAATCGCATATTACTTCCCGACATTGCAGATTTGCGCTCGCTAATATTGCTTCAGATTTTGCGTCCGGTTTGATCCGGACGCAAAAGGTTTTGCAGGACTTTTCACATGACTGACGCACGAACCAACCTCCTTGGCTTTAGCCCGGTTCAACTGGTGGAATATTGCCGGGGATTGAATGAAAAACCGTTTCGTGCCAAACAACTGCAGCGGTGGATTCATCAGTTCGGAGTCGGCGATTTTGCCGAAATGACCGATCTGGCGAAATCCCTGCGAGGAAAACTGGAGTTGTGTGCGGAAGTCAAGGCTCCCGATATTCTCAAAGATACCGTTTCGGCTGACGGTACCCGGAAATGGCTTCTCGATGTCGGTGCGGGAAATGCCATTGAAACGGTATTCATCCCTGAAGAAACCCGTGGTACGCTTTGCGTTTCCACGCAGGCCGGTTGTGCCGTCAATTGCCTTTTCTGTTCGACGGGCAAGCAGGGCTTTTCCAGAAACCTGACGACGGCGGAAATCATCGGACAGTTGTGGATGGCCGAATTTGCCGTTCGCCGTTCCAGGGGACTGACCGATACCAGAGACGATCGCCAGATATCGAATGTCGTCATGATGGGCATGGGTGAACCCCTGTTCAATTTCGACGCCAGTGTCAGCGCTCTGAAACTGATGCTGGACGACAATGCTTACGGTTTGTCCAGACGTCGTGTCACGGTTTCCACCAGTGGCGTCGTGCCGATGATCGACCGTCTGGCAAAGGAATGTCCTGTTGCGCTCGCGGTTTCCCTTCACGCACCGAACGACACCTTGCGGGATCATCTTGTTCCCTTGAACAGAAAACATCCACTGAAAGAATTGATGGCGGCATGCCAGCGTTATCTGGATCATGCGCCCCGTGATTTCATCACGTTTGAATATTGCATGTTGGATGGCATAAATGATACGGACCTTCACGCCAAAGAACTCGTGAAACTGGTTAAACATGGGTCGAATCCGGTATCATGCAAGCTGAATCTGATTCCCTTCAATTCCATTCCGATGCCGGGCTTGAAAAGATCGACTGACGCCCGCATCCAGTCGTTCGCGAAAATTTTGCTGGACGCGGGAATCGTGACGACGGTACGAAAGGCCAGAGGCGAAGATATCGAAGCGGCATGCGGCCTTCTGGCCGGAGAAATAAAAGACAGGACGAGATTGCAGGAACGGATGGCGGAAAGCAAAATCGATCCGGCAGCCATTGCCCGGAATTACCGGTTTCAGAGCAACTGCTAGATGGCTTTTCAGGCGAGGTGTGGATTATTTTGATGCAAGCTTGAAATATCTCACGACTGAAGAGTGTGCCTTTTTTATGATGGAGAGGTAAATGGACAACGAACAAATAAAAAAAATGGAAAACGATCCCTCCGACCCTGAAAAAAATGCACCGGAACCAGCCGGGAGTGATGCTGTCTCCTCTGCAGAAACATCGCGTTCCCTGAAACCGGGCGCCATTCTGGCTGCCAAACGGATTGCTGACGGCATATCGGAAGAACAGATTGCGTCACGCCTGAAAATGTCGGTGCGCCAGGTACGTTATCTGGAAGCGGACGATTATGAGGCACTGCACGGCATGGCAACGGCAAGGGGATTTGTCCGCGCCTATGCCAGAGTATTGCAAATCGATCCTGATCCTCTGGTGGCCGCTTTTTCCGTCAAGGCAAAAACACCTGCCGCTGCTCATGTTCCTCCAGGCAAACCGGTTGAACCTTTCGTGAAAAACCGTGAACCGTTCAAAAGAAAACGTGGCAGATCGGGCAAGCTGGTCATACTGCTGATCATCATTGTCATCGCGCTGATCGTTGCCTGGAACATGAAGCTTTTCAGGTTTGACCGCAATATCCTGAAGAAAGAAACGCCTGAAGCCACCGTACCGAAGGCCGAAACGGTTCCGTCACCGGCAGCGCCTGCTCCGGAAACAAAACAAACGGCTCCGTCAGCTGATCAGGCGGGTAGTTCTGAAAACAGGCCAACGGATCAGGCATCCGTCAATGTGGCTGGTACGGCGGTTGCCGGAGCCAATGTTCCCGTTCAGGCGCCGACAGCACAGAATGTTGCCGCAACAGTTACACAGGCACCTGCCGTGAAGGGGGCGTCGCTCGTTGTCAGTTTCACGGAAAAATCCTGGTTGCGGGTTCAGAAAAAAGACGGCGCTGTGATTGCTGAATATATCGGCAAACCCGGCGAGAAGCGTCAGCACGAAGTAACCGAACCGGTTACCGTCATTGTGGGCTTTGCTCCGGGCGTCAATATGGAATACAAGGGGTCGCCTGTCGATCTGGTTTCCAGTACAAACAATTCCGTGGCGAAAGTGAGTTTGAAGTAGCTTGATGAAATCCAATACCAGGGCGCTTGTATCCGGTATCGCGCCAAGAAGAAAAACATTTGGCGTTGCGGTCAGGCAGGCGGACAAGACGATCGTGATCGGTAACGGAGCGCCGGTTGTCATCCAGTCAATGACCAATACGGCCACGAGTGATGTCGACGCGACCGTGTCGCAAGTCGTCGAACTGGCAAAAGCCGGGTCGGAACTCGTCCGGCTGACGGTCAATACGCCGGAAGCGGCGCAGGCCGTTCCTGTTATCCGGGAAAGACTGGATGCATTGGGTATGCCTGTTCCTCTGGTCGGTGACTTCCATTACAACGGACATTTGCTCCTGACGCGGTTTCCCGAATGCGCAAAGGCGCTTTCGAAATACCGGATCAATCCTGGCAATGTCGGGCAGGGCGCCAGGAAGGATGCCCATTTTGCCGAGATGATCGATGTCGCTTGCCGTTACGACAAGCCTGTCCGTATCGGTGTGAACTGGGGCAGCCTGGATCAGGTGTTACTGGAACGGTTGAGAGAAGAAAATGCCAAACGGACTGATCCATGGTCGATCCAGAGTGTCATGTATGAAGCGCTGATCGTTTCGGCTATTGAAAGTGCCGACCGTGCCGTCGAGTTGGGCCTGCCGGCTGACCATATCGTCTTGTCGTGCAAGGTTTCTCAGGTTCAGGACCTGATTGCCGTTTACCGTGAATTGTCCGGCCGTTGCGACTATGCCTTGCATCTGGGGCTGACGGAAGCGGGTGTCGGCAGCAAGGGGATCGTGGCCTCCGTTGCGGCGCTTTCCGTATTGTTGCAGGAAGGAATTGGCGATACAATCCGCATTTCCCTGACGCCGGAGCCCGGCGAAGCCCGAACGCGCGAAGTGATCGTCGCACAGGAATTGTTGCAGACAACCGGTTTGCGCAATTTCGTTCCGCTGGTGACCTCGTGTCCGGGATGTGGACGTACCTCTTCCAGCCTGTTTCAGGAACTGGCGGCGAATACCCAGAATTATCTGCGCAAGATGATGCCGGAGTGGAAAACGTTGTATCCAGGCGTGGAAACGATGAATGTGGCCGTTATGGGATGCATTGTCAACGGCCCCGGTGAATCGCGCCATGCCAATATCGGGATCAGCCTTCCGGGTAACGGGGAGTCGCCTGCCGTTCCGGTATTCGAGGATGGCCGGAAAAAAACGACATTGCGGGGAAACGACATCGACAGGCAGTTTCAGGAAATCATTTTGGAATACGTCCAGTCCCACTATGGCGTAAAAAAGCTGACAGATTGAAAACCAACAAGAACGTGAATGAACATGTCTGAAGAAAACAAGACAAAAAAGGTAAAGAAAATTCTGGGTATCAAGGGAATGAACGATATTCTTCCTGATGACGCGCCTGTCTGGGAGTTGCTTGAAAACACGGTTGAATCCGTTTTGAAGAGCTATGGATATGAAAGAATCCGTACGCCGATCGTTGAAGAAACGGCGCTTTTTGCCAGAGGACTTGGTGCCGTTACCGATATCGTCGAGAAAGAAATGTATTCCTTCGAGGATTCACTGAATGGGGATCGCCTGACCTTGAGACCGGAAAGCACTGCCGGGGTCGTGCGTGCCGTTGTGGAGCATAACCTGACATACAACGGACCGAAGCGTCTCTGGTACTCCGGCCCCATGTTCCGTCATGAACGGCCACAACGGGGACGGTATCGCCAGTTTCATCAGATCGGTGCAGAGGCCATCGGTTTTCCGGGGCCGGACATCGATGCCGAACTGATCCTGTTGTGCCAGCGCTTGTGGGATGATCTGGGATTGCAGAACATCCGTCTTGAAATCAATTCGATCGGCAATGCCGGGGAGCGCAATCGCCATCGTGCCGACCTGATCGCTTATTTCGAGCAGCACAAGGGTTTGCTGGATGAGGATGCTCAGCGTCGCCTGTACAGCAATCCCCTGCGTATTCTCGATACGAAAAATCCGGCCATGCAGGATATGGTCAATGCTGCTCCCAAGCTGCTTGATTATCTCGAAAAGGATTCACTCGACCATTTCGAGGGCGTACAGCGTATCCTGAAGCGCAACAACATTCCTTTTACGATCAATCCGCGTCTTGTCCGGGGTATGGATTACTATAACCGGACCGTTTTCGAGTGGATCAGCGAGGAACTCGGCTCGCAGGGCACGGTTTGTGGTGGCGGGCGCTACGACCCCCTGTTTGAAATGTTCAGCGGGAAATTCACGCCTTCCTGCGGATTCGCGCTGGGTATGGAACGCCTGATCGAATTGTTGAAGGCACAGGGTGAAACCAATGTTCCTAGCAAAGCTGATGTTTTTATCGCACATCAGGGAGAGGAGGCTTTACCCGAAGCGTTTGTTCTGGCAGAGTCACTGAGAAATACAGGGCTGAACGTCATTGTCTATTGTGCGGCGGCCAATTCGGGCGGCAGTTTCAAGGCGCAGATGAAACGGGCTGACGAGAGTGGTGCTTCATACGCCATTCTGATCGGTGAAGACGAAGTCAGGAGCGGTCAGGCAAGCGTCAAGGCCTTGCGTTCGGATAATATGGCCAATAACCAGTTGAGCGTACCGTTTGAAAAAGTCGCCGATTATCTGGTAGACCAGATCGTTGGTGAATGTGGGTGCGGAGAAGATCATTCCTCGCACGATTGTTGTTCTCATTAATTTATTTTATATGGCTTACGATTTAGAAGAACAGGAACAGCTGGATTCCCTGAAGGCATGGTGGAAAAAACACGGTAACTGGATTACCTGGGTTTTGATCGTCGTTCTGGCAGGGTATGCCGCATATGCGTATTGGGGATATTACCAGCGCAAACAGGCGGCACAGGCATCGCAACTGTATTATGAAATGCAAAGCGCCGTCGTGGCCAATGACAATGAACGGGCGCAGCGGATTGCAAAAGATACCCAGGACAAGTTCGGCCGGACGGCTTATGCCCCCATGATCAGTCTGGTCGCCGCCAAAATGGCTTATGATGCAAAAGATATCGACGAAGCCAAGGCACGGTTGCAATGGGTTGTCGACAATGGCAGTCTGGATGGCTACAAGGCAATGGCGCGCGTCCGTCTTGCCGGAATCTATCTGGACGAAAAGGCCTACGATGAAGGCATGAAAGTCATGTCCACCCGGTTTCCCGAATCGTTCGTCAGTCTGGCGGAAGATCGGAAAGGCGATCTTCTGGTAGCACAGGGCAAGCTCGAAGAAGCGAGAGCGGCCTATCAGACCGCCCTGGACAAGGCTTCTCCTGAAGATCCGGGCAAACAGTTGATTCAACTGAAGCTGGAAGAAATCGGCGGCTCATCGGCTACAAAAGGATAAAGCGTGAATAAACGGTTACGATTGGCATTCGCTCTCGGTGGCACTTTATTATTGCTGACGCTCTCGGGCTGCAGCATGTTCAGCTGGTTTTCGAAGCCGGTGCCACGGCATCCTCCTGCCGAGCTGGTCGAGTTTACACCATCGGCAAAGGTGAACCGAGTCTGGTCTGTCAATGTCGGGGCAGCGGACAATTATTTTTTCGCACCGGCCTATACGTTTGACGCCGTTTATGCGGCGGCGGCAGATGGTACCGTGGTCAAAGTCGATCCTTCAACAGGAGGCGTTCTCTGGCGCAAGAATGTCGGCATGAATCTGACGGCTGGCGTTGCCAGTGACGGTTACACCATCGTTGTGGCAGGTGAAAAAGGCCATCTTGTCGCACTTGACTCCGACGGCAATGAAAAATGGAAGTCTCCTGTATCGACGGAAATTCTGACCACTCCAGTCATTGCACAGAATATGGTGGTGATCCGGAGCATGGACAACCAGATTGCAGGTTATGACTCGGCGACAGGAGAACGTCGCTGGATGGTGCCTTACCGTGCGCCTGCCCTGATGCTGCGTTCGTCACCAGGTATTGCGACCGTCGGGCCGACAGCCGTTGTCGCGTTGCCGGGCGGCAGAATGATTTCCATGATGTTGAATAACGGTGCCATCCGTTGGGAAGTGCCGATCGGCGAGCCACGCGGTGCGACGGAGCTGGAAAGAATTGCTGACGCGTCCGGCGTACCTGCCATTTACGGTCAGGGCGTATGTGCCACGGCCTATCAGGGACGGATGGGGTGTTTTGACGTTGTTTCCGGCTCGGTTTACTGGGTCAGGGACTTTTCAAGCAAGGTCGGTGTCAGTATCGATGAAAGTTATGTCTATGCTGTCGATACGGCCGACAAGGTGTATGCACTTTCCAATACGAGAGGCCAGAGCGTCTGGCGCAATGACAAAATGACATACCGTGACCTGACGACGCCGGTGCCTTATCGATCGACTGTCGCTGTGGGCGATGCCAAGGGCTTTGTCCATTTCCTTTCCGCGTATGACGGTTCGTTCAAGGCACGAATCGAAACGGATGGCTCGGCCATTAACACAACACCATTGGTCGCTGGTGACAGGCTGGTTGTTCAAACGCGTGCCGGTTCCCTGCAGGCATTTACTCTGGATTAAAAAATGAAGCCTGTTATTGCTCTGGTCGGACGGCCCAATGTCGGAAAGTCGACTTTATTCAATCGTCTGACACGTTCGAGGGCGGCGCTCGTTGCCGATTTTCCCGGTTTGACCCGGGACCGCCATTATGGCGAAGGCAGAATGGGGGATCGTCCTTTTCTGGTCATTGATACCGGTGGTTTCGAACCGGTCGTCAAGGAAGGTGTCATGCAGGAAATGGCCAGACAGACGAAGCAGGCAGTCGCCGAGGCGGATGTGGTCGTCTTTATCGTCGATGGCCGTCAGGGAATCACGCCGCATGACAAGGCCATTACCGATTACCTTCGCAAGTCCGGCAGGCCGGTCATTCTGGCGGTCAACAAGGCCGAAGGCATGAAATATACCGCAGTCGTAGCGGACTTTTATGAACTCGGGCTGGGTGATCCCCTTGTCATTTCGTCAGCGCATGGTGACGGGGTTTATACCCTGCTGGATGAGGCGCTGAAAACGGTTCCCTTATCTCCCGCGGAAACGGAAGATGAGGTCGAGCCTGAAGGTCAGCATATCAAGCTGGCGATTGTCGGGCGCCCGAATGTCGGAAAATCGACCATGATCAACGCCCTTCTCGGGGAAGAACGGGTCATTGCCTTCGATTTGCCGGGAACGACGCGTGATGCGATTGAAATCCCTTTCGAGAGAGATGGAAAGCAGTACACACTCGTCGATACGGCCGGTTTGAGAAAACGCGGCAAGGTCTTTCAGGCCATTGAAAAATTTTCGGTCGTCAAAACCCTGCAAGCCATCTCCGAAGCCAATGTCGTGTTGTTGCTGCTGGATGCACGACAGGATATTTCCGAGCAGGATGCCCATATTGCCGGTTTCGTGCTGGAAAGCGGAAGGGCACTGGTGGTCGGCATCAACAAATGGGACGGACTGGATCAGGACAAGCGCAAGGAAGTGAAATCCGAAGTGGAACGAAAACTTCATTTCCTGTCGTTTGCCAAGTTCCATTACGTATCCGCCCTGAAATCGACCGGTATCGGCGCCCTGATGCGTTCCATCGATTCAGCCTATGCGGCGGCAATGGCCAAACTGTCCACGCCTCGCCTGACGCGGGTGCTGGAAGAAGCGGTGGAACACCAGCAACCGCCTCGCAAGCAGGGAGGGGCACGTCCGAAAATGCGTTATGCGCATCAGGGGGGGCAAAACCCTCCGATTATCGTCATCCACGGCAACAGTCTCGATGCCATCAGCGACGATTACAAACGTTATCTGGAAAAGCATTTCCGGGATGCATTTTCATTGGCGGGAACACCCTTGCGGATTGAATTCCGCTCCGGAAAGAATCCGTTTGCGAAATAATATGGCCTGAAACTGAAGCAGGTCATATCAATCCCCGGCAAATAGGGTATAGTTAATCTGTTTTCGTTATTGCCCATGGCGATATGACAATCTGATTTTCGTCTCCACTATTCAACAATTACAACTATTCAATGGAGTCAAACATGAGTGCCAACAAAGGTCAAATGCTGCAGGATCCGTTTCTGAACATTCTGCGCAAGGAACACATTCCGGTTTCAATCTACCTGATCAACGGAATCAAGTTGCAGGGCCAGGTGGAATCTTTCGACCAGTATGTCGTGCTGTTGCGTAACAGCGTGACGCAAATGGTTTACAAACACGCCATTTCCACCGTCGTGCCGTCACGTGCCATCAACATGAATCTTGACGAGGAAAACGCCTGATGATCGACGGAGTGGGTTGTTGATATGCCAAAAGCCATTCTTGTCGGAGTCGATTTCGGAAAAGGTGATTTTTCAGGGAGTCTCGAAGAACTGACGCTGCTGGCCAAATCGGCTGGCGCCCAACCCGTTTTGAATGTGACGGGCAAAAGAGCCAGTCCGGATGCCGCATATTATGTGGGAAACGGAAAGGTCGATGAAATCATACAGGCGGTTCATTTGTACAAGGCTGACCTGGTCATATTCAACCATGCCCTTTCCCCGGCGCAGCAGCGCAATCTGGAAAAACGTCTGGAAGTCAATGTCGTGGACAGGACAAGCCTGATCCTCGATATTTTCGCACAGCGTGCCAAAAGCCATGAAGGCAAGGTTCAGGTCGAGCTGGCCCAGCTACAGCATCTGATGACCAGACTTGTCCGGGGCTGGACTCATCTGGAACGGCAAAAGGGCGGTATCGGCCTGCGCGGGCCGGGTGAGACCCAGCTTGAAACGGACCGCCGCCTGATTGGCGGCCGTGTCCGCATGTTGCGCTCGAAGCTGGAAAAATTGCAGCGCCAGCGGGAAACGCAAAGGCGTTCCAGAAACCGCAACCACATCTTTTCCGTGTCGCTGGTCGGTTATACCAATGCCGGCAAATCGACCCTGTTCAACACGATGACGAAAGCAGGGACCTATGTCGCCGATCAGTTGTTCGCGACACTGGATACGACATCACGGCGGATCTATATCGAAGGAACGGGAAATGTCGTCGTATCCGATACGGTCGGGTTCGTTCGAGAGTTGCCGCATCAGCTGGTTGCCGCGTTCAGGGCGACTCTGGAGGAAACGATTCATGCCGATTTGCTCTTGCATGTAGTCGATGCCGCCAATCCGATGAGAAGAGAGCAGATCGAACAGGTCAATATGGTTCTGAAGGAAATCGGGGCTGAAAACGTGCCCCAACTGCTGGTCTGGAACAAGATCGATCTAGCCGGGCAGGAACCCGCTGTCGAACGGGATGAGTATGGTAGAATTTCCCGTGTATTTGTCAGTGCACAAACAGGCGCAGGCCTTGATTTGTTGCGGAATGCCATTGCAGAATACGTGAAGGCAGACAGGACTTCAAGAATGAATGACATGGATGAAGGATGAATCTGACAATTATTTCGAGCTGCCTGTCATTGATTTGAACCATTTCACATAATTAGAGAAATGCAGTCATTCCCTTTACACGATCCAGAAAAAATCGATCCGCTTCGTGATGATCTGTTTGGTCACGGTCATGGTTTTGACCGGGAAAAACCGCCTGATCTCGACAAGATGTGGAAGGATTTCAACAGGCGGGTCAACAGCCTTTTCTTCTGGAGAAAAAAGAAAGGCAATGATCCGCGAAAACCCGAAGACGATGACGATCCATACAATGACAGGGAAAACGGCACCAAAGGGCTGAAAATAATCATATGCCTGTTATCGGGCATCGCCGCCGTTTTCTGGCTGGCTACCGGTTTTTTTGTCGTGCAGGAAGGCCAGACGGGTGTCGTCATGACGTTCGGTCGTTTCAGCCATTTCGCCTCACCGGGATTCAACTGGAGAAAACCATGGCCCATTCAGAGCCACGAGGTCGTCAATGTATCCCAGGTCAGAACCGTTGAAATCGGTTACCACACCACCCTCAAAAACAAGCGGCTCGAAGAGTCCCTGATGCTGACCAATGACGAGAACATCGTCGATATCCAGTTCGCTGTCCAGTACAAGCTGAAAGACGCTGCCGACTGGGTTTTCAATAACCGTGATCAGGAAGATATGGTCAGGCAGGTAGCGGAGACGGCCATTCGTGAAGTGGTCGGTGGCAAGAAAATGGATTTTGTCCTCTATGAGGGACGCGACCAGATCGCAACCGAGGCGCAGAAACTCATGCAGCAGATTTTCGACCAGTACCATTCCGGCGTGATGGTGACCAGTGTCACCATGCAGGGTGTCCAGCCACCGGAAGAAGTCCAGGCCGCCTTTGACGATGCCGTGAAAGCGGGGCAGGATCGTGAGCGCCTGAAGAACGAGGGACAGGCTTATGCCAACGCGGTGGTACCGAAAGCGCGCGGCGCTGCCGCACGCCTGAAAGAAGAAGCCGAAGGCTACCGGCAGCAGGTGATTGCGAATGCAGAAGGGGATACCGCACGCTTCAGACAGATTGTCCGGGAGTATCAGAAGGCACCGGCAGTCACGAGGGACAGAATGTATCTCGAGACGATGCAGGAAATTTTCTCCAATACGACCAAACTGATGGTTGATTCCAAAAAAGGCAATCAGCTATTGTACTTGCCGCTGGACAAACTGATTTCCCAAACCGGAAGTTCGAATTCTTCGGGCAATAATGCCTGGAGTTCGTCATCGGAAACATCATCCGGATCGAATCGAGATCATGAAAGCTCGCGTGTTCGTGAAGACCGGTCGAGAGGAGGACGATAATGCGTTACATTTTTGGTCTTCTTGTCATCATACTGACAGTCCTGACGGTCAGTACGGGCATGTTCGTCGTCGACCAGCGCCAGACCGCCATCATTTTCGGAATGGGTGAGCTGAAAGACGTGGTCGAGGAACCCGGCCTGTATTTCAAGCTGCCGTCGCCTCTCCAGAGCGTGCTCTTTCTGGACAAACGTATCCAGTCGACGGAAACACATGAATCCGACCGTATCATTACCGCCGAAAAAATGAATATTCTGGTCGATTCCTACGTCAAATGGCGTATTGTCGATCCGAGACTGTTTTATGTCAGTTTCGGCGGCGATGAACAGCGGGCGCAGGACAGGATGGTCCAGATCATCAAGGCTGCCCTGAATGACGAAATCACCAAACGGACGGTAGCCCAGGTTATTTCCGGTGACCGTACCGAGTTCATGGATGCCATCAAGAAACGGATTGCCGGCGAAACGCAGCATATCGGTGTCCAGATCATCGATGTCCGCCTGAAGCGCGTCCGTTACGTCGACCAGATCAACAATTCGGTTTTCGAGCGGATGAAATCGGAGCGGACACGGGTTGCCAATGAACTGAGATCGACGGGTGAGGCGGAATCGGAAAAAATCCGCGCCGATGCCGAAAAGCAACGGACGGTGATACTGGCCGAGGCGTTTCGTGATGCGGAAAAAATCAAGGGTGAAGGCGATGCGAAGGCTTCGAGGATTTATGCGCAGGCTTTCAGCACGAATCCCGAGTTTTTCCGTTTTTACCGAAGCCTTCAGGCTTACCGCGAAAGTTTCAGGGACAAGAAGGATGTTCTGGTCGTGGATCCCTCATCGGAATTTTTCCGTTACATGAAAAACCCAAAAGGCGAAAAATAAAGCTTTTTGCAACGTAAAGACGCGAGTCCGTATTATCATTTAACTTTTTTGCTGAATAACAATCATGCCTAACTGGCTTTTACCGGAATTTATTGCTGACGTTCTTCCTGCCGAAGCACGGAAAATGGAAGAAATCAGGCGTAAGGTCCTTGACGCATTTCGTTCATATGGCTATGAACTGGTTGTCCCTCCGATGCTGGAGTATCTTGAGTCCCTGCTGACGGGGGTCGGACAGGATACGGAAATCTATACCTTCAAGCTGATCGATCAGCTCTCAGGCCGTACGATGGGCATTCGTGCCGACATGACGACACAGGTCGCCCGGATCGACGCGCATCTTCTGAACCGGAATTCCGTGACCCGTTTGTGTTATGCCGGCAGTATTTTGCATACCCGTCCGTCCGGATTGCAGGCTACCCGTGAGCCCTTGCAGATCGGCGCCGAGATCTTCGGTTATCCGGGCATCGAGGCGGATGCCGAGATTCAGGATCTGGCGCTGGCTTCTCTTAAAGCGGCCAACATTACCGGAGTATGTCTCGACCTGAGCCATGTCGGTGTGCTGAAAGCCCTTATCGCAACCGATCCGCTTGCCCAGATATTCGAGGCGCAGCTTTTCGACCTGCTGGAAACCAAGGATATGCCTGGCCTGATCGAGCTGACCAGGGGTTTTCATGAAGATACCCGCAATGCCCTGCTGGCCTTGCCGGACATGTATGGCGATATCAGTGTGCTGGCAGAGGCCAGAAAAGTCCTTCCTGCAAACGAGGGAATCGAAAAAGCATTGAATGAACTGGAATATCTGGCTGGTCAGGCAGAGTGCGGTCGGGTTACAATCGATCTGGCGGACATGCACGGATATCATTATCACAGCGGCGTGATGTTTGCCGCTTATGTACCCGGATTGCCGAATGCGCTTGCACGTGGCGGCCGGTATGATCATGTTGCCGAAGCTTTCGGGCGTTCCCGTCCGGCGACAGGTTTTTCCATGGACTTGCGTGAATTGGCAAGACTGTTGCCTGCTCCGCAAAAACGGCGTGCAATTCTCGCTCCCTGGAACAATGATGGAAAATGCCGTCAGGCAATCAGGGAATTGAGAAAAGCGGGTGAACTGGTAGTTTATGAATTGCCGGGTGCCAAATCCGAACATGACGAATTCGTTTGCGATCGCGAGCTGGTTTGCGATGCGGCTACCGGAAATTGGATCGTGAAAACTGTAAGTAAAGATGAGTAAATAGATATGGCCAGAAACGTTATAGTAGTCGGTACTCAATGGGGTGATGAAGGAAAAGGCAAGGTCGTCGACTGGTTGACGGATCACGCACAAGGCGTCGTCCGCTTTCAGGGCGGTCATAATGCCGGACATACACTGGTCATCGGTGGACAGAAAACGGCGTTGCAGCTGATTCCATCCGGCATCATGCGTCCGGGTGTAGCCTGTTACATCGGCAATGGCTGTGTACTTTCCCTTCCAGACCTGTTGAGAGAAATCGACAAACTGGAAGCGGTAGGAATCGAAGTCACCTCGCGTCTGAAAATTTCAGATGCCTGTCCGATCATTCTGCCTTACCACGTCGCTCTGGATCTGGCCCGTGAATTGAGACGCGGTGATGCCAAGATCGGTACCACCGGCAAAGGTATCGGCCCGGCTTATGAAGACAAGGTCGCACGCCGTGCCATCCGGGTTGCTGACCTGCTGAATCCGGAGGCCTTTGCCGAAAAACTCAAACAGAACATGGATTACCATAATTTCGTTCTGGAAAATTACCTCAAGGTCGAGCCGGTCAGCTATCAGAAAACACTGAATGACACACTGGCAATCGTCGATCGTATCAAGCCGATGATCGCCGATGTGTCAACTGAATTGAACAGGGCTTATGAATCCGGTTCGAATCTGCTCTTCGAAGGCGCACAGGGCAGCCTGCTCGATGTCGATCATGGCACTTACCCCTATGTCACGTCCAGCAACTGTGTGGCAGGCAATGCTGCTGCTGGCGCCGGTATCGGGCCTGGCATGCTGAACTACATTCTGGGCATAACGAAGGTCTATACGACCCGTGTCGGTTCCGGTCCATTCCCGTCCGAACTGTCCACGGAAGAAGGGGTCGGGAAGCATCTGTCCGTCGTCGGCATGGAATTCGGTACGGTGACGGGTCGTCCACGCCGTTGTGGCTGGTTTGATGCCGCCTTGCTGCGTCGTTCGGCACAACTGAATGGACTGAGCGGCTTGTGTCTGACCAAACTGGATGTTCTGGACGGTCTGGAAACGATCAGGATCTGTGTCGGCTACAAGATGGATGGCAAGGAAATTTCGATTTTCCCATCCAATAGTGAGGATGCATCCCGTTGCGAACCGATCTACGAGGAAATGCCGGGCTGGAAAGAAAACACCATCGGCACCAAATCGATGGATGCCTTGCCAGCCAACGCACAGGCTTATATCAAGCGGATCGAGGAATTGGTCGGCAAACCGGTCGATATGGTTTCAACCGGGCCTGACCGTGAAGAAACGCTGGTTCTGCGCCATCCGTTCAAAGGCTGATTTTCGCCAGACGTTTTTGCCCGGAACGTACAAACCGGGCATCAAAAAAGCCGACTTCAAAAAGTCGGCTTTTTTGATGGAGTGATGATTCAGACGTTCGGTTCGTTGCTGGCAATCTGCTGGTCAGGAGACTGGGTCAGCCAGTTCCGTATTTTCTGTGCATCGGCAATACGGGAACCCTTGCCTTTCGAATCGAGGAATATCATCACGATGGGACGTCCATCGATAATGGCTTTCATGACCAGGCATTGTCCGGCTTCTGAAATGTAACCTGTTTTCTGCAACTGGATTTGCCAGTTCGGGTTATGGACAAGCACATTGGTCGAACCATACTGGAGCTCATGCAAACCGTCATCGACCGAATGATGGGTGTCAGTGGAATATTTTCTCAGGATCGGATACTGGGAAGCGGCCATGACCAGTTTTGCCAGATCCCGGGCGCTAGCGATGTTGCCACTGGACAGCCCGCTGGAGTCCACATAATAGGAATCGGACATGCCCAGTACTTGGGCCTTCATGTTCATCGCCGAGACGAAAGCTTTCAGACCACCCGGATAATTCCGGCCCAATGCGGCGGCGGCACGGTTTTCAGAACTCATCAAGGCCAGATGGAGCAGATTGCCACGGCTCATGCGGGTGCCGACTCGCAGGCGTGAACCGGTATGCTTGAGGGTATCGACATCATCCTGTGTGATTTCAAGGATTTCATTCATGTCCTGCATCGATTCCACGACAACCAGAGCGGTCATCAGTTTGGTGACGGAGGCCATTGGCAGGGCGATATTCGCGTTTTTCTCGAAAAGGATTTCGAGTCTGGACTCATCGACGATCAATGCGGCGTTCGATCTCAGGGAGAGAGGATCGGGTGTATTTTGCAGGCCTGCCAGGTCGCCTGCGGAGAAACGGGGGATGAGGCGCGGTACAGACCGCAGCGAAACACGCCTTATACCGTATGCTTTCCCATGAGAGCGTCTGCGGTCATGCATGGCCAACTTTCTGGAAACGATCTTGCCGGAGCGGACCGTGACGATTTTTCTGTTCTGGCTGCTCTTGCTGCTTCTGGCTTCCCTGATATTCGTTTTCTGCTTCGTTCCGGCCTTCCGGCCGGTTTTCTGTCCGGCAACCGGAGCGGTGGCCTTGCCTTTCTTCTGGGCAGGGGCAATCCTGACCGATGCCGCTTTCTTTGGAGTCTTGTTGACCTTCTTGGCCGCAGCAAACCCAAGTGGCGCAATGCAGATACAGAGAATGACGAGTGATAGCAGTCCACTTTTGATTTTATGCATGTCGCACTCCTTTGAATAAGTTCGTCCAGTATACAAAAAAAGTGTGTTTTCAAGAATCAAAAAATGGAAAAAAACTGCGTAAAGGCAAATAGTTAAGATGGATTGTTTATTCTGAAAGCGAAGTTTGTTTTTTCAGGCAGAATATCGATGGAAACGGTTAATATTTCTGCCGATTTGTTTTCTGGCGATCTGGCACGAATGTTATGATGATGCCTTTAACGAAGAAAGACTTTTATCTGTGCAATTAACAGCCATTAAATTGTCGGGCTTCAAGTCGTTTGTCGATCCCACGACAATCCGGGTCAATGGAAAGCTGGTCGGCGTTGTCGGGCCGAACGGGTGTGGAAAATCGAATATCATCGATGCAGTCAGGTGGGTGCTGGGAGAATCACGTGCCTCGGAATTGCGCGGTGAGTCGATGCACGACGTTATTTTCAATGGCACGACACAACGCAAGCCGGCCGGAAGGGCGTCGGTTGAACTCATTTTCGACAATACGGATGGCAGGATCGGTGGACAATGGGGCCAATATGGCGAACTGGCTGTCAAACGCGTTCTGACCCGGGAAGGCGGCTCGACGTATTTCATCAATAACGTAGCGGTCAGGCGCAGGGATATCCAGGACATTTTTCTGGGAACCGGCCTCGGCCCGAGAGCGTATGCCATTATCGGGCAGGGCATGATTGCCCGCATTATCGAAGCCCGTCCCGAAGAATTGCGGACGTTCCTGGAGGAAGCGGCCGGGGTTTCCAAGTACCGGGAGCGCCGCAGGGAAACGGAGAACCGTCTTTTCGATACCCGTGAAAACCTGAACCGCGTATCCGACATCCTTCATGAACTTGACCAGAGCCTTGAAAAGCTGAAAGTTCAGGCTGATCTGGCGGAGCGTTACCACCAGTTGAAAGATACACAGGAAAAACAGCAGAAACTGTTGTGGCTGTTGCAAAAGAAAATCAGCCTGAAAGAGCAATCCGAACTGGCCTTCGAGATCGAGAAAGAACAGACCGTTCTGGAAATGTTGTCGGCCGATATGTTCAGGCTCGAGGCGGAACTCGAAAAACTCAGGCAGATTCACGATTTCGCCAATGAAAGCGTACATAACGCTCAGGGCGAGCTGTATCGGACGAATGCCGAGATCGGCAGCCTTGAGGCGCAGATCCGTTATGTTATCGATTCCAGAAAACGCCTGCAGGCACAGATCGTTTCCTATACCGAGCAGAAAGACCAGTGGACGAAGCAGATCCGGTCTTTTGTCGATGAAGTCAGCGAAGGGAAAGAAAAACTCCTCGAAATATCGCAACAGAAGGAAATTTCAGAGGAATTCTACCGGCAACAGAAAGAGGAATTACCGACTGTCGAGAGTGAACTGGATATCCTGAAAGAGCAGGCGCAGGAAATTCATGACCGGGTTATGCAGACACGGCAGCAGATTGCCGTGGCGTCCGCCAATCACAAGAATTTGACGGCAAGCCTTTCCGATTGCCAGTTACGGCGGGAAAAACTGGTTTCGCAAAAGGAGAGAATCGATGTTCCCGATATGGAGGAACTGGCTTTTCTCCGGCAGGAAAAGGCCGAAGCCGAGCAACATCTGGAAGAACTTCGTTTGAATGAGGAGTCGCAGCGTGATCTTGTACCGGAGTTTGAAGGGAGTGTGCTTGAAATCCGGAAGCGGCTGGATGATTGCAATTCTGTTTGCATGCAGGAAGACGCCCGCCTGGATGCCCTGCAACAGATTCAGGAAAAGGCGCAGGGGGCCGGAAAAGCACAGGTCTGGCTGGACAGGCACGGGTTGGGGGATTTTAATCCCCTGTGGCAGGATATCCGGATAGAAGCCGGTTGGGAAACAGCGCTGGAATCGGTTTTGATGGAGCGGATACGCGCATTGGGACTGTCCACGCTGGAATGGACGGAATCTTTTTTGAAGGATATGCCCCCGGTCAAAACCTGTTTTTTCACTGTCGCAGCCGCAGGAAATGGCCATGTGAAAGAAACGCATCAGCCGTTCGATTTGTTATCAGGGCGGATCGAATACAGAAACGACCGGATGAAAACCGTTCTGGAAAACTGGCTTCATGGTGTTTATGTCATCGGTACGATGGGGGAAGCACTGTCGCAGCGGGAAAATCTTCCTGTAGGGGGGTGTTTCATTTTGCCGGAAGGCCATGTTGTCGACCGGTACAGTGTTCGCTTCTTTGCGGTTGAGTCCGAGAATGAAGGGGTCTTTTCACGCCAGCAGGAGATAACGAGGCTTGAGCAATCCCGTCAGGAAAACAGGTTACGTCAATCGCATCTGGGTGAAGAATTCCGGGAATCCGAACTGCGTCTGAAAGAACTGAATTCGACCATACAGCGGATTCATTTGCAGGCGAGTGAAGAGGTTCAGCGCATTCATGAGTTCCAGATGAAAATCCTGAAACTGGAAGAGTTGAGCCGTCGATACCACGACCAGAACGAGCAAATGGAAACGGCATTGGCTGAACTGGAAGCGTTCCGGCAGGAAAAGGAAATCCATCTTGCCGAAGAAGAAAAACGGCTTGAAGAGCTGGATATGATTCTGGGGGAATGGCAGCAGAAAGAGGCCGATTTTCTGGAAACGGTTACTGGCAAGGAGGATGAACTCAGGACGTTACGTGAAAAAGTGCATCAGGCAGAACGGGAGGCACAACAGGCCGGGTATGACGAACGGGCACTTGCAAAGCGTCTGGACGAACTGGCACGGCAGATAGAAACGGCTGAAAAACAAATCCGGATGGTTTCCGGCAGCCTCAATGAGGGACAACTCGAATTGCAGGATCTGGACGACAGGGTCGCACAGGAAAATCTTCAGGTATTGCTTGAAACGCGCATGGCGCAGGAAGAGGCGCTCGTCCAGTCACGGCAGCATCTGGATGATCTCGCTCAACAGTTAAGGACTTTGATGGAAAGAAGGCTCCAGATAGAGAGAAGTTTGCAGCCTCAACGGGATAAAATAGTGGCAGTACAGCTGAAAGAGCAGGCTGCACGGATCAATGTCGAGCAATTCGATCAGAAATTGACTGAATCGGGAGCCGATATTGCCGCATTGAACGGGATGTTGCCGGAAGGGGCGAGCGTTTCCGCTTTCCAGTCGAGGATTTCCAGGCTGAATGGGGAAATTGACGGTCTGGGGCCGGTCAATCTCGGCGCCGCCATTGAATTGGACGAGGCCAGTCGCCGGAAGAAATATCTGGAAGACCAGTTTCAGGATTTGACAGATGCGATTGCGACACTGGAAGACGCCATCCGGCGTATCGACAGGGAGACGAGAAGCCTTCTGAAAAATACGTTCGATCAGGTCAATCGGTCCCTGGATGAACTTTTTCCGGTACTCTTCGGTGGCGGTCATGCACAGTTGAGTATGACCGGAGAGGAAATTCTGGATGCCGGAATCCAGATCATGGCCCAGCCACCGGGCAAAAAAAATGCGACAATTCACCTGTTGTCGGGTGGAGAAAAAGCGCTGACCGCGATAGCATTGGTTTTTTCGTTGTTCAAGCTGAATCCGGCGCCGTTTTGTCTGCTGGACGAGGTGGATGCACCTCTGGATGATGCCAATACGGAACGTTTTAGCAATATGGTGACGAAGATGTCGTCACAAACGCAATTTTTATATATTTCCCATAATAGAATTGCAATGGAAATGGCAGAAGAACTGGTTGGCGTGACGATGCAGGAGCAGGGGGTTTCCCGTATTGTGACCGTGGATATCAACGATGCTGCAAACTTTTCAGAAGAGGTCTTAAAAGCATGACAGATTTACAGGTGAGTTTGATTGGAATCGGTGTGGCAATCATCATAGGTGTCATTGCCTATAACAAGTGGCAGGAATACCGTGCGAAAAAACATGTTGAAAGGGCTTTTTCCGATCCTGTTGACGATGTCCTCATGAAAACAGGCAACGATGCAGCAGGGCAGCGTCAGGAACCCGTACTCGAAAGCTTTCCGATTGCTGACGGAAGGCAGGAACCCGGTTTCGGGGATTCGGGGTCGTTGGAGAATCCGGCTGAAGACGATATGCTGACGGGTTACGTCGTCCCGGCGGGAACAGGTGAACTGCCGGTGGACGAGCTGATCGATTGCGAGATTTTACTGACGCTTGAAGAACCCGCCCAGTCGGAAAAAATTATGGCACCTGTCCAATCCTTGCGTTATACGGGGAACAAGCCGGTTCATTTCGTCGGGCTGGTTGAAGACGCCGATGGACAGACGAGCTGGCAGCCTGTCGTATACGGAAAAACCTATATACAGCTTAAGGCCGGTGTCCAGATGGCAAACCGGAGCAGTCCCCTGAATGATATCGAATTTTCCGAACTGGTCATGCGCTTGCGTCAGGTGGCGGATACCATCGGGGCTGAACTGGACATTCCGGAGATGGCAGAGGTGACGGAAAAGGCCAAACAGCTGTTCCAGTTCGTTACCGATCATGATGCCAGGCTCGGGATCAGTATCCGCAGCAATGGCGCTCCATGGCAGGTCACTACCCTGAATACCGCCCTCGAGAAACAGGGGTTCGAGCTTCGGCCTGACGGGCTGTTTGTCATGAAAGACAGGGAGAGCGGCCAGGTGCTGTTCACGCTTTCCACGAATGAATTGCCGGCTTCCGAAATCGCGACCCGTCTGACCTTGCTTCTGGATGTACCTTGCATCGCGCCGGAAAAAGACGGTTTCTCCCAGATGGTGCAGTGTGCCAAGGCGCTTTGTATCCGGCTGGACGGTTCCCTGATAGACGATGGCAACCAGTTGTTAAACGATTCTTTTCTTGAAGAGATTGCAGGACAGGTCAAGGATTTCTATAGTGAAATGCACGCCTGTACCATTCCTGCCGGTTCCGTTCGTGCCCTGAGGCTGTTTAACTGATCATGCAAACGGATCTGTTTGGCAGTGAACGGAAAACGCCTTCTCTGGCAGAGCAGGCTGAAAGCCTGCGCAAGGAAATCACGCGATACAACCATGCGTATTATGTCCTGGATGCGCCGATCGTTCCCGACTCGGAATACGACCGGCTTTTCCGGCAATTGCAGGAACTGGAACATGCCCATCCCGAACTGGTCGTTCCTGATTCGCCCACACAAAGAGTCGGAGGAGCGCCATTGCTCCAGTTCGACAAGGTCGAGCACACAATCCCGATGCTGTCCCTCCAGAATGGCTTGTCGGAAGAAGAGGTTGCCGCTTTTGACAGGCGTATTGTGGATGAGCTGGATGAAGAAAGCGTCGAATATGAAGCGGAACTCAAATTCGACGGGCTGGCAGTCAGCCTGCGTTATGAAAATGGCCTTCTGGTTCAGGGAGCGACAAGGGGGGATGGAACATCCGGTGAAAATATCACGAATAACATCCGGACTATCCGGACGATTCCTTTAAGGCTGACCGATCTCGCTCCTCCGGAGGTGCTGGAAGTGCGCGGAGAAGTCCTGATGTTCAAAAGGGATTTTCACGACCTGAACCGCCGCCAGCGTGAAAACGAACAGAAAGAATTCGTCAACCCGCGCAATGCCGCGGCAGGCAGTCTCAGACAGCTTGATCCTCAAATTACGGCAACCCGTCAACTCCGTTTTTTTGCCTATGGAGTGGGTGAAGTGAAGGGAATGCAGTTGCCTGCTACCCAGAGCGGGATTCTGGACTGGTTCGGGAATCTCGGCATTCCTGTTTGTGACGAAAGAAAAATCGTCAAAGGCCTGAAAGGCCTGATGGGTTTTTTCAAACGAATTGAAACAAGACGCGATTCGCTGCCTTATGAAATCGATGGTGTCGTTTACAAGGTCAACAGGATTGCCGATCAGCAGAAACTGGGTTTCATTTCACGTGCCCCCCGTTTTGCCATCGCCCATAAGTTCCCTGCGCAGGAAGTGTTGACAGAGGTACTGGACATCAATGTGCAAGTCGGTCGAACCGGAGCGATCACGCCAGTGGCACGCCTGAAACCTGTCTTTGTGGGGGGAGTGACCGTCACCAATGCCACCCTGCATAATGAAGATGAAGTACGCCGTAAAGATGTCCGGATCGGCGATACGGCCATTGTCAGACGGGCAGGGGACGTCATTCCTGAAGTGTTGGCGATCGTTCCGGAACGCAGGCCTGATGAGGCACGTGAATTCGTAATGCCGACGGTATGCCCGGTTTGCGGTTCCCCGATCGTACGGCCTGAAGAGGAAGCGATTGCCCGCTGTTCCGGCGGCTGGATCAAATGCCCGGCACAGAAAAAAGGCGGCCTGCTTCTTTTCGTGTCGAGGAAAGCGCTTGGCATTGAAGGTCTCGGTGAACAGCTGGTTGACCAGCTGGTCGATAAAAACGTGATCGGTGATGCTGCCGATCTGTATCGGCTCGATCTTGAAACAGTGTCGGGGCTGGACAGAATGGCTGAAAAATCGGCGTCGAATCTTTTGAGGGAAATCGAGAAATCGAAAAAAACCACTTTTGCCCGTTTCCTGTATGCGCTCGGTATCCGGCATGTCGGGGAGTCGACAGCGCGTTCACTGGCTGAACATTTTGGCAGTCTCGACAATCTGAAACAGGCAACAGAAGAACAATTGCTGGAAGTGGAGGATATCGGGCCTGTCGTCGCATCGTCGATCAAACAGTTTTTTACGGACGATCGCAATCTGAAACTGGTCGAAAAATTGCAGAATGTCGGCATTCACTGGCCTGAACATGAAATGAAGGAGAAACCGGAACAATTGCCGCTTCAAAACAGGAAATTCGTTCTGACGGGAACGCTTCCTTCGTTGACGAGAGAAGCGGCGGCTGAAATAATCCGGAATATGGGAGGGAAAGTCAGCAGTTCCGTTTCCAGAAATACCGATTATGTTCTGGCTGGCAGTGAAGCCGGCAGCAAACTGGCCAAGGCACAGGAACTGGGTGTCCGGATTATTAATGAAGACGAATTCTTGAAACTCGTAAATAATGACAAAAGTAACTAAAGCCGTTTTTCCGGTAGCAGGACTGGGTAGCCGTTTTTTGCCGGCAACGAAGGCACAACCGAAAGAAATGCTTCCGATCGTGGACAAGCCACTGATCCAGTACGCGGTGGAGGAAGCCGTTTCGGCAGGTATCAATGAGCTGATTTTCATCACCGGACGCAACAAGCGGGCTATTGAAGACCATTTCGACAAGGCTTACGAGCTGGAAACCGAACTCGAAGCTGCCGGAAAACTGAAATTGTTGGGATTCATACAGAACATTCTGCCGAAAAACGTCAATTGTATCTATATCAGGCAACCAGAGCCTTTGGGACTGGGGCATGCTGTTCTTTGTGCGAAGCCGGTTGTCGGAAACGAGCCTTTCGCTGTCCTGCTGGCGGACGACTTCATGACTGTGCAGGAGAATCAACCGGCTGTTTTGCAGCAGATGGCCAGACTCTACGAAAAGGAATCGAAGAGCATTTTGGCTGTTCAGGAAGTGGAAAAACAGAATACGAAACAATACGGCATCGTTGACGCGTCGCCTTATCGGGACAATCTGGAATTCGTCAATGCCATTGTCGAAAAACCCGATCCGGCCGTGGCACCGTCAACCCTGGCTGTTGTCGGCCGCTATATTCTCAATCCGGGTATTTTCAATTGTCTTGAAAATATCGGCAAGGGTTCGGGAGGTGAGATCCAGCTGACTGACGGGATTTCGAAACTGATCGAACAGGAAGACGTGTGCGCCTATCATTTTGACGGACAACGTTTTGATTGCGGTTCGAAGATCGGTTATCTGAAGGCAACGGTTACCATGGGGTTGAGACATCCTGAGGTGATGTCGGAATTCAGGCGCTTTATCAAAAACGCCCATTTGATTGAACAGGAATGAAGATGGCAGTACGCAAGATTTTGAAAATGGGGGATTCACGGCTGTTGCGTGAGTCGGTTCCGGTTACGGAATTCAATACACCTGAATTGCACAGGTTGATTGAAGATATGTATGAGACGATGTATGCCGCTGATGGGGCCGGTCTGGCTGCTCCGCAAATCGGTGTGCCGCAACGTGTCGTCATTTTCGGCTATGACGAAAACAACCGCTATCCTGACGCGCCTCCCGTTCCGAAAACGGTATTGATCAACCCGGTCATCCGCCCACTGTCTGATGAGATCGATGAGGGATGGGAAGGATGTCTGTCCATTCCGGGTATGCGTGGTATCGTACCGAGATGGACAAAAATCCATTACGAGGGATTCGACCAGTTCGGCAACCCCATCAGCCGTGATGCCGATGGTTTTCACGCACGGGTCGTGCAGCATGAATGCGACCATCTGGATGGCATTCTGTATCCGTTCAGGATAGACGATCTTGGCCTGTTCGGCTTTTCCGAAGGCTTTGACAACGACGATTCCGAAGACTGATCAGAAGTGGGGAAAAAAGAGGTTTGTCATCAGAACTTTTCTTCCGGCCTCAGGTAGCGCCATTGTCCAGGAGGCAAATTCCCCAGCCTGACGTTGCCGATCCGGATGCGTTTCAGTCCGATTACCCGGAGGCCGACGGCTTCGCACATGCGCCTGATCTGGCGTTTTCTCCCCTCACGCAGAACAAATCGCAGC
Organism: Pseudomonadota bacterium; assembly: GCA_023449275.1. Taxonomy (GTDB): domain Bacteria; phylum Pseudomonadota; class Gammaproteobacteria; order Burkholderiales; family Burkholderiaceae_D; genus Oxalobacter. The sequence goes on along the minus strand of JAEXJM010000004.1, from coordinate 12,334 downwards.
TGGTCATCGTTCTGCCAGCTGACCCTGGCGGGCAACAGGGCTTTGCCGTCCAGTTTCAATCCGTGCCGCAGACGTTCAAGATCACTGTCAGGCAAACGTCCCGGTTTCATATATTTGACTCGTACCAGATATTCCTTGTCTGTCGGGGAATTCTCACCGATCAGGTGTTTTGCGATACGTCCGTCCTGTGTCAGGACCAGCAGTCCGACCGAGTCGATATCCAGCCGTCCGGCAGGAACCAGATTGCGCAATTGCGATGGCCTGAATTTTTCACCGGAAGGATCGTCTTTCCAGTGAGTCGCCTCGCTGATCAGTGAAACCGCTGGCTTGTAACCGTCTTCGGCTTGCCCGCTGACGTAACCGACCGGCTTGTTGATCAGGATGGTAACGCGGCGGGACTGTTCCTGAGATGCCTGTTTTTCAATTGTGATTTTCTGGTGGGGCAATACCTTGCTGCCCAATTGGGAGATGACTTTGCCATCGACCCTGACCCATCCTTTTTCGATCCATTCATCAGCCTCACGCCTCGAACAGATTCCCAGTTCGGACATACGTTTACTCAGGCGGACAGGTTCACTCATCATCATTCCCAAAAAAGGTTCAGTGGACTCTCAATACATCGATCATATCCGTCTCGAACTGGATCTGGATACGGGGATGCTGGAGCATTTCGCTATCGATCAGGAAAACGTCTTCGATCCGTTCGCCCAAAGTCATGATTTTAGCAGTATGCAAGTTGACCTTGTAGCGTGAAAAGAGCAGAGCGATAGCATACAGCAGGCCATGGCGGTCATTTGCAGTAATCGACAGCACAAAATTCTTGCCACTGGCATCCGGCCTCAAGTCCAGTGTCGGGGCAATCGGGAAAGAACGGGATTTCCGGGAAAGCCGGGCTTGTGGGGGTGGGGGAAGCGGGACGGTTGACTTCAGCAATTCCGTCAGTTCATGTTCGACCAGTGTGATGATGTCACGATAGTTTCTTTCGAATCCCTGTTTCGTAACAAGAAAGGTATCGAGAGCGTAATCGTGGTTTGTGGTGTGGATTTTCGCATCCAGAATGCTGAAATTCTTTCGGGCGAAGTAACTGCAGATCAATGCGAACAGGTCAGGCCTGTCAAGAGCATAAACCGTCACCTGCAAGCCTTCGCCGATTGGAGCGAGGCGGCATTTGACGATGGGTTCGGTAGTGTTGATGCGGTAATACAGCGTCCGGGTCTGCCATGCGATGTCCGAGGCGTCATGGCGCAGGAAATAGACGATGTCGAGCTGTTTCCAGAATTCGTCTTCGGCATGTTCCGGCAATCCGTACAGGCGCAATGTTGCTTTTGCATCTTTCTGGCGGATTTTCAGTTCGTGATCGACGGAAATGTCTTCACCGCCCAGTACGCGCAGGGTCAGATGAAAGAGGTCTTCCATCAGTTTGCTTTTCCATGCATTCCAGATCTGGGGGTTCGTGCCGCGAATGTCGGCTACCGTCAGGAGAAACAGTGCTGTCAGGTGGCGTTCATCCCTGACGATATCGGCGAACTGGCGAATGGTTTCAGGATCGGACAAATCCTTTTTCTGGGCAACCTGCGACAGGGTCAGATGTTCCCTGACCAGAAAGACAACCAGTTCGGTATCCTCTGCAGACAACTCGTGCAGGGAACAGAATTCTCTCGCGTCTTCCATCCCCAGAATGGAATGGTCGCCTCCCCGTCCCTTGGCGATATCATGGAACAGGGCGGCGATATACAGTAACCAGGGTTTGGCAAAACCGGTGATCAAATGGCTGCACAGGGGGTTTTCGTGAGCGTACTCTGACAGCGAAAACCGGTGAAGGTTGGCAACGACCGTCAGAATGTGCTGGTCAACGGTATATTGATGAAACAGGTCGTGCTGCATCTGTCCGACAATCCTGCCGAAATTTTGCAGGTACCGTCCCAGAATGCCCAGTTCGTTCATATGTTGCAGCGCACGGGCGACGAAGCGGGGAGATTTGAAAATCCGGAGAAAGTACTGATGGTTGAGCGGATCGTTCCGGAATTTTTCATCGATGTGAATACGGGCATGCCACAGGTTGCGGAGTGTCCGGGCCGTCATGTTTTTCAGGTCGGTACTGTTCGAAAGCAGCAGGAAAACTTCCAGCAGTGCAGAGGGATGATTGATAAAAACATCGTCATCCACCATATCGATCAGGCCATTTACCTCGTTGAAACGTTCGTTGATTTTGATGGCCTGATACGGTTTCGGAAAAAGCCATGCACGCATGTTCTGAAGCAAAATCATGTTCAGTTGAACGACCGTATGAGCGGCACGGTAATACTGCTGCATCATGTGTTCACTGGCTCGACGGTCATCGAGTGGCTGGCCGTTTTCCCTGAAATCGAATGTTCTTGCAACGGGAATCTGCACATCGAAGAGCAGCTTGTCTTCACAACGTTGTGCCTGGATATGCAGCCGGATACGGATATCCTTGAAAGCCTCTTCCGTTTTCTTCAGTTGCTGGGCTTCGGAAGGGGTAAGCAGCCCGCGTCGGGCGAGCTGGTTCCATGAATGCCCGAGTTTCGCCGCTTTGGCAATCCATAAAATGACCTGGAGATCCCGGAGTCCCCCCGGACTTTCCTTGCAATTGGGTTCAAGGCTGTAGGGAGTATCGCCGAATTTGACATGACGTTGGCGTGTTTCGAGCGTTTTCGCGATGAAAAAGGCAGATGGATTCATCTGGGCGTTGTACCGTCCTCTCATCAACTGGAACAATTTCCGGTTTCCGGTGATATAGCGGGCTTCCAGCAAACTGGTCTGGACTGTGATGTCGTTTGCCGATTCTTCCAGACATTCATCGATCGTCCTGACGCTGTGGCCGATCGTGAGTCCCAAAGTCCAGAACAACTGGACAAGCGATTCGAGCTTTGCCTGAAGCGCCTGATCCGGAGCTTTCTCCAGGAGGATCAGAACATCCACATCCGAGTACGGATACAGCTCTCCGCGACCGTACCCCCCGACAGCGATCAGAACGGAACCGGATGGAAGATCGAGATCTTTCCAGGCTTCCATGAGAACCTGATCGACGTTTTTGCATAACGTTTTCAGCAGTTGCCGGGTCAGACCATTGGCCTTGTATTCGGCAATGGCAAAATCCCGCAATTGTGACAAACGCTTTTTCAGGGAAACGTCGGATTTGTTCGGCACGGTATCTCGTTATTTCTTTTTGGCAAAATTGGGGGGTGGCGGCATATTCGGTGAAACCGTCAGGATTTCGTATCCTGTATCGGTGACCAGAATCGTATGCTCCCACTGGGCCGAAAGGCTTCTGTCTTTCGTTCTGATTGTCCAGCCGTCCGGCATGGCGCGGATCGATTTGCCGCCTGCATTGATCATCGGTTCGATTGTGAAGATCATGCCCGGTTTCAATTCTGCCAGTGTACCCCGGCGTCCGTAATGCAAAACCTGGGGTTCCTCATGGAATTCAAGGCCGACACCATGCCCGCAGAATTCGCGAACGACGCTGTAACCGGAATTTTCGGCATAATCCTGAATGACCTGTCCGATATCACCCAGATGAGCGCCCGGCTTGACTTCCATGATGCCAAGCCACATGCATTCATAAGTGATTTTCGACAGCCGTTTTGCCATGATCGACGGTTCACCTGCAAAATACATGCGGCTGGTATCACCGTAATAGCCGTCCTTGATGACGGTAATGTCGATATTCAAGGCATCACCTTTTTTCAGCAGCTTGTTGAAATTGGGAATGCCATGGCAGACAACGTCGTTCAGGGAAATACAGGTCGCCTTCGGATAAGGAGTATATCCTGGAGGACAATAATTCAACGGGGCCGGAATGGCGCCATGATCGGTAATGTATTCATGACAAAGCTTGTCGAGCTCGCCTGTGCTGATACCCGGCTTGACGAACGGTGCCACGTAATCAAGTACCTCAGCGGCAAGCTGGCTGGCTTTTCGGATGCCTTCAATCTGTTCGGCGTTTTTGATGGGAATATTGGCCATTTTGTTCTGTATGTGCGGAGAATGGATTCAAACCGCTATTATAAGCCACACACACGAAGAGGGATAAAAACACACCTGATTTGACGCTAGGTATCCGGCATGTTTCCTGTTATAATTTCCAGCTCGACAAATCGTCATTCAAAAAACGGAAAGGTGGCAGAGTGGTCGAATGCGCCGGACTCGAAATCCGGTATACGGTTATACCGTATCGTGGGTTCAAATCCCACCCTTTCCGCCAGAATCAGGTTCCTCAAAGTTCGGCAAAACATAGAGAACCCTCATGAGACATGGGGGCTTGCGGGGTTTTTTGTGCATTTCGTTCAAATGTTTTCGCATTACAGTTTTTGAACAGTTTTGGGTACAAGCCATAGTGTATTTTGAAAGAATATGTACTTGAAATAAGTGTATGATGAATTGTTAAGCTGATTGTCCGAAATAAATAGATAGTTGCATAATCCAAAGACAAACCTATGTGATGATGGTGGTTTTTTCATCGGGATTCAATCAATGGGAAGCAAGTTATGGTGCTTCAAGTGCTCTTTTCGAAAGAAAGTGAGGAATGTTTTTAGGTAAATATTCTGTTGTATCACTGATGATGTTTTTTTGCCTGTGATAAAGATATTAAGGTACAAGAATACAATGGGAATCCAATAAACACTCCTTTTGAACAAGTGGTCAAGGGGAGTGTTTATTGAAAAATTCGACTCTATAAAAAAGAAAAGCAATTGTTTTTTTATCCTTTAGCTCTGGTCATAAAAGCCAGAATTCCTGTAATAATCGCTCCCAAACACCAGACCATTAAAATAAGCATAACACCGATACCTGTTCCAATAGCGGCACCGGCTTGTTCTGCTGCATTGGTTGTTTGTATTGAAGCAGATGCTTTCAACCCGCTGACCATCCATAAAACCATTAAAACGTTATACCCATAAAATAACCACAAACAAATTTTCCCAAGCATTGAACGTTTTGGCTTTTTCAACAGTTTTCCGCAATGTACGCATTTATTTGCTTCATCGCTTATCTCGCGCTTGCATTCTGGACATTTAATAATTGCCATTTCGATATTTCCTTATCAGTGATTATCAAAAATTATCGTTAGTGCTTCGTTTGTGCCTGACAGATTCCATACGATGTTATGAGTACCCAATCCCAACGTTTCCACTCTGATGGTTAATTTCTTGCCCGAACGAAGTTGATTTAGAAATTCTTCTGGAACATTTACAAAAGCCAAACCGGTTCCTTGCCATATGTGCTGACCTAGTAATGTCATAGATTCGTTTTTATCGATTCTTGCGGTATATGATGTTTGTCCTAAAGAAGGCATAACGTGAATATGATCACCCATGTTTATAACAACGGCATTTTTTGATTCGTGACGAAGGAACATGAGTAATGGTTTTTCTCGATTCATCAGAAAACGAATAGAGTTGCTGGATGGCTTAATTGCTGCAAAGCTTACTTCATCGGTAAACTCGTCTTTGTTTTCCTTGAAAAACCAGCCTCCTTTTTCCGCCTTGCTTTTCAATTGTTTTATATCAAAATCGTTAGTTGACTTTTCTGGAACTACTTCTGTGGTTGTCTTTATGGGGGGGGATTTTTCCGGAACGGCTGTTGCTGTTTTCTGGATTGCTGTTGCCGGTTCCTGCTTTTTATCCCCACTGCACCCTTGCAGCGCGATAACCGAAATGATCAAAGTTGCCGTTATCTTGGCAACGGTCAAAAATCCTTTTTCCATGTTTCCTCTTATTAATCATAAAAATGTCATCAGGTATTAATGATTAAATAAAAGACGTTTAAAGTCAATACAAGACTTTAAAAGCTCTGTATTGATGGAACCAAAACATAGACCATGTGTCACAAATTATGGATTCTGTGGACTATGCAATGGTAAAACTGAAAAAAGACGCAGCATCTCTGTCGGTTATCGTTGGACGGAATATGCAGGTTTGCAGAAAGCGCAAGAAGATGACGCAGAACCAGCTTGCACAAGAATTGGGTGTGGAGGTTGAAACAGTTTCCAGATATGAAAGAGGGTTGGTCGCGCCATCGTTTCCGCAACTTGAAAAAATCTGTACGGTACTGGATGTGGCTGCATGGACGTTGTTCTCTGACGGGAAGGATATTCCGGATATGCGGGATATTGTTATCTCGGAATCATTGGACGGGCTTTCCACTAAAGACCGTGATTTTATCCGTTCATTCGTACAGGCGTATGCCGAACACCATCAAAACGGCAAGAGAAAGTCCTGAAGAAAGAATCGATGGATCAATACCCATTATCAGGAGGAACCGGCAAACACTCTTGTCGCCCTGGATTGATGATCATGCGCCAGGATGAAACATGGAATGCCGACTTAAAGATCGCCTGACTTTTCTCTTGTTTCAATTTTTGTCATATGCGCGATTCGAGAAAATGGTGTACGGGTGGTATGTAACACAGGTCTCAAGCCTGAATCATGACAGTGAAATGTGACTCAGGCCTTTTTGATTGATTGTTTAGAATTTGTGTTTTAAAACAGCGCACTGAAACAGACTTCAGTGCGCTTTTTTGTTTTTTGAACCCGACGGGGATCAATTGTCTTGTCCGGACTCGATTTTCGCATCACGGGCCTTTTGATGCGCACCGGCAACTTCACTTTTTCTTTCCATTATGCCTTCTTTTTGCTGTTGTCGGGCTTTCCGGGTGGCAGGATCCATCTGTGCTTTTTTATGTGCGCCAGCGATGTTCTCTTTTCTGGAATGAATACCATCTGACTGTTGCTGTCGCATTTCAGCGTGACTCTGGCCTGTGCTGACGGACGTGCCGGATGGTTCCTGGGCATGTGATATTCCGAGATATACGGCCAGGGGCATTGTCAGGATAGTCAATATAATTTTTTTCATGAAGCAATTCCTCCATTTCTGATTGAAAAATCCAGCTGGTTTATTGGCATGGTTTGTGCCGGTTCCGTAAACGGAAAATGTACGGTAATTTCGATATATTGATGATTTTATTGATATTTCAATTGTTTTTTATCAATTCCGCATGGAGTGCTTCAGCTGGATTTTCAGGCTTTCATGTTTTTTCCAATACAACGGTCTGCGTTGGATTGGCAATGCTGGAACCGTTTTTCTGAACGATATCGATAATGGCAAGATAAATGTCTTCCTGTACTTGCAGCCATTCGCTCCATACCGTCGTTTTCGTAAAACAATAGACCAGAATATTGAGGGAATAGTCGCCGATCTGGTCGAAGTTGACGACAAGTGACTGACTTTTGTCGATGGCATCGTTTTTCTCAAGCATTTCCCTGATCTGGTTGACGATGGTTTTGATTTTGTCGGAACTGTCGGAAGTGATTCCGATAGAGGCGTCAATCCGCCAGTTTCGCATTCTTCCGGGATTTTCCACCGAGATGGAAGAGAAGACGTAATTCGGCACATACAGGGGACGGTTCTGGAAAGTCATGATTTTCGTGATTCGCCAGCCGATTTCGACGACGGTTCCTTCTATCTGGCGGTCGGGAGAACTGATCCAGTCTCCGATATTGAAAGGCCTGTCGAAATACAGCATCACACCCGAGAAAAGATTGGAAAGGATGTCTTTTCCTGCCAGACCGATAGCAATGCCACCGATTCCACCGAAGGTCAACAATCCCGCGAAACTCATCCCGAAGTGCTCGCCGAACATGAGCAGGATGCATATTGCCGAGGTGATCTTGATCACGCGTGTGATGATCTGTGCCGATGTCGTGTTTCTTCCTGTCTTGATCAGGTATTTTTTGAACTGGTCGGCAAAAAGAAAGCATTCGCGGATGGCAAGGGCAACGACGGCCATCAGAAACAGAAACCGGATTTCTTCAGGAGTGATCGCTGTGATGTGATGTATTTCGATGAACTTGTTGACGAGTTTTTCAATCAGGTAGAGTGCAAAAAAGGCAATGATGACACGGACGATATGGGCGGGGATGTTGGTGCGGAACTGCTTGATACATAAAATGGCAAAAACGACCGCCAATATTCCGAGTGTCACCAGGATCATCATGATGTGCTGATGGTTTAGTGTCCGGACAAGAAATGTCTTGTCGAAGCTGATGAATATGTTTTCCATGGTGTGGTTCTGAAAATGGTGCCGGTTGTCAGACGGTGGCTTTCAATGAGCCTGATATGTGTCCACATGGATTTGTGGAGAGTGGCAGAAACATTCTTTCAAGGTTGAGTACCATTTTATAAAGTGATTTACGGTACGATTTATTTTTGATTAAGAGTTGTGTGGATGGCTGAAAAACAGGCTGGCCTGATGAAAGGAAAGGCTGTCAGAAATATTGCCGGTCAGGTTCGCGTCAATGGATGGATTTTTCAGGCCTAACCGAATATGATGGGAGATGAGACAGTTGAACGGGTAACCGGCAGGCTTGTCCGGGATAAGGGAGGTCAGGATGATAGTTGAGGAATCGTTTGAAAACTTCGTTAACGTCTATATTGACGGCTACGTTTTCACTGCCGACCGTGAAAAACGCCAGTGGGTTTTCGGAGACGGGAACAATACGGCTGAACGTCTTGAGGCGGAAGCATCGTGTCGCGGCATGAGTTCTGATGGATTCATGCGGCATTATCACTCCGTTTGCGATGCGGTTGCCGGATGGGATGACAGGGATTGGAAATATCGCTACAACGTTGTGGCGATGGAAGGCAGTTCGACCCAAATGCTTCAGGACGTTTTCGATCAGGTCGAGGAAATGATTGCCAAAGGCCAGGCGGAGCAGGACAGGGACAAGTGTGAACTGATCCTGAAAACCTGCGTCTCGCGTCCCATGATCCGCATGAACGGCATGAAAATCATGAAATATGTTGTTTCCCGGGAGAGTGGAAAACGCCGGATCGTGTACCAGATGAATGAACTGACCCCCTCTGAAACGGAATTCCTGATTCCAAAGCCGGTTCTGGACAATACCGTTCACCGGCAAGGCTGACGGGCATCGTGTTCAACTGCAAGTCCGGTAGTGACGGTTCCGGAGTCAGCGGTTTACGAAGATAATATGCACTTTTTGTGTCTGGAAACGGTATTTCATCCATTTTTCGATTTTCTTTTTGACGTCTTTTTTCAGTGTTTTTTTGCTGATGACAATAACGGTTGGGGCTTGCTCGAATTCGTTTTCGGTTTTCTGTTTCGATATGAAGGCATCGGCAAAGAACAGTTCATTGATATCAGGGAACTGAATGTAGATTTCATGCGCAATGCCTGAATACAGTTTCTCTTTTTCCGCTTTCGCTTTTGCAGCAGCGGACTGGGCTTCTGCCTGAAGCGCTTCCAGTATCTGTTCTTTCTTCTGTATCTCCTGATTTTTGTTTTCCAGAATATCTTTTGCCAGTGCAGTTCGCACGGCAGTAATATCCTGCTGGTGCATTCCTACCTGTTTCAAATCCAGTGTGGCGTCGCCAAGGCCATAGTGCTGAAGACTTTTTCGGATTCCTTCAATGGTGTGTTCGTTCAGTTCTTTTCCGACCAGTACGATACTGATAGTCTTGTTTTTGTATGAGGACTTGTAATCGATCGGGAATGTATTGTCGAAAACAAGTTCTTTTGAAATAAACCGCGATACACTGGAATTGAATATCTGGGTGTTCACGAAATTGACGGCGATGAATACGCTGGGAATGCAACTGATGACGATCAGGGCAAGAACAAGGGCTTTCAGCCGGAACTGGATTTTTTCACTGATGCGCCGGCGTGCAACAGGCCGGATGAACCAGATGATGAAAACGGATGAAAGTGCGATGTAAACGCAATTGAGCAGGAAGAGATACGACGCACCCAAAAAGTACGACATGTTCCCGTGCACGAAACCGTAAGCGGCCGTACAGAGGGGCGGCATCAGCGCGGTGGCGATGGCCACACCTGGAATGACGTTGGATTTTTCCTTGCGTGTCAGGCCGATGATGCCTGCCAGCCCACCGAATACGGCAATCAGCACATCCCATATATTGGGGGATGTACGTGCCAGCAGTTCCGACTGGGCCTCATTCAAGGGGGTAATGTAAAAATAAACGGCTGAAGTGATGAAGCTGATGATGGCTGCAATCGCCAGATTTTTGATGGCTTTGTGAATCAGGCGGAAATCATAGATACCGACACCGTATCCAATGCCCATGACTGGCCCCATCAGTGGTGAGATGAGCATGGCACCGATGACGACGACCGGGGAATTGATGTTCAGGCCGATGGATGCGATCAGGATGGCACACATCAGTGTCCATAAATACGTGCCATTCAGTTCGACTCCGTTTCGGATGTTATGGTCGATTTCGTCATCGCCAGCCTGATCCATGCGCAGGCTGAATCGTGCCACCAGAACCTTTTTGATTCTGGCGAAAATGTCGTCGATATCCGATTTGGAACTGTCCATTTTGAAAACTGAAAGTGAGTTGAACAAAAGTCCTGCTGGCGAAAATGATGAATCTGAAAAAACGGAATGTCCTGTTTTCGAATCATTTTTCAACCAGCCGGATGTGCAATTATATGCACTCCTTATTGAACAGTTTTATGACAGAAAGGGAGTTGTAAGTTTTGACAAAAGCCAAAAGGGAAATGAAAGGGCGGGACGGAAGGGCAGAACAGTGACAGGTTTTGTCTTTTTACACTTTTTTTTTCGAAGGATCGACAAGTCCGGCTTCGATATTCTTGCGTTGTTTCCAGAGTTGCCAGGAATTGATGATGTTTTGCCAGACGACGTAGGAACCGGCTCCGATAGCGGTGATCGGGCTCATATAGACGTGAGCCATCCAGATGGCGAGAATGGTGTTTTTCTGTCCGAGTGACTGACCACCACTGATGCGTTCATGGTAGCGGTTACCGATTCTTTTTCCGATATAGAACTGCAGACAGCAGACAACTCCGGCTGCCAGCGCGATCCAGATTTCCGTCCAGCCATCTTCGGGTTCATTGACAAGTGTATTGACGGTTTGCGCCATGACAACGATCAGGGCCAGTGCCCAGAGATAAAAGGCCGTTTCGTTATATCGGGTCAGGAATTTGTGTATGGATGGGGTGAAACGGCGCATCAGTGTCGCGGCGATGAAAGGGCAAATCAGCAGCGGAAAGACTTTTTGCAGGATGATGAGAAAAGCCGTCAGAAAACTCATTTCATGGCTTAAGGGGTGGATGAGCGGAAAGAGCGATGGTGCGGCGATGGCGGTGCCCATATTGGCCAGGAGGGTATAACTGATCAGACTGCCCGCATTGCCGCCCAGTTTGTCCGTGATGACGGCAGCAGCGGTAGCGGTTGGGGCGATGACGCAAATGAAGGCACCTTCGGCAACCAGAACGTTCAGGGGGCTTAAAAGGGTATAAACGGCGATTGCGCCACCGATCTGAATGACCAGAAGCCAGATATGCAATGGCTTGAATTTCAGGTTTTTCAGCGGAACTTTACAGAAAGTCAGCAGCAGCATCGTGAAGATGAGATAAGGTGTCAGAAATGACAAGTGTTTGAAAACAGGATAACCGATGCCGCCCGCCACCATTGCCAGAGGCAGTGTCCAGTTCTTCAGGAACAGAAACAGATGGGGAAACATGGTGCTGATATCGGTGATTGATTGTTTATATTCATGACGGATTTTATACCTTCATGGTGCGATACTGAAGAAAGGCAGGGAGTCGGGCGGTGATAACCGGCATATCAGGGTCGTTTTTTCAGTATGCCTGACTTGTCAGAGCCATAATGAAGCCCCTTTTCCTCTGTCAGTCTTGAATGGGGGAAAAACGGATGAATTCGTATGGAACCGATAAAAACAGCCGACAGAACGCTTTTATGGCGGCATAAAACAAAAGCCTGATTTTGAGAGCGGTCTATCGTACAATACATATTTCCGGATTTGTTTCGCCGGTAGAAAATCACGCTTGTTTTATTCACCGGCAATTTGCTTTATACAAAGAATGCAGTAGTTATGTCAGATACACCACAAAAGACGCCTCAAACGGGGCCCGCTGGAAAATTCGGGGATTTTGGCTTGTCTCCAGAGATTCTCAGGGCTTTGGATGATTTGGGGTACGTTTCTCCGACGCCGATTCAGGTTCAGGCGATTCCTCTCGTGCTCGAAGGCAAGGATGTGATGGGTGCGGCGCAGACCGGTACCGGAAAAACGGCAGGCTATTCCCTTCCGATGCTTCAGGCCATGCTGTTTTCGGCCAATACAAGTATGTCGCCTGCCCGGCATCCGGTCAGGGCATTGATTCTGGTTCCGACTCGGGAATTGGCCGATCAGGTATATGAAGACGTCAAGAAATATACCAGGTACACCCCGATCAGGTCGGCTGTCGTCTTCGGCGGTGTCGATATCGCCTCACAGACCAGTGCATTGC
>JAEXJM010000057.1 GCA_023449275.1 Pseudomonadota bacterium | reverse complement strand
TCCTCTCTCCTCCTCCCACGCTTGACTGCTCTCCTATCTCCCACTTCTCCTTCCTTATCCACTCCCACTCCTCTTACCCTCGCATATCACCACCTCTATACTCCCGCCTCTGAATGTCTTCAAATTCACGACGTTAGCGATAATTAAACTCCTTCCCTTCCCTTTTACAGCTTTTATTAAGCTAGACGGGTTTAAATGGGCGGGATACCATGCCGAATCTGGTTGAGGATAGAACCATTCTTGCTAATTTGATGTTTTTATTTTTGTACAACTTTTCATTTGTCTGCGCATCTTCTTCCCTGATTTTGTTCCCAGGATAAATGGCTTTTGGATAACCGATCTTGTATGTCATGCCACCTTGTACTGCTGGGTTGTTGGGAATATACCTCCATTCTTTTTCATAGCCCAAGTCAGCGGATTTAACAAACATGGCCAGCAGGAGGTGATCCGGATTGGCATCTTCGAAATCACACATAACATGTTGGATCAGCTTTGTGTTTTCGGGACGTTCGCGTTCGTTCGTATAAAGAATCGGATATATATTTTCTCTAATCTCGTCAGGAAATGAATGTATGTCATATTCCATACAAAAACCCTGATGATTATTGGCGTAATGTGCCCACATAGGTAGTGAATCAAGCCGCTCAGAAAAAGAACAGATTTTGACTGCTTCCCTGTAACGTTCTATATTTTTCTGGTTATTTTTTCTCAAATCATCTTGCATGAGCAAAAGAGTCTGGCGAATTCGGGGTCTATCTTGCATAAATTCAGTTGCCAGTTGTCTTCTTTCACTTCTTGACGCATGAGGGTGTTGGTTATTTATGAAACGCTGAACAGCATTCCTGCTTCCCCATATCGTGAAATCGTCCAGAATTTCGATGATATCGCACTCATAATGACAATCGAAGGGATCATTAAAACTGGATGGACTGGATAAGCAGATTGTGCCTTCTTCCAGATTTTTCAGGGAGTAGGGATCAACAGAACGATATTTGAATAATGAGGAAGGCAGGTTTTTTCTTTTTAACTGAAATGCCTCTTGTCTTTCTTGCGTAGATTACTTGGGTAGAAAAGGTCATAAAATTGGTTAATCCAGCTCATTCAGAATGTTCTTAATGATTGATCAATAAGGTATAAGGTGAAAAGGAAAAGAGGAGGCGGTAATGAAAAACGGATCAGTTATTTCTACTGATCCGTTTGAATATGGCGCGGCTGGCAGGAATCGAACCCACGACCCCTTGGTTCGTAGCCAAGTACTCTATCCAGCTGAGCTACAGCCGCGAAAGAAAGTATTATATATGATTTTTTGAAAATGGGCAGTATTTTTCGGTATTAGTTGTAGCAAAACACAAAAAATCGGTATTATCTGTAACAATAACCGGTTGATGATATGGATTCGATAAGGGATTTATCGAAACATGTAGAATCATAACCTCTACCATAGCTGAATAATGTCTAAAATGCCTAAAACGTTTATGCAAGCTAAATTTTCCATTCGTATACTGGCTGCTTTCTGTGTTGCCATGTTATGCACCACATCGGCGTTGGCTGCCGGGCCGTCCAATAAAAACATGCCTGTGCCTCAGGATTTGAAGCAGAAGGCGGTATCCGAGACGAGGCCGGAAGATAATGACAAGGCAGAAGATTTACTCAAATCCAAAGGACAAGCGATCAGCAAGAAACATGATCCGTTTCCGGACATTCCCTTAAGCAGTGATCTCCTCTACCAGATACTGAGTGCGGACATTGCCGAGCAGCGTGGGTTGGAGGTCTATGCTTTTGAATCCATGATGGATGCCGCCAAAGATACAAAAGACCCGCGACTGGCGAGAAGAGCGGCTGAAATTGCGGTCAAGGCAAGAAAAGCCGGTGATGCGCTGGATGCGACGCGCCTGTGGCATGAATTGGCTCCGCAATCTGTAGAAGCGCAGCGTTTTTTCCTGGGTTTTCTGGTAGTGGAAAACAGGCTGGATGAAGTCAGGGAAGAGTTTTCAAAACAACTGGCCAAGGCTTCTCCTGCGGAGCGTCCTGCCTTGTTTTTCCAGTTTCAGCAGATTCTGGCAGGAACCAAGGACAAGGCTGGCGCGTTTTCGGTAATGGATGATGTACTGAGGCCGTATCAGGATATGCCTGCGGCTCATATTGCATTGTCAGTGTCGGCGTACCTCAATAATGATTCAGTACGCGCCAGGGAAGAGGCCAAAAAGGCGCTTGCCTTGAAACCGGATTCTGAAACGGCTGTTCTGGCACTGGCTCAGGCTTCATCCGATCCGAATGAAGCGATTGAAATTCTTTCTGGTTTCCTTGGAAAATATCCCGAGTCCCGTGAAGTCCGGATTGCTGCTGCACGATTGCTCATAAAACAGAAACAGTATGAGAGAGCAAGACAGGAATTTGAAAAAATCCGGCTTTCCCAGCCAGAGGATCCGATGGTTCTTTATTCTTTGGGTTTGTTGTCGATTCAGCAGAACGATTCTGAAACGGCCCGGAAATATCTGACGGAGTATCTTCATGCGGCGTCGAAACAGAACAAGGAAAACCAGGATTCTGTCCAGGTTCTGTTTTTATTGTCGCAGATTGAGGAAGAGAAGCAGGATTACGACAGTGCTCTGGTATGGCTTGAGAAAATTGATCAGGAAGAAGATAACGATGTGTCTTTGTCTGTGAAGATCAAAAAAGCACAGATATTTGCCAGAAAAGGGAACATCCAGCGGGCACGCAAGATTATTTCGGAACTCAAGAATGATAATCCTTATGAGAAAGAACGTCTTCTGCTGACTGAAGCTCAGATATTGCGTGAGGTAAAGAAACCTTATGAAGCTTTTGACGTTCTGAAAAAAGGACTTGAGGCGTTTCCGAAAAGTACCAATATATTGTATGACTATGCCTTGACAGCGGAAAATCTTGGCAAATATGGTGAGATGGAAATCGCTTTAAGGAAGATTATCGGTATCGATCCTCAGTATCAGCAGGCATACAATGCATTGGGGTATTCGCTGGCTGACCGCAATACCAGGCTCGAGGAAGCGTATGCCCTGATAGAAAAGGCGATGAAACTGGCGCCTGATGATCCTTTTATTACCGATAGCCTTGGATGGGTATTGTTCAGACAGGGAAAGATTGATGAGGCAGAGCGGCAATTGCAACGGGCTTACCAGTTGAGGGCTGATCCGGAGATTGCCGTTCATCTTGGAGAAGTGCTGTGGATCAAGGGGGATAAAGATGGAGCAATCGCCTTATTCAAACAGGTGGGCACCAAAGATCCTGGAAACGAGCTTTTGAGGAGTACGCTTTCACGTTTGAAGATCAGTCTTTAAGCGTCAATAAATGACGAATGTGAGGAATGGAAGGAAGAGTTTTTAATGACGATATCGCATGTAGTGGCCATGGCGGAAAACAGGGTAATCGGCAAGGATGGTCAAATGCCCTGGTATATTCCGGGTGAACAGAAAATATTCCGTGATCTGACAGTCGGGAAGGCTTTGATTCTGGGAAGAAAAACCCATGAATCGATCGGAAGGGTCTTGCCGAACCGGGTGACGATTATCGTCAGCAGGCAGACCGGTTATGAAGTGCCCGGCGCTTATGTTGTCAACGATATCGATCAGGCAATCGGTCTGGCCAGAAAGCTGGGTAAGGAAGACATTGTGATAGGCGGTGGGGGAGAACTGTTCAGCCAGACCTTGCCGATGACAGACAAGGTGTTTTTATCGATTGTTCATGCTGAATTTGAAGGTGAAACCCTGTATCCGGAATTACCTGCGAATTGGTTTGTAGAAAAATCAAGGAGAGAAATCGATGCTTCGATTCCCTATGCCTTTGTCGAATTCGAGCGGGTTGCGGACAAATAAAAAAACGGCCAGTTTATCTGGCCGTTTTTTTATTTCAATTGCAGGCTGTTTTTGACGCTTCGTACTCCATCGACAGTTTTCGTTACTCTGACGGCCTCGGCGATCTGGGCTTTGGTTGAGACAAAGCCGCTAAGCTGTACTTCACCATTGTAGGTCTCGACATTGATTTCAGCAGCGGAAAGGTCGGGATCACCGAAAAGCGCTGCCTTGACTTTTGTCGTGATCACGGCATCATCGATATATTCTGCTGCGCTGGAGTGTTTTTGAGTGGAGGCGCAGCCAGCGAGAGATACCATGAACAAGGCAACGAAAAATGCAAGAATGGTTTTTTGGAATCTCATGAAATTTTTCCTTTCGAGGTTATTTACATACCCATCAGGTAAGGTTCAACGCCATAGAATGCATGAACCTCACGAACCCAGTTTTTATCTGCCATATCAGGCCATTCATTCGGATTGATATATGGAGCGTTGTTGATTTTTTCTTCATCAGCATCCAGATAGAATTGACCTTTCTGTCCGTCGTTTCGAAGCGCTGCAAATGGAACGGCAAAAAGACGTTCTCCCATACCCAGAAAACCGGCAAAGGACATCAGGACATAAGCGATACGATTGTTTTTCATGTCGATCATCAGTTCCTCGATTTTGCCCAGTTTTTTCCCGTCTTTTCCAATGACTTCATCGCCGATCAGAGTCTTGGCACCCAAAAAGCAAATGCCTCCTTCAATATTGCACTTGTACATGCCGTATACGTCTTTCAATAGATAACTCATCTCAACCTCCGCATTTATGATAAAGAAATTAGTAATTAAAAGTACCGGTTTTCATTTCTTCCGTGATTGAGAATCGTCAACGAAAAACAAGTGCACAAATATCAGGTTTGAAAATCAGAATATCTTTTTGATTATATTAAAAAAGAAATTGCGGCTTTTTTCGACTGTCAGAAATGAAATGGCCAATACTGGAATTGAAGGGTAATTGCTTAAGAACCTGAAGATAATGCTTCTTGGAAAGAAGCTGTTCATATAATCTTCATACCGTTTATAAGAAAGCTCATTCTTTATGAACCGGAATTTCCAGCTCATTCTTTTGAGCTTCAGATTCTGAAGCAACAGTTTTCTTTCATTTTCCATTTGATCAAGGTGGCTCATACAATATCTTTCAGCAGGCTTAAATCCTTCTTGAATTCCGCCTTCATATCATGAAACATGGGACGGTCATTCCTGTTTCGCATATAAATAAAGGCACAAACAAGCATAATCAGAATGAAAGCCCCGAAAACAAGCCATGACACCGGAATTCTGTAGGGTGTGTCCCAGAATGAAACGATACAGGCGATACCAAGGAACATAATGGACAGAAAAACACTGATCGAGAAAATGATGATGCATATCAGTCTGTTGAGAAAGAGCAGCTTCTGTATTTCAAGTTCAAGAAAAAACAGGCGGAGATAATCTCCGGATCTTTCCTGCATGAATTTGCCGAATTCTTTGATTTTTTTCAGAGAATGGAACACAGAAGCACTCCTTTGACGTGATTTATTTACGTGACATCAGCCTGCCTAGTATGAAACCGATTCCCAGCGCGATACCCAGTGACTGGTAGGGTTTCTGTCTTACATAGTGCACGGTTGACTCGAGGTTTTTTTCTGCATGGTTCATTGCACAATGTGCAGCCTGGTTCGCTTTTTCTTTTGCCGCAGAAAGGTTTGATGAAATCGTTTGCCGGGCAACGGAAATGCCTGTTGTGGACAGATCAATTACCTTGTCTTTCAGATCCTTGAGGTCTTCCTGAAAACGTTCCGTTTCGGATTGAATGTTTTCCTTGATATTGTTTGCCGCGATTTTAAAATCTTCTTTGGAAATATCCACCTGTTCTGAAACGGATTCCATTCCATCCCTGAGTTTTTTTTGTGAGTTTGGATCAGGTGCGTTAAACATGGTTAAATCCCCTTAATCAATAATTGGAATGCAGTATTGCCTTTCTTAATTACTGGATGTTCATCCGGATTTGCTGTGCCTGCTGTAAATGATTCATAATGTTCTGTCTCATTGCCAGGGTATAGTTTTTCAGTTCGGCGTTTTGGACTCTTGGAAGGATATAATCATTAATGACATTCAATGCTTTTTTATGGGAATTGATTTCATAATCCATGTAGGTCTGGTCGAATGTAATGCCATTGACTTTTTTCATGGCGCGCATGGTTTTGCGGGTTTCGCCGCGAATGGTACGTGCATCGGCACTGGTGATTCTGTTAATGTTGTTGGCTTTTAAAATAGCGTCGAGCCGGGTTTGGGCATTTTTGTGATCGCTGATCATTTGATTGGCGAATTTCAAGACGGAATCATTGATCGTTTTGTTTTTTGCCATCTGGCCCGTTTCTATCTGGGCCTTGTTAATCGAGTAAAGTGTCGATGCGACCTCTGGTGCACTATTGTAGTTTTGGGCATTTGCAATGGAAATGAAGCCCAGGGAAAGTGCTGTGAGCAGTAACCATGATGTGATCTTTTTCATATGTTCCTCATAAAAGTGAATGCAAAGTTTTTTCTTAGAGGGACTAAGGATTCAAGAGTTCCATAGTTTGCATGAGGCAATTTTCGGGAAAGCCTGTTCCAGACGAAAGTGCAATTTCAATCCGAAAGGCTGGCGGAAGGGAGAAATCGAAATTTTATTGGGCCAGGGGTGAGGATTTGGGCGGCAGACTTGCTAAAATTGGTTTAGTCTTATGGAATGATTGTTACGTAACCCAACTCATCTCGCGACCTGGAGTATTTGAATGAACTATGAAGCTTCTCGTGGTGTCTGTATAACCATTTCCACTGCCATTGCCAAAGAGGCGAAGGAGTTTTTTGCCGAGGCCGAATGGACCCGCAATATACCTGCCTATCTCTTGTTGCGGGGGGATGACGAAATATCCATTTTTTACAATGAACTTGATGAGGTCGCTCAGGATTGGGTTCTTGAAAAGCTGAAAGAAGAGGGTGATCGTTCCATGGTCGGCACGATCATCGGTTTGCGTGAAGCGTCCCGTGATCCCGCCAATATCGAAATCTTCGATCTGGTGGTTTTGACACAGGCAATGGGCGAATATATCAAGCAGGATGCTATCGATGGCTGGCTTTATACCATTGGCGAAAACGGTGAGCATCTTCCCTGGCTGGTAACGGATATCGCCTATCAGGAAGCATCCAACGCACCTCCCTGTGTCGCCGTTTATATGACGGCGAACAGCATTCCGACCAGAAAAGACGATCTGATCAGGCCTGCCACCAGAATATCGTACTTTTTTGCCGAAGACGTGCAGTTCAAGCGGATTGCCGATGTATTGGCGACCAAGGGATATATCAAGGAAACGCCCGAACTTAAAAAGGCTTATCTTGAATCCATGGAAGTTTTCACGCAAATCATGCCGAAAATGAACAGTCAGTTCTGGGCAACCGGTAGCGGTATGGAAGTCGATCTGGATGAACGGACGCATTTTCCCGAAAGGGTGCTTTTTGATGTACCAAGCCGTGTCATCAATGACGAAGGACTGATTCACCGCCGGTTTTTCACACGGACGGATTCTCCATTCTGGCAAGGTCAGGGCTTGAACTATAACGAGATTCCGGTTCATCCACAGGTATTGTGTTTCAATCTTGAAACACATACGAATATGTGGATTCACGTCGATAATCTGAAAGAATATCAATATGATTCCAGCCTGCGTGAGAAACTGATCCTGCCTGAAGAACATCGTGATCTGATCGATATTCTGACGCAGGATATGGATGTTCTGATGGATGATATCGTTGCCGGAAAATCGGGCGGGACGACGATTCTTTGCAAGGGCGCGCCGGGCCTTGGAAAGACCCTGACTGCTGAAGTCTATTCGGAAGTAGTCGGTCGCCCTTTATACAGGGTGCATTCGGGGCAATTGGGGGTTGCCTCTGAAAATGTCGAGAAGAATCTTGAAAAGGTTCTGAAGCGTGCACAGCGATGGGGAGCGGTTATGCTGATCGACGAGGCCGACGTTTATATCCGGCGTCGTGGCAATGATATTGATCACAATGCCGTTGTCGCTTCATTCTTGCGTACGCTGGAATATTTCCACGGCTTGTTGTTCCTGACGACAAACCGGGTTGAAGACGTCGATGATGCCATCGCATCCCGTTGTATCGCTACGATTCGTTATGTCGTTCCAGGTATAAGTGAAGCCAGACAGATTTGGAATGTGCTTGCAAAACAGTTCGAGTTTTCCATGAATGAAGAGCTCGTTAATGAGCTCATCAATCATTTCAGGGATATTTCCGGACGGGATATCAAAGAGCTTCTGAAACTGACCGCAAAATGGTGCCGTCAGAAAAATGTCACACCGTCACTGGATGTTTTCAAGACTTGCGCCCAGTTTAGGGGGTTGTAGTCATGATGTTGCGATTTTCTTGCGTAGAATCAAGATTGCCCAGAGCTTGTTTTCTTATTCTGACTCTATTGTGTCAGCAAGGCACAAATAATGTGTATCAATCTTTTTGGAGCTCATGATGAAGAAATTATCTCAATCGATCTTGTTTGTAATGTTATCGGCATTTGTCGGTGTGGCGTTTGCAGCAACTTATTATCCTCCTTCTGAAATTGTCGAAACGACTGACCCCGCTGCGGCTCAGGCTGTGTTGAAACAGGCTCAGGATATTGAAATGCGCGCTTCCAAGGCACCCGTCCAGCAGAAAAGCACGAAAGCCAAACAGGGAAAAAAGAAAGCAACTGTCAAAAAAACAAAAACTGTAACTGAAACCACGATGGAAGAATAATATTTCTCATCAGAAGTTTATCAATCCGGATGGGTTATCTGTCCATTAATTGCAGGATTTGTTTAATAATCGAAAACGGCTTCAGATGCCCACTGAAGCCGTATTTTTTATGTCGTCAATTGCGGTTTTCACGGTTGATCAGCCAGGTGCACAATAATGGAACAGGACGTCCTGTCGCGCCTTTGGCGGCGCCGCTTTTCCATGCCGTTCCGGCAATATCCAGATGGGCCCAGGTGTATTTCCTCGTGAATCGTTCCAGGAAACAGGCTGCCGTGACGCATCCTGCCGGCTGCCCGCCGATGTTGGCCATATCGGCGAAGTTCGATTTCAATTGTTCCTGGTACGCATCTTCGATGGGCATGCGCCAGACAGGGTCGTTGCTGCTTTTGGATGCGTCAATGAGTTCCTCGGCGAGTTTGTCATGTGCTTCATCCAGACGGGTGAAAAGACCGCTGTTGTAGTGGCCGAGTGCCACGATACATGAGCCGGTCAGCGTTGCGATATCGATCACGGTTTCAGGGTGGAATCTTTCGGCGAAAGTCAATGCGTCACACAGTATCAGGCGGCCTTCGGCATCGGTGTTCAGAATTTCGATGGTTTGGCCCGACATGGATGTCACGATATCGCCGGGTTTGTTGGCTCGGCCCGACGGCATGTTTTCGCAGGCAGGGATAATGCCGATGATGTTTTGTTTCAGATTCAGCTTGCCGATGGCCTTGAACGTACCCAAAACCGACGCGGCTCCGCACATATCGTATTTCATTTCGTCCATCGCGGCGCCCGGTTTCAATGAAATGCCCCCTGAATCGAAAGTGATGCCTTTACCGACCAGAACGACAGGTGCTTCTTTCGATTTGCCGTTCATATGTTTGAGTACAATGAACTTGGGCGGTTCATCGCTGCCTTTGGCAACGGAAAGAAAACTGCCCATCTTCAAGGCCTCGATCTGTTTTCTGTCGAGTATTTCGATATCGAATTTGTATTGTTTGGCGAGATTTTTCGCTTGTTTCGCAAGATAGGTCGGTGTGCAGATATTGGCGGGCAAATTGCCGAGGTCTTGCGTGAGTTTCATGCCCTCCGTGATCGCTCCGGTTCGTTCAAGGGTTTTTTTGGCATTGGTCACGTCAGCCGAAGGAATGTAGAATGCTGCTTTCCGGATTTTCGGAGACGGTGCTTTTTGACTTTTCATCGCATCGCTGTGATAAAGGGATGTATGAAATTCGGACAAAATGCAATAGATGGACCATGACATGTCCCTGCCGGCGATACTGTTGAATGGCAGGGCGATTAACAGGTGGGCGATGGATGTCCGGGAAATGCTCTTGATCACGGCAGTGATGGATTGGCGGAAGTCTTTTTCACTGATTTCGGTATTTTTTCCCAGGCCGATCAGAAGTACTCTTTGGGCGGCGGTTCCAGCGGGTGTCGGGAGTAGCAGGGAAGAACCAGGCTGTCCATCAATGTCTCCGTTTTTGAGGGCGTTGCTGATGGTTTTCTGCTTATCGAGTTCGGTTGCTTCCGGGGTCAGTTTATTGTTTTCATAAACGCCAACAACGATACAGTCGGTTTTAATTGTGTTCAGAGAGTTTTTTGAGTCTGCCGATTTTATGCTAAAGTCCATTGTTTGATCCTCCACGTATCATTTAACTTCTCATGATCTTTCAACGAGCGCTAAAACGTGAACTGTTCAGTACAGCCGCCGGCGTATTTATGACCTTGTTCACGATTACCATTACGATGATGCTGATTCGTATACTGGGACAGGCAGCCAAGGGAAGAGTTGCATCGGACGACGTCCTTGCGCTGTTGGGTTTCACATCGTTGAATTACATGCCGATCATACTCATATTGACCGGTTTTGTCTCGGTTTTGCTGGTTGTGACCCGGAGTTATCAGGATTCGGAAATGGTCGTGTGGTTCGCATCCGGACTGAGTCTGACAAGATGGTTGCGTCCGGTCATTGAGTTTGCCATACCTATCGTTGTATTGGTGACGCTTCTGGGTTTTTTTGCCACTCCCTGGGCTTATCGCCAGAGTGCTGAATTTCGTGAGCGTTTTGAAAAACGGGAAGACATCGCCCGTATTTCTCCGGGCAAATTCCAGGAATCCGCTGCTGCCCAGCGCGTGTTTTTTGTAGAGAAAATGTCGGATGACCTGAACAAGGTCAAAAACGTATTCATCAACTCGACCAGAAACGGCAATATCACGACAGTCGTATCAAAAGAAGGTACCGTTGAAACGAATGAAAAAGGCGAGAAATTCATCGTGCTCGACGAAGGCGTCAGATATGAGGAAACGCCGGACCAGTCGGGCTTCAGGATAATGGATTTCGACAAATATACGGCGTACATCGCAGCCAGGAGTGACTTTACTTCCACGAGGGTGTCGTCAAGATCAATGACGACGATGGAATTATTGCAGGCGCCCACAAGCCAGAACCTGGGGGAGCTTCTGTGGCGGATCGGTTTGCCGATTATGGCGACTTTGCTGATGCTTCTGGCTATTCCGCTTGGATTCGTCAATCCACGTGCCGGACGGTCTTTCAATCTGATCATCGCCGTTCTGCTTTACATGACTTACAGCAATTTCTCGAGTTTCATGCAGGCTTATGTCGCCCAGAAAAAATTATCCTTCGGATTGGCGTGGTGGCCTTTGCATCTGATGGTGGCACTTGTTATCGTTTTTCTGTTCACCTGGCGTCTCGGGGTCAACAGCAGATATCATCCCTATATGCTCTGGTCGGCAATCAAGCGTAAACGTTGGCAGGAAAAAGGAAACGAAAAATGAAAATCCTGCAGCGCTATTTCTTTTCACAAATCCTGAAATCGGTTGTATTCGTTCTGGTTGCGTTTCTGGGACTGTTTGCTTTTTTTGACCTGATCAGTGAATTGTCCTCTGTCGGCAGGGGAGGCTATCAGCTTCAGCATGTTTTCATTTATATTCTTCTTGGTTTTCCGGGCTATATATATGAGCTGATGCCTTTTGCCGTATTGATCGGAACGATTTACGCGATGGCGATGTTCGCATCCAATTCAGAATTCACCATTATGCGGGTATCTTCGCTGTCCACGCGTGATGCGTGCGGCATACTGGCGAAGATAGGGTTGATTTTTCTGGTTTTCACGTTTGTCGTCGGCGAAGTGATCACGCCGATTACGGCCAGAGTGGCAAACGATTTCAGAAATGCCATGCTTGGCAGAACTGCTTCAGACGTGTTCAAGACAGGGATGTGGAGCAAGGACACGATCCGGAAAAACGGGCTTGACGGGCAGGTTATCGGTTCACGTTTCATGAACGTGAAGACAATGCGACCGGATGGAACGCTTGAGAATATTCGTTTGTATGAATTCAATGACCGTCTTGAACTGGTAAAAACTGTTTCGGCAGAGAACGCTTCCTACCTTGGCAATCATCAGTGGCAACTGAATCGGGTTGTCGAGTCCCATCTTGAAACGCCAGAAAGAGAAAAGGGCAAAAGGTTTCCGGATTCCGCGCCGAGCCTGAAAACCAAAAAATTCGATTCGGTCACGATGACGTCGGATATCACACCGGATATTCTGTCGGTTATTTCTGTCGATGCCAACAAGATGTCCGCATACGAGCTGGCTGTTTACAATCAGCATCTTGTCGAGAACAAGCAGGATGCAACCAGCTATCAGATGGCATTCTGGAAAAAAATCATCTATCCGTTTTCCGTGTTTGTTATGATGGCATTGGCGTTACCTTTTGCCTATTTGCATTTCCGGTCGGGTGGTGTCAGCCTGAAGATTTTTTCAGGTATCATGATCGGCGTGGCTTTTATCCTGATCAACAATTTGTTTTCCCACGTCGGCTTACTGAATACATGGCCGGCATTTCTGACGGCTATTATTCCCAGCGCATTATTCCTGTTATCGGCCGTTATCGCACTCTGGTGGGTTGAAAGGCATTAGTTTTTCCGGTGAAACACTAAGTTTACGGGAATGATTTAAAATTCACCGATGGTAAAAATTGACGCGATCCCAGACGCGACTGATATATAACGAGAAATAGAATGAATTTGCACCAATTACGTTTTGTGCGGGAGGCGGTCAGGCAGAATTTCAATCTGACTGATGCCGCAAAAGCACTGTTTACTTCGCAACCCGGTGTCTCCAAGGCCATTATCGAACTTGAGGACGAACTGGGTGTGGATATTTTTCGTCGTCATGGAAAACGAATTCGCGGTTTGACCGAACCCGGCAGAATGATCCTGAATTCGATCGAACTGATCATGCAGGAAATCGACGATCTGAAACGGATCGGCAAAGAATATGCAGCACAGGATGCCGGCAGTCTGACTATTGCTGCTTCCCATACGCAAGCGCGTTATTTCCTGCCCAAGATCATTCCGGCGTTTATGCAGAAATATCCCAAGGTCCGCCTGTCGCTTTTGCAACGGAAAGTGGAAGACATCGCCGAGATGGTCTTGCTGGATCAGGCGAATCTCGCTGTCGTGACGGCCAATGTTCCTGAAATCGAGGGACTGGTGACTTTGCCATGCCATCAATGGGAATATCATCTCGTAGTCAAGCCGGATCATCCATTGAATGATTCCAAGATGCTGACTCTGGATGAAATCGCCAAGTATCCACTTATTACGTATGACAAGGTTTTTCATGGCAGGGACCGGATTGAAAGCGTTTTCGAACAGCGGAACGTCAAGGCAGACATTCTGCTCGAAGTGATCGATGCCGACGTTATCAAGACGTATGTCGAACTCGGTCTCGGTGTCGGTATTATTGTCGGAACAGCATTTGATGCCGAGCGTGACAAAAATCTGCGATCGATACCGGTAGGCCATTTATTCGGTACCGGGCGTTCCAGCATCCTGATCCGGAAAAACGCCTACCTGCGCAGTTATATCTACGCTTTCATCGAAATGATTTCCCCCAGTCTGAACCGCAAACTGGTAGAAAAGGCGCTGGCGGGTGAAGGTTCGGATTACGAGCTGTAAGCCGTTCTTCTATCGTTGAAGGGTGTCCCAGACTTTTTGCAAGCGCTTGACCGAAACAGGGAATGGCGTGCGCAATTCCTGCGCGAAGAGGGATACTCTCAGCTCTTCCAGAAGCCAGCGGTATTCCATCATTTTCGGGTCAGGCCGGATTTTGGCCTGTCTGGAATCCCTGATCGCACGGATGTACGGCATGGCAACCTGTTGCCAGTTCTCCATCAGAGCCCTGTCTTTTTGCGGATCGTTTCTGCACTTGTCGATACGGGTACTGCATGCTTTGAGATAACGTGGGAAGTGTTTCAGCCTTTCCAGATCGTTTTCAACGATAAAACGTTTGGTGACCAGCTGGCTGACCTGCTGGTTGATATCTTCCAGCGCTTTCTCATGTGCCTTGATCGTCGGCAGTTTTTTCTGGAGATTCTGGTATTCGGACAGAATCTGGGCGGCCAGTCTCGCGATTTCATTGGCAATCAGTCCAAGACGGGCCTTGCCTTCATTTTTCCGTTTTTCGAATTCGGCTTCCTTGTCCGGCAGGGGAGACGTCATGAATGTCGCGTCGATGGCAGCCTGAAGAAGCTGGTCTCTCAATTCTTCCTGAGAACCCAGCTTGATGAATTGCATGCCCATCTGTGTCAGCCCGCTGATGTTTTTGGACAGGAACTTGAGCTGTTCTTTCAGTTGCAGGGCGAACAGTCGGCGTAGTCCCGTATGGTGCATCTGTTTTGCCAGGGCAGGTTCATCGAAAACCTCGATTTCACAATGGGTGACCTTATCGACCAGAGCAGGGTAGCCGAAGAGCGTTTGTTTACCCCGGCTGATTTCAAGCAGTTCGGGCAAGGGTTCGAAATCCCATGTCGTGATCTTCTCCGGCAGTCCGGCTGCTTTTTCCGGACGGGAGGATGTAGCCGGAGAAGGCTTGCCGGAAGAATCCTTTTCGGAAATCCTGTGTACCTGTTTTTCTGCCAGTTGCTGGAAGGATGAACGCGCTTCATGGCTGAATTCCGCCTGAAGGGCTGACAGGTTACGGGACATGTCGAGCATTCTTCCATGTTCGTCAACTACCCTGAAATTCATGAAGAGATGGGCTGGCAATGTTTCCAGCCTGAAATCATCCGTTTTGGCGACCGCGTTCGTTTCAGAACGGATATCCGTGATGATCGCGTCAATCAGTGAGCCGGCACCGAAAGCTTTGTTCCTGCCAATACGATCGACGAACCCTGCGGCATAATCCGGCAATGGAACACAGTTTCTGCGAATCCGTTGCGGAAGTGACTTGATCAGCAAATGCGTTTTTTCCTTCAGCATGCCCAATACCAGCCATTCACAACGTTCCGGGTCCAGCTGGTTCAGCACGTAGATAGGACTGGTCAGCGTGACGCCATCACGTACACTGCCGGGCTCGAAATGATAAGTCAGGGACATGTCGATACCCGAATGACTAAGCGTTTTCGGAAACAGTTCAGTCGTGATCCCGGCAGCTTCATGGCGCATCAGGTCGTCACGGTCGAGAAACAGCAGTTTCGGATTGTCCCGGGAGGCATCCCTGTACCATTTGTCGAACGAAAAACCGTTGAAAACCGTTTCCGGAATATGCTTGTCGTAAAAAGCGGCAATCAGGCTCTCATCGACCAGTACATCCGTTCTTCTGGACTTGTGTTCAAGATTTTCGATTTCACGTATCAGTTTCTGGTTATGCAGGAAGAAAGGCGCCTTGCTCTCAAAATCACCGTTGACCAGTGCATCCCTGATGAAAATCTCGCGTGCCTCTTTCGGATGGATATGTCCATAATGAATGCGGCGATGGCTGTAGACGACGAGTCCGTACAGGGTTGCCCTTTCAAAGGCTGTGACCTGTGCCGGTTTCTTTTCCCAGTGTGGGTCACCCCAGGATTTTTTCAGCAAATGAGCGCCGACTTTTTCAAGCCATTCAGGCTGGATCAGGGCAATACAGCGGGCATACAGGCGGCTGGTATCGACCAGTTCTGCTGCCATGATCCATCGGCCATTTTTGCGGGCCAGCGTTGAACCGGGCCAGATCTGGAAGCGGATGCCTCGTGCGCCAAGGAATATGGATGGATCTTCGGATTTGCAGCCGATATTGCCCAGAAGACCGGTCAACAGGGCCAGATGCAGCTGTTCATAAGTAGCATCCGCTTCATTCAGTCGCCAGCCGCGTTCACGAACGATAGTCGAAAGCTGTGAATGAATGTCCCTCCACTCCCGCAAACGCAAATGGGACAGGAAGTTGGCGCGGCAGTTCTCGTTTAACAGACGGTTCGATTTCTTGTTTTCGACGGCATCCTCAAACCATTTCCAGATTCTGAGATAGCTCAGGAACTCGGAACGGTTGTCATTGAATTTCCTGTGGGCGTTGTCGGCAGCTTCCTGCGCCTCGATCGGTCTGTCCCGCGGGTCCTGAATGGACAGGGCAGCGGAAATGATGAGCGTTTCTTTCAGGCATTGATGGTCACGCGCTGCCAGAATCATTCTGCCGATACGGGGGTCAAGCGGCAATTGGGCCAGCTCGCGTCCGACCGGTGTCATCCGGTTCATTTCGTCCAGTGCGCCCAGTTCCTGCAAGAGCTGGTATCCATCCGCAATCGCCCGTTTTAACGGGGGTTCCAGAAAAGGAAAAGTTTCGATATCACCCAGCCGAAGCGATTTCATCCGGAGGATGACGGAAGCGAGCGAGGAGCGCAGGATTTCAGGCGTGGTATAAGGCTGCCTCTGCAAAAAATCCTGCTCATCGTAAAGCCGGATGCAAATGCCGGACGCTACACGACCGCAACGGCCTGCACGCTGGTTGGCGGCTGCCTGTGAAATGGGCTCGATATGCAGTTGTTCGACCTTGTTACGGTAACTGTATCGCTTGACGCGTGCAAGTCCGGTATCGATGACGAAGCGGATACCCGGAACTGTCAGGGATGTTTCCGCCACATTCGTCGCCAGAATGATCCGTCGGTCGTTACCCGGTTTGAAAATCCGTTCCTGTTCCTGTGCGGACAGGCGGGCGTATAAAGGCAGGATTTGCACATGAGGTGGATGCTGCTTTCGCAGGGTTTCCGCCGCATCGCGGATTTCCCGTTCACCCGGCAGGAAAACGAGCGTGTCTCCCGATCCTGTTCTGAAAAGTTCGTCGATGGCATCGACAATCGCATCCATCAGGTCACGGTTCTGGCGGGGATCGTTTCGGTTTTTTTCAGGTATTTCCGCAGGGCCATCGTCGATGACGGGACGATAGCGGATCTCGACAGGATAAAGTCGCCCGGATACTTCGATGACGGGAACGGTTTTTCCTCCGTTCGAAAAATGTTTCGCGAAACGTTCCGCATCGATCGTGGCGGAGGTGATGATGATTTTCAGGTCTGGCCTTTTTGGCAGAAGCTGTTTCAGGTAACCGAGCAGGAAATCGATATTCAGGCTGCGTTCATGGGCTTCGTCGATAATGATCGTATCATACTGTTTGAGCAGACGGTCGTTTTGCGTTTCAGCGAGAAGGATGCCATCCGTCATCAGTTTGACGGACGCGCCTGCCTGCAATTTGTCCGTAAAGCGGATCTTGTAACCGACGATCTCGCCCATTGGAGAATTCAGTTCTCGTGCGATCCGGTTTGCCGTTGAACTGGCCGCAATCCGGCGGGGCTGGGTATGGCCGATCAGTCCGGTTTGTCCACGCCCCAGTTCCAGGCAAATTTTGGGAAGCTGTGTCGTTTTGCCGGAACCGGTTTCGCCACAGACAACGATGACCTGATGGTTTTTTATCGCTTCGGCGATTTCGTCACGTTTGGAAGAAACGGGCAGTTCTTCGGGATAAGTGACCGGAGGAAGTGGATTGCGGAATTTTTCCGCCTTTTTCGGTTGCGGTTGCGCGGTCAAACGTGGTTTTTTGGATAAAGATTCAGAAGCACTCATGTCGCTGCGCATTATAATCGTAAAGATGTTTTAATGTCTCATATTGGCTGTTGTAACGAAAACCGTCCGTCAGCGTTGTTCGCGGGATATTCAATAATTTCTGGGTGATTCCGATATGGAAGAACAATTCGTAGAATGGCTGCGTTCTGTCGCGCCTTACATCCATGCTTTTCGGGGCCAGACGTTTGTCGTCGCCTTTCCGGGCGAACTGGTCAAGGCTGGATCTCTGCCTGTTCTGGCACATGATCTTTCCCTTCTTCATGCGTTGGGGATCAAGGTCGTCCTGGTTCACGGGTCGCGTCCACAGGTTGAGGAGCAGCTGGAACTCCGGCATGTGAAGAGCCATTACTATAAAGGGAGCCGTATCACGGATCCCGAGGCGCTGGAATGTGCCAAGGAAGCCGCCGGTGAATTGAGACTGGACATTGAGGCAGCCTTCAGTCAGGGTTTGCCCAATACACCGATGGCCCACGCGGAAATCCGGATCGTTTCGGGCAATTTCGTTACAGCGACCCCCCTGGGCATACTGGACGGTATCGATCTCCAATGGACAGGAAAAGTACGCAAGATCGCTTATGACAGCATTCATCCGATTCTGGCTCAGGGCGATTTGATTCTGCTGTCGCCCTTGGGCTATTCACCGACAGGAGAAGCGTTCAATGTACGCATGGAAGATGTTGCCGTATCGGCCGCATTGGCCCTCCATGCCCACAAACTGATATTCATGACGGAAACACCGATCATAAAAGATGTTGAAGGCAATGAGGTGCGTGAAGTGACGTCCCATCAGGTGGAAGAGATACTGAAAACGAATCATCTTTCGCCTGAGGCCTCGGATTATCTGCGTTACTCGGCCAAGGCATGTATCGGCGGGACGCCACGTGCCCATATAGTTCCTTATTCGATGAACGGAGCCGTTTTGCAGGAACTGTTTACACACGATGGCATTGGTACGATGGTCACGTATGAGAATGTCGAAAGTTTGCGCGAAGCGACCATCAAGGACGTGGGCTCCATTTTAAAATTGATCGAACCCTATGAGGCAAACGGCACGCTCGTCAAACGCGGGCGTGAGTTGCTGGAACGCGAGATCGAGAATTTCTCGGTTATCGAACATGATGGCGTCATTTTCGGGTGTGCGGCACTTTATCCTTTTCCGGCTGAAAGGATGGCAGAAATGGCATGCCTGATCGTCGATCCGGATGTCCAGAATGAAGGGGACGGTGAAAGGATTCTTCATCATATGGAAAACCGTGCACGTGCCCAGGGATTCAAGACGCTTTTCATCCTGACGACACAAACGGCGCACTGGTTCCTGCGGCGCGGTTTCGTATATGCCAGTGTGGATGAATTGCCGAAAGATCGACAGAGGATTTATAACTGGCAACGCAAGTCGCAGGTATTGATGAAGAAACTTTAACGGACGTCCATTGCCTGAAACAGGACAGATCACTATTCGAGGAGAACAGCATGGCAAGAATGGTTCAATGCATCAAACTGAACAAGGAAGCCGAAGGGCTCGATTTCCCGCCTTATCCGGGAGAGCTCGGCAAGAGAATTTATGAAAACGTGTCGAAAGAAGCCTGGGATGCATGGGTCAGGTTGCAGACCATGCTGGTCAATGAATACCGCCTGAATCTGGCGGATTCCAAGGCACGCGAGTATTTGAAAGAACAGATGGAAAACCACTTTTTCGGTGGGGGTGCTGATCAGGCGGAAGGATACGTGCCGGAGAAAAAATAAAGAATTGCCGGATCTCGGGAATTTTACGTTATTATAAAAACGCAGCAGTAAACGTCTTTCTTCTAACAGATACAGGAGGGATTTATGCTGGATTCTTTAAAACAGGCCGGAAAAAATATCGGCCGCGAATTGAATCGTGCCTGGGAGAGCCTGTCCGATGGCTGGCGGGAGTTATTGAGCCGTTGCAGCAATGCCCTTGTCCATTATGAACGGAACGACTACCCCGATCAGGAAATCTCTTTTCCGCACTGGGGACTCATGGCTGTGGAAGTGGAAGAAACAGCGACTGAACTTGTCGTACGGGTTGAAATGCCGGGCGTGGAAAAAGAAAACTGTTCCATTCAGGTGATCGGCAACACGCTGTTTGTCCGTGGCGTAAAACAGTCGATACGGGAAACGCCGGGCAGCACCTATTATGTTGTCGAGCGGGCCTATGGCTCGTTTGAGCGCTCCATCACACTGCCGAAAAACGTCGAAAGCGACAAGGCACAGGCGACTTACGTTAATGGCGTCCTGTCGATCCGTTTGCCAAAGGCAGTCAGTGAAACGATCAGGAATATTCCTGTCGAGTAGCTGGTTGTTGATGTGGTTTTGTACAGATGCCATCCAAACCGTTTTTCAGGGAACTGACCAATGACATTCAAAATAACTTCTCCTGCCTTTGGTGACAAAACAATGATGCCGACGCTATACACCTGCGAGGGCAATAACGTTTCCCCTCCACTGGAGTGGAGTGCTCCTCCGGCCGGAACCAAAAGCCTTGTACTGATCAATGACGACCCGGATGCGCCGGATCCGGCGGCTCCGAAAATGACCTGGGTTCACTGGGTCTTGTACAATCTGCCACCGGAGGCGGGAAGCCTGCCTGAAGCCGTACAGGACAAGGATTTGCCGACGGGAACCCTGATCGGCACGAATGACCGGCAGTACGCCGGTTACAGTGGCCCATGTCCGCCAATCAGGACGCACCGCTACTTCTTCAAGCTGTATGCGCTGGATACGGTTTTGCCCGATTTGGGAAATACGACCAAGGCAGAAGTCGTCAAAAAGATGGAAGGTCACATTCTGGCACAGACCGAAATGATCGGCCTGTACGTCAAAAAGGAAAATGCGTAAAAGTATTTTCCGGATTCAAAATGAAAAGGGTGTTTCCCTGAAGGGAGACACCCTTTTTTCTAGACATTCAGATGGTCGCTATCGGTTTTTCCTTCGTCGTGTACGAGTCCCGAACGAATGGCATCGTCAACCGTTTCCAGAAAAACGAAATTCAGCTGCCTGCGCGCCTCTTCGGGAATATCGTCCAGATCGCGCCTGTTACGCGCAGGAAGCATCACTGTCCTGATACCGGCACGCAAGGCGGCCAGAACCTTTTCCTTGATGCCACCGACGGGAAGCACGAGCCCTCTCAGGCTGATTTCACCCGTCATGGCATGATCGCTGGCGATCGGTTTGTTCATCATGACGGAAGAGAGAGCCAGAAACATGGCAACCCCTGCGCTCGGCCCGTCTTTCGGGATGGCGCCCGCCGGAACGTGAACGTGGATTTCGCTGTGATCCAGCAATTCAGGATTGATTTTCAGGTCAGTCGCACGCGCTTTCACCAGCGTTAACGCAGCCTGTGCGCTTTCCTTCATCACGTCACCCAGCTGGCCGGTCAGGATCAGCCTGTTATTGCCTGCCACGCGGCTGGCTTCGATAAACAGGATATCACCTCCGACCGGTGTCCATGCCAGACCGGTTGCGATCCCGGGCATGCTGCTGCGCATCGCGATTTCGCTTTCGAATACCGGAGCGCCCAAAATATCCGGAATTTCAGCTGAATCGACAACGACCTTGTCCGCTGTCCCTTCCGCAATTTTCATGGCGACATTTCTGAAAACACTGCCGATCAGCCGCTCGAGATTGCGAACGCCTGCCTCGCGGGTGTAATTGCCGATGATGTCATGAATGGCGGCTTCCGTAATGTCGCAATTATCCGGTTTCAGGCCGTTTTCTTCACGTTGCCGCCGGATCAGGTAACGCAGGGCAATCTGGGTTTTTTCCTGTTCCGTATAACCGGGTAACTGGATCATTTCCAGACGGTCGCGCAGCGGGCCGGGAATCGTATCGGGATTGTTGGCGGTACAAATGAACATGACCTTCGAGAGATCGAAGGGTACGGCAAGATAGTTGTCCCTGAACGTACTGTTCTGTGCAGGATCGAGCACTTCGAGAAGAGCCGCTGAGGGATCACCATGGATTCCGTTGCCGAGTTTGTCCACTTCGTCCAGAAGCATGACGCAATTGTTCGTACCTGCCCGACGGATGGCCTGAATGATATTGCCAGGCAATGCGCCGATATAGGTACGGCGATGTCCACGGATTTCGGCTTCATCGTGTACGCCACCCATACTGACCCGGACAAATTCCCGGCCGGTCGCTTTGGCAATACTCTGGCCCAGCGAGGTCTTGCCGACACCCGGAGGGCCGACAAAACACAAAAGAGGGCTTTTGCCTTCCGGATTCAGCTTGTGGACAGCCAGAAATTCCAGAATGCGTTTCTTGATTTTTTCAAGGCCGTAGTGATCCTCGTCCAGGATTTTTCTGGCTTCCGCAATATCCGTCCTGTCTTCGGATGAAACAGCCCATGGCAATTCCGTCAGCCATTCCAGATAAGTATGAAGCATCGAATATTCGCCGGACGATTCAGGCATATTCCTGAAGCGGCCCAGTTCTTTCAGGGCATGCGTTTTCACCTCTTCCGGCATATTGGCATTTTCGATTTTGTCAGCCAGTTCTGCCGCTTCGGAGGAAGAACCGTCGAAGTCTCCCAATTGGGTCTGGATCGTTTTCAGCTGTTCGCGCAAGAGCGCTTCCCGATGGCGGTCATCGAGCCTGTTCCTGGTTTGCTCGTCGATATCCTTGCTGACCCGAAGGATTTCAAGGCGGTAATTGACCAGTATCAGAAGCTGATCCAGCCGGTTTTTCAGATCGGTCGTTTCCAGAATTTCCTGTTTTTCTTTCGGACTCAAATCCATCAGGCCGGTAATCAGGTCGGATAACAGGGCGGCGGATGTAACGCCATTGATCGAATCGGACAGTTCCTGTGGAACCTGGGGGATCATCTGCAGGACTTCCAGCGCTTTTTGCTTTAATTGAAGCAGGCGTGCCTGTATTTCGGCATTATCTTCCGGTTCGTCCTGCACTTTTTCGACGCGTGCGACAATGAAAGGATATCCATCCAGATATTCTTTCAGTCGAAAACGGCCCTCACCCTGACAGACGATGTGATGGGCATCTGACGCGGTGGTGACGTACCGCAGAATATTGCCCACGGTTCCGATCGGATAAAGGTCGTCCTGTGTCGGATTGTCCACGTTCGGGTCTTTCTGGAGAATCACGCCGATCTGTCGGTTCCCACGCATGGCCGCCTGCGCTGCCAGCAGGGATTTTTCCCGGGCAATCGTAATCGGGACAACCATTCCGGGAAACAGAACCATATTCCTCGCCGGAATGATGATCAAGGCATCCTCGGGGATGGGAGAATAACTGTTTTGTTCTTCTGCCAAACGGTTTTCGGGCGCTGAATGGTTTTCAGTGTCCTTGCTGACAGCATCAATTTTTTCGGAATCCTGGTAATTCATCATTCACCTTCAACCAAGTTTATTCAACACCAGTCGCAAACATCCGTTTGAAAGGGCGTTTTCAGTCAATTTGTAATTTCCTGCAGGCAGGATGATCCGTTTCTCGAAGCGACCATATGGAATTTCAAGTCTTCGGATAACGGTATCCCTGCTGATCATGACGGGACGTTCACCAACAATATGGAGAGCATTCTCTTCAATGACCACGGTGACCCCGGAAGGATCCACGCCGGGCAGGGCAATCAGTACCGACAACTGCCTGTCCGTTTCAAGAATGTCCACCGGTGGCTCCCATACAGGGCCATGCGATCTCGGTTTGACCAGCTGGAAGAAATGTTTGTGAAGCTGGTCTGCCTGCTCCAGCATTTTCAGGGCCTGAATCCACATGGGATTGCTTGGATCACGAAACGTCATAATCGATTTTCCCGACTAAAGTAAAAAGGAATCCGGAGGATAGATTTGGCTGTCCATATCCGGACTCAACACTGTAAATGGATAGAACCAATCAGACTGATACCTTCGCATATGAATGAAATTCACGCTTGTGGTTTAACAATGATGATTTCAAAATCGGCAAAAAACAGCCATAATTTGAAAATGTATCTGCCGTACGGTGGAAATATTCAATATAAATTGAATATGGATTCCATTTCCTGTTATTCAAGGGCACCGCGCATTTTTGTCGCCTAAAAGAGAACGGCCTGTTTTCAGAAATGGATGATTGAGAATAGAATACAAATCTTAACTGTTTTGCAAACGGAGCAGCGTTGAAGAATTATCCTCATCCCATCATTGCACGCGAAGGCTGGCTTTTTATTGTTGTGTCTTTCGTCATTACCGGAATAGTGATGTACAAGTGGGGCGCATGGTCGATTCCGCTATGGATCGTCAGTCTGTTTGTCCTGCAGTTTTTCCGTGATCCTGGACGCGTCATTCCCGACAATGAAAAAGCCGTGCTTTCTCCGGCGGACGGGCGGATTGTCGTCGTGGAAAAAGCACGGGACATTTATGGCGAAAGAGACGCATTGAAAATCAGTGTATTCATGAATGTCTTTAACGTGCATTCGAACCGCTCCCCCGTGGACGGTAAAATTGAAAAAGTGCAATATTTCCCTGGAAAGTTCGTCAATGCCGACCTGGACAAGGCTTCCCTTGAAAATGAGCGGAACGCATTGGTCATTACAGCGTCGAATGGTCAGATGGTGACCTGTGTACAGGTTGCCGGCCTTATCGCACGCCGTATCCTGTGTTATGTCGGGAAGGGAAATGAGCTGACCAGAGGACAGCGTTTCGGCTTTATCCGTTTCGGTTCCCGTGTCGATGTGTATCTGCCTCTGTCGGCCGTGCCAAGGGTCATGGTAGGCGACAAGGTTCGCGCCACGGAAACCATACTGGCCGAACTGGCTGAAGAGCAAAAACAGACGGCCTGAGTAGTAAAATAAGACGATTTCCCATTTTGGAGTATTTGCATGGACCAGCCGCAAAAAACAGTTCCTGAATCGAGCCCGGAAAAAGTGAGGTTGGGCCGCCGGGGCATTTATCTTTTGCCGAATGCCATCACGATTTCATCCCTGTTTTGCGGTTTTTATGCCATCGTCATGTCCCTGAATCTGGAGTTCAAGCAGGCAACGGTTGCCATTTTCATTTCGATGGTTCTGGACAGTATGGACGGTCGTGTCGCACGACTGACGAGAACGCAGAGCGAATTCGGCGCCCAGCTCGACAGCCTTGCCGATATGGTCGCGTTCGGAGCCGCTCCCGCACTGGTCGTTTATGAATGGTCTTTGAAAGGCATGGGACGTATCGGGTGGGTCTCGGCATTCATCTTCTGTGCCTGTGCGGCACTCCGGCTGGCCCGCTTCAATACCAATATCAAGATCGTTGACAAGCGTTTTTTTCAGGGCTTGCCCAGCCCGGCTGCCGCAGCACTGGTCGCCGGCTTCATCTGGCTGATGGATGATGTCGGTTTTGCGGGGAGCGACTTTTACTGGACATCATGGGTTCTGACACTGTATGCCGGTTTGACGATGGTGTCGAACGTTCCTTTTTACAGTTTCAAGGTGATGAATATCCGCAGATCGGTACCGTTCATCGCTGTCATCCTGGTTGTCCTGATTTTCGTCACGATTTCATTCGATCCTCCGAAGGTGCTTTTCGGTCTGTTCGTCATTTATGGTGTTTCCGGATATGTCGTTTATCTCTGGCATAAACTGAAGGGGAAACCGGTCAGTATTGTCCAGACGGAAGAAGACCATCATGATGAAAAAGACGGGCAAAAGAACTGAATTTGTAAAATGGATACAATATGGGGATATCTGATTTCACTTTTTGAAAATGATTGCAAGAATTGATAAATGAGCTTATAGTTTTTCCATGAATATTGAAATTCTCAATTCCTCTTGTCAGACTTTTGGCGGCAAGTCACTCGGCTTGTCGCTAATGCTCGTTCTAGCGCGCTAGGCGTGCTGATACCTCATACCCACAATTCCTGTATTATCTGGTCTTTTCCCACGAGGAAAGGCAGCTGGAATTATTTCCGGATCAATCAACAAATATCGAACTATCCAAAGGAGCACATCATGGTTGCCACACCAGCCGATTCGGCAGAAAAAATCATCATATTTGATACGACGTTGCGCGACGGGGAACAAGTCCCGGGCAGCCAGCTGAATACACTTGAGAAAATCGAAGTGGCAAGAGCTCTGGAAGAGCTGGGTGTGGACGTTATCGAAGCCGGTTTCCCGATTTCCAGCCCGGGCGATTTCAAATCTGTCGTCGAAATTTCCAAGGTCGTCAGCAATCCGGTCATTTCCGCCTTGACCAGGGCGAAAGAAAAAGATATCGATGTGGCTGCCGAAGCCTTGAAATATGCCAAGAAAGGCCGTATCCATACCGGTATCGGTACGTCTCCTTACCATATTTTCTCCAAATTCAACTCGACGCCTGACCAGATTCTCGAACGGGCAGTGCAGATGGTGAAATATGCCCGCAAGTATGTCGATGATGTCGAATTCTTTGCGGAAGATGCAGGCCGAAGCGACAATGCTTTCCTGGCGAAAGTCGTGGAAGCGGTTATCGCCGCCGGTGCAACCGTCATCAACCTGCCGGACACGACGGGTTACTGTACGCCGTACGAATATGGTGAAAAGATCAAGTATCTGAAAGAAAACGTCGCCAATGTGGACAGGGCGATCCTGTCGGCACACTGCCATAACGATCTGGGCATGGCGACCGCCAACGCGCTGGCCGGTATCATGAACGGCATCCGTCAGGTCGAATGTACGATCAACGGCATTGGCGAACGTGCAGGCAACACCTCGCTGGAAGAAATCGTCATGATCCTGAAATGCCGCAAGGACATTCCGGCCTATACCGATATCGATACCACCAAGATCCTGAAGACATCCCGCCTGGTATCCAACCTGATGCGTATGCCGGTTCAGGCGAACAAGGCGATTGTCGGACGCAATGCGTTTGCACACTCTTCCGGCATCCATCAGGATGGCGTTCTGAACAACCGTGAGAACTATGAAATTATCGATCCGGCCGATATCGGTGTCACCGATTCCTCGATTGTCCTGACTGCACGCAGTGGCCGTGCCGCACTGGATCATCACATGCGCCGTCTGGGATACAATCTTTCCCATGCCGAACTGGATGTCGCCTACAGCAAATTCCTCGTGTTGGCTGACGCACAGAAATCGGTTTCCGACGAGGATTTGCGCAATCTCGCCGGTACCGAAACGGTGGAAGATGCCAGAAGAATCAAACTGGATTACCTGCAGGTCGTTTGCGGCAAGGATGCCATTCCAATGGCAACCGTCCGCCTGATCATTGATGGTGAACCCTGCATTGCAACCGCTTCCGGCAATGGCCCGATCGATGCATCGATCAATGCCGTCCGTCAGCTGATCACACAGAAAGTGACACTGGAAGAATTCCTGATTCAGGCATTCACCCGTGGCACCGATGATGTAGGCAAGGTTCATATCCAGGTGGCGAACAAGGGCAAGGTCTACTATGGTTTCTCTGCCAATACCGACATCATTACAGCTTCGGTCAATGCTTACATCGATGCCGTTTCCAAGATTATCTAAGAGACTCCGGAGACAAAAAAAGGATGCGTAACCCGCATCCTTTTTTATTGGCTGCAAACAGGTCAGAATCCGATCCCGATCCCGATTCCACCTCCGATGCGGCCGCCACTGCCTACACCGATTCCGATTCCGGGACCGCCCCAGAAACCATCACGCAAATAAAGCGGGTCCTGACCGTTTTCCATGCCACGGACGATACCGTTCGAATCGAAATAAACGTGCATCATGGAATTCCACATGCCTTCTTCCTTGTAACGATAAGACCAGACTTCCTGTTTTTTCAACGGAAGATATTCCGTTTCAGTCGGATGACCTATGGTACGCAGGACGTCGTTCTTGTTGAACTGGTTGACCCTGATTTTGGCGAACTGTTCACGGGTTCGGACGTTTTCGTAGGAAATCAGTTTGCCGTCAGGGCCGATACGCGCCATATAGGCGTATTGCGACCATTCACCTGCAGGCCATTCGAGTAGGGTCGTATTGCCATCCGGATACTGGATGGCCGGTTGTCCTTTCAGGGCAATGACTTCCTGTACCGGCATGCCGGGAGTCAGGGGAGTGAAAACGCTGGCACAACCCGCCAGCGTCAGTGAAGTTGCCAATACAAATACTGAAAGTGCATGCTTCATGGTAATCTCCTCAGGTTTTAATTACCGTTATGCCTTTTCATCGCCCGGTTTTGAATCAGTCCAGCAGGTACATCGGGTCCTGTCCGTTTTCCATTTTCCTGACAATACCATTGGAATCGAAGAATATATGCATCATGGAATGCCATATCCCTTCTTCCAGATAACGGTAAGACCAGATTTCCAGACCTGACAACGGCGACATTTCCGTTTCTGTCGGATGCCCGACGGTTTTCAGAACATCGTTCTTCGTGAATTCATTGATTTTGATCGTACCGAAGTTTTCACGCGTCAATATCTGACTGTATGAAACCAGTTTTCCATCGGCCCCGAATCTTGCCATATAGGCATGGTCACCCATAGCCGGGACAGACCATTCCAGCAGTGTGGTATTCCCATCCTGATATGTCGCGTCAGGTTGTCCTTTCATGGCAATCGCTTCTTCAACAGTCGAACCGGGTGCCGGATCGGTAAATACGGAAGCGCAGCCTGTCAATATCAGCAACACGGACAATACGAGTAACGAAAGGCGTTTCATGATGTTTTCCCTGAAAGTGGAGTTTGCCTGAATATCCATATTGTACATAAAACGCTTTTCCGTTATACTGCGCTACCGGTTGTAAGACCGGTATTTATTTTATTTGTTCACGGCACCTGGGGTGATTTCTCCATATGCCGCATGTTAGGAATTAATTATGGCATTGCTTAAAGAAGACAAGGCTGCGATCGTATCGTCGAATGCACGCAGTCAAAACGATACCGGATCCCCGGAAGTTCAGGTCGCTTTGCTGACCGCACGTATCAACGATCTGAATGGCCATTTCAAGGCTCATTCCAAGGATCATCATTCCCGTCGGGGTCTGATTATGATGGTTAACCGCCGCAAGAATCTGCTGGCTTATCTTCGCAAGAAAGATATCAACCGTTATCGTGATCTGATCGCAAAACTCGGATTGAGAAAATAATCGCGTTGCGAGTCTTGCAAACTTTATGAAATGCCTGCGCCAGAATCTGTCGCGGGCATTTCGTTATGGTCGTTTGTCGCAAGGAATCGGCAGTAAAGAGTAAAAAGTGGTGAGCAGGTATTAATTGTTCGAAATGAGGTGAACGACAGCGCCTGAAATACTGTCGGCATAAATGAAAGGAATTACATGTTCAATAAAGTAAGCAAAACCTTCCAGTACGGTCAGCATACAGTGACCCTTGAAACAGGTGAGATTGCGCGCCAGGCCAGCGGTGCAGTGATGGTATCGATGGACGATACCGTTGTGCTGGCAACCGTCGTCGCGAAAGACGACGTCAAACCGGGACAGGATTTTTTCCCTCTGACCGTTGACTATATTGAGAAAAGCTATGCGGCCGGCCGTATTCCGGGCAGCTTTTTCAAACGTGAAGGCCGTCCTTCCGAAAAGGAAACCCTGACGTCCCGCCTGATCGACCGTCCTATCCGTCCTCTTTTCCCGGAAGGCTATTTCAATGAAGTTCAGGTCATCATCCATGTCCTGTCCGTCAACCCGGAAGTCGATCCGGACATTCCGTCGATGATCGCCGCTTCCGCTGCCCTGTGTGTTTCCGGCATTCCTTTCAACGGCCCGCTCGGCGCTGCACGCGTCGGTTATATCGACGGTCAGTATGTCCTGAACCCGATTGCTTCCCAGTTGCCATTGTCCAAGATGGATCTGGTCGTCGCCGGTACGGAACAGGCTGTCCTGATGGTCGAGTCCGAAGCACAGGAATTGCCAGAAGATGTCATGCTCGGCGCAGTCGTATTCGGCCATGAGCAGATGAAAGTCGTCATCGATGCGATTGATGAACTTGTTCGCGACGGCGGCAAGCCTGAAGTCGAATGGGCACCTGCCCCGAAAAACGAGGAACTGATCGCTGCCGTATCCAGAATCGCCGAACCTGAATTGCGCAAGGCCTACCAGATCCGTCAGAAACAGGCACGTTCGGCCGAACTGCGCCATATCTACGATAACGTCAGCAAGACGCTGGCTGCCGAAGCGGAAGCCAAAGGCGAAGCCGCTCCCGATTCCGTCGAAGTCGGCAATATCATGTTCGATCTGGAAGCCAGAATCGTCCGTTCGCAGATTCTGGACGGTGAACCTCGTATCGACGGCCGTGATACCCGTACCGTCCGTCCTATCTCGATTCGTACCGGTGTTTTGCCGAGAACGCACGGTTCCGCCCTGTTCACACGTGGTGAAACACAGGCACTGGTCGTTGCCACACTGGGTACTTCCCGTGACAACCAGAAGATCGACGCGCTGATGGGCGAATACAGCGATGCATTCATGATGCATTACAATATGCCTCCGTTCGCTACCGGCGAAACCGGTCGTGTCGGTACGCCGAAACGCCGTGAAATCGGTCATGGTCGTCTGGCGAAACGTGCTCTGGTCGCTTGCCTGCCTTCCCAGGAAGAGTTCAGCTATTCCATCCGTCTGGTTTCCGAAATCATGGAATCCAATGGTTCTTCCTCGATGGCGTCCGTCTGCGGTGGCAGCCTGGCATTGATGGACGCAGGTGTACCTGTCAAGAACCACGTTGCCGGTATTGCCATGGGGCTCATCAAGGAAGGCAACAAGTTTGCTGTCCTGACCGACATTCTCGGTGATGAAGACCACCTCGGCGATATGGACTTCAAGGTGGCCGGTACTGCAAATGGTGTGAACGCCTTGCAGATGGATATCAAGATTCAGGGTATTACCAAGGAAATCATGCAAGTTGCACTGGCTCAGGCCAAAGAGGGTCGTATGCACATCCTCGGCAAGATGCAGGAAGCCATGCCACAGTTCAAAACCGAACTGTCCGACTTCGCTCCACGCCTGATCACTATCCGAATCAATCCGGAAAAAATCCGTGACGTCATCGGCAAGGGCGGTGCTGTCATCCGCGCACTGACTGAAGAAACCGGTGCCCAGATCGATATCACCGACGACGGTGTCGTCACAATCGCATCGGTTGATGCCGCTGCCGGACAGGAAGCCAAACGCCGTATCGAGGAACTGACCGCTTCCGTTGAAGTCGGCAAGATTTATGAAGGCACGGTCTTGAAACTGCTCGACTTCGGCGCTATCGTACAGATATTGCCAGGCAAGGATGGCCTGTTGCACATCAGCCAGATCGCCAGTGAACGCGTCAATGCCGTCACCGATTATCTGGAAGAAGGCCAGCATGTTCGCGTCAAGGTTCTCGAAACAGACGACCGCGGCCGTATCAAGCTGTCGATGAAAGCGGCTGCCGCTGAAGAAAGTCCTGCTCCAGCACCAGCTCCTGAAGCAGAGTAAGCGTTTGGGAAAGCCTGTTCATGACAGGCCTGAACGCTGATGAACAATCCTCCTGGGCAAACAGTCCGGGAGGATTTTTGTTTGAAATGCATGATCCGGATACAAGCCGGATTGTCTGGTATTGGTATGATATTAAAAAGACTCTATGGAAAGGTCGGCCTTATCATGCCGGCGATATGCGGTATGACGTACAAAGTCCTGCCCGCTTCCAGAACAGTTCCCTTTTAAACCCGTTTTAGCAGGGGGATGCACGTATGAAAGCAATAGAAATCATCAACAAGGGCTCTGCCGGTTATCTCGAGTTGGCCGACAGGGAAATTCCGGTTCCCAAAAAGGGAGAAGTGCTGGTCAGGGTTCATGCCGCGGGTATCAACCGGCCTGACGTGTTGCAGAGAATCGGACGGTATGTCGTGCCGAAGGGGGCTCCGGACATTCCGGGACTGGAAATCGCCGGTGAAATCATCGGCGGTGATGTCGAAGGCAGCCAGTTCAAATTCGGTGATATGGTCTGTGCCCTCGTTCAGGGCGGTGGCTATGCCGAATATTGTACCGCCCCGGTCAATTTGTGCCTGCCGATCCCGAAGGGACTGACGCCTGTCGAAGCCGCTTCATTGCCGGAAACCTCATTCACGGTATGGAGCAACGTTTTCGATCT
Organism: Pseudomonadota bacterium; assembly: GCA_023449275.1. Classification (GTDB taxonomy): domain Bacteria; phylum Pseudomonadota; class Gammaproteobacteria; order Burkholderiales; family Burkholderiaceae_D; genus Oxalobacter. The sequence goes on along the minus strand of JAEXJM010000057.1, from coordinate 34,176 downwards.
GGGTCGCCTGAAGGGCAATGAAACCCTTCTGATACAGGCAGGTGCATCCGGTATCGGCGTGACGGCCATCCAGATGGCCAAGGCGATGGGACATCGCGTTTTTGCAACGGCAAGAACGGAAGACAAGTGCCGTGCCTGTGAAAAACTGGGAGCCGAACGCTGCATCAACTCCACGACGGAAAATTTTGCCGAATACATCAAGGTCGCGACGAATGACAAGGGGGTCGACGTCATTCTGGACATCATCGGTGCCGCCGTTCTGGACAAGGAAATCGACTGTCTGGCCGATGAAGGGCGTCTGGTCCTGATCGCTTATCTGGGTGGCCGTCTGGGTACCGTCGATCTGGCACAGATCGTTCACAGGCAGTTGATGGTTACCGGTTCGACCCTGCGCCCACGTTCGAACGAATTCAAGGCAGACATTGCCAGAAACCTCCAGAAACATATCTGGCCGCTGATCGATGAAGGCAAGATCAAGCCGGTCATTTACAAGGTGTTCCCTCTGGAGGAAGCGATGCAGGCACAGAAGCTGATGCAGTCGAACACGCACTTCGGGAAAATCGTCCTGCAAGTCATTTGAGATATCCGTCTGACAAAAAAGCCTGAATTGAAGATTCAGGCTTTTTTGTTCTGCATTCATTTTATTCCGAAACACGTTTCTGGAAAACGAGATCCCAGACACCATGCCCGAGCCGGAGACCACGGTTTTCGAACTTGGTGACGGGACGGTAATCGGGGCGTTCGGCATAATCTGCCGCTGTGTTAATGAGTGCTTGCTCACCTGACAGCACTTCCAGCATCTGTACGGCATATTCCTGCCAGTCTGTCGCGCAATGCAAATAACCGCCAGCCTTGAGGCGTGTGCAGAGGAATTTGACGAATTCGGGCTGGATCAGGCGGCGCTTGTTATGTCGAGCCTTGTGCCAGGGATCGGGGAAAAAGACGTGTACCCCGTCCAGTGAGTTTTCGGCGATCATGTCTTCAAGGACTTCAACAGCGTCATGCTGGATGATACGGACATTGGAAAGGTTTTTTTCGCCGATCAGTTTCAACAGGCTGCCTATGCCAGGAGTGTGTACTTCCACACCGATGAAGTCGGTATCCGGCTTGCTTTCGGCAATCGTCGCCGTCGTTTCCCCCATACCGAAGCCGATTTCGAAAATCGTTTTGGCTTCCCGGCCGAACACTTCCCGGTAATCCAGTATCCGCTTTTCATAAGGGATGCAGAAGGTATCGCCATATTCTCTGATCGCTTTTTCCTGTCCGGTCGAAAGTCGTCCGGCACGTGTGACAAAACTCCGGATACGGCGGACTTCGGGATTGAAAAACATGGGTTTGCCGGATTTGTGTGAAACGGGTTGGTCTGACATAAAAGAGCGATGGTTAGGATAATGGAAAAAAGGAAACACCAAAGTGTGCGTCATTTTACTTGGATTTGATGGGGAAAAAAACATCAGGGGGTTTGCCGGAACAGGAAAGGGCGGTTTTTCAGGGCAGAGTGAAGTCAGTGTCCGGAGCGGGAGAATCAGGCAATCAATGAAGAGAAAACGGTGTTTTGTTGATGTCTGTCCGGATTTATGATGGATGCCGGAATGCATCGTGCCGGTAGGGACAGGCAAAAGGCATCGCGAATTTGATTTGAGGATTTCAGGGGCGGCCATTCCAGAATTGGCGCCATTATCATTCACCAAAAGCAGAACATGAAAATCAGCCGGAAAAAAATGATCGCCAGCCTTGTTTTATTGATTCTCATCGTCCTCTTTTCAGCTGTGTTCGCCTTTCTGTACCAGACCCGTTTCGGGAAAAATCCGGAAGGTACACGTCTGGAGAGGATCCGCCAGTCAGGGAATTATGTCGATGGCAAATTCATGAACCAGCTTGAAACGCCTCTCTTCACCAGTGATGATTCCGTGATTGCCGTTCTCCTGAAGGGGCTTGTCACATCGAAAGAGAGGCTGGTTCCGAAAGGTATGGTTCCATCGGTCAAAACCGATTTGCATACGCTGGAGGAAAAAAAGGATATTGTCGTCTGGCTCGGACACTCCTCCTATTACGTGCAGCTTGCCGGAAAGCGTATCCTGATCGATCCTGTCCTGAGTTCGTATGCCAGTCCCTTTTTCCTGTTCAACAGGGCATTTGCGGGAACGACCTTCTACAGGCCTTCAGATATCCCGGACATCGATTATCTGCTGATTACCCATGATCATTGGGATCATCTGGACTACGATACCGTCAGGGCCCTGAAATGGCGTGTCAAAAAAGTCATAACAGGGCTTGGAGTCGGTTCACATCTGGAATACTGGGGATATCCGGCATCCACAATACAGGAAGCGGACTGGAATACGGAATTGAAGCAGGCGGATGGGCTGGATATACATGTCCTTCCTGCCCGTCATTTCTCCGGACGCAGTCTGACCCGTGACAAAACGCTTTGGGTCTCGTTCGTGCTCGAGGCTGGCGGCAAAAGGCTGTTCTTCAGTGGTGATTCCGGCTACGGGCCGCACTTTGCCGAAATCGGCAAACGTTTCGGCAGTTTCGATCTGGCGGTGCTGGAAGATGGACAATACGATAAACGCTGGGCGCTGATTCATATGATGCCGGAAGAAACGGCACAGGCTGCCGTCGATCTGGGCGCGAAAGCCGTTCTTCCGGCCCATTCCGGCAAATTCGCCATGGCGAACCATGCATGGGACGAGCCGTTTGTCCGGTTGGCAGAGGCTTCACACGGCAAAGCGTACCGGTTATTGACTCCGGAAATCGGCGAGCCTGTCGATCTGAATGAGAGAGGACAGGTTTTTTCCCACTGGTGGGAAGCTCCGTTCATCCATGGGGACAGGGAAAATTGAACAACGGGAATCCCGTCGTTCAGCAAAAGCGGATTATTTCTGAATCCGGGTGTTTGCCTGTGGTCGGGTTCCGGACGATATCCTGAAGAATTTCAGCCAGCAACATACGGCGACCAGCAGTATACCCAGACAGAAAAGCCATACGGCGAATCCTTTCCCGAACATGACGAGCGGTACGGCGAGCGATGTCCACAGACCGCCTCCCATAATCGGTTCATGAAGAAGCTGCTTGTAACCGAATGCTTCCGTTGCCACCGTTTTGCTTTCAGGATCGACCGTACGCAAAAGCATGAGTCCTGTCGCTGTGACACCGGTAGATTGTCCGAATTCCGCAATGGAACGTTCGAACCAGGCTTCATCGAAAATGCGGGGGCCGATGTACATGACCGTGAAAACATTCCATGCCGCTCCGACCAGCACAAGAATGGAAAGCGGTATCCAGTAGGCAAGAACGAATTCCAGCCGGATGGTGGCAATCGCTGCCACCACCAGAAAGTCCAGTGCGGCTCCACAGATACGTTGCATCTGTTCCCGATCGGCAATGTAGTCAAGCCTTGTCTTGCGCAGGAAAATCTGGAGCAGAACGCCGCCTATCATACAAAGCGGGAACAGCGGCAGGCTTTCCATGATACCCATTTCCCGAACCGATGCAGGTGTGACCGTTTCTGCCAGTATCAGCAGTTCCTTGATTCCGTAACCGGCCAGAACGGCAAGCCCGACCAGTGAAATATGGAGTGCCAGAGAATCCAGTGAATCTGCATGAACTGTCTGACGTCCCGCCTCTGGCTGTTCCCCCGGTTTGTAAACACCCACTCTCTCGAGCTTGTCCTTGTCGTCGAACGTCCTGACACCGGAAACGTATCCCTTGCGCACGGCAATGTTGATCAGCACCATACCGATGACAATACCAAAGACGATGCCGCAGGTCGCCACCGTATAGCCCAGGTCGGCACCGGCAGGCCAACCGAGCTTGTGAAAGGTATCCGACAGTCCTCCGACCGTACCATGTCCACCCTGAAACCCGATTTCAAGCAGATTGCCGAAAACTTCCGGAACACCGAAAACGGGTCCGAGAAAAACGAAAACCAGTCCGAGACCGATGACGTATTGCCCCCAGGCATTGATTTGCCCGAAACAGAATTGCGGTGCGGCCAGATGCCAGATTTTCTTCAGCGGAGTCGGAGCTGCACCGAGAAACAGGCCGGCGAAAACGATATTGATCAGAAATCCCGGCAGTTGTCCGAAAGCGACAAACCAGTCCGGTGACAGGTAATGTCCCAGCGTCGAAATGACAATCAGGCCGAGGAAGCCACCGATAACGGAAGAAGGGATGAACAGGCGCTGGAAAATCGGGAAACTGGAACGGACGACAATTCCCAGAACAAGGAGGACACAAATGGCGCAAAAGGACATGACGGCGGTCATGGTGGCGATTCTTTCAGATCAGGTCGGTCAGGAAACGGGCAATTCCGTTCAGGGAACGTATAAAACCCTCTAAAAAGGTGAATATTAAATCACATTGATACACTACATGGATGAAAAAACATGTGATAGTGGGAAAAAGGCACGGCAGTTTTCAATTCCGGCTCATGCCATAATGTTATTCCCGTTTCTGGAGTGAAGTGAAATATTGGCATGCATAAAAATGAGCGGGATTATCCTGTCCATTTTTTCCGGCGCATGATTCCTGACCGGTTTTTGTTTTCCCTGCCCTGTTCGCATTTCTTGATGGAAACGGCTTGGATTATGCCGTACAGAGATTTGCCGTCTTTGCCGACAGCTCTGGTTTTACGGCGACCGGTACGGGATGTCCGGGCATGGAGGGCACCCATTGCGAATCACGATACATAAAGGCAACAGGTCACTTTTTCATAGAGTCTCCTGTCGGAATGCGGATAACAGGATCGCGTATTTGCGACGGTTTCATTTCAAAAGTCGGATGCATGATGAAAAATATTTTCCAAAAGGGGTAGGCCGATAAAAACAGGTATGGCAAGCAAGTTTTCCTGTTGGTATGGCTGGCTTGGCATGTTTTGGATATAAGGCGCTGGCAGCAGGAAGTATCGGTGTTCAGTCCGATGAATGGCACTCGCGTCAAGATAACGACAAAAAAGCCCTGAAATTCGATGTTTTCAAGGCTTTCTGCTTTATTTTTTGCGGTGATGGTGCCCACGGAGGGATTTGAACCCCCACACCTCGCGGCACATGGACCTGAACCATGCGCGTCTACCAATTCCGCCACGTGGGCAATCTGTACATCTGATATTATATTTGCATTCCTGAAAACTGAACAGTGAAAAATTACTGCCGGTTTTTGTTTGTTCACAAATGCAAGACTGAAATTATAGCGTGATATAAAAACATGTCAATCATCTTGCCTGATCTGTTGAAAAAAAGCATGATGAAGTTGTTAAAATGTCGCTTATCCAACATTTTTATTAAGAATTCATTTGAAAAAATATCCTTATCCCATTCCCAGCAGGGAAGAAATCCTTGAAACCGTGCGCGAAGCGCCAAAGGGCTGCAATGCCAGGGCCATCGGGCGTGAGCTGCATGTCAAGCGAACCGAAATGGACGGTTTGCTGAAAAGGCTTGACGCGATGGAGCGTGACGGTCAGCTGATGTGTGATTCCAGAGGGAATTACAAGGTTGACAAGTCGACCCATTTTATTACCGGCTATGTTCACAGCCATCCTGACGGCTATGGTTTCGTCATTCCCGAAGAAGGTGGTGACGATATTTTCCTGTCTGAAAACGAGATGCACAAGGTCATGCATAACGACCGGGTGCAGGTGAGGGTGGTCAATATCGACAAGCGGGGACGTCCGGAAGGCGTCATCGTGTCGGTCCTGAGCCGGGCACATACGCATATCGTCGGTCGCCTGATCAATGAAAACGGGGTCTGGCTGATCGCACCGGAAGACAAGCGCATCGTTCATGACATTCTGGTAGAAGGCTCTCCCGGCAATGCCAGGGCAGGGCAAATCGTCAATGCGGAACTGATTACACAGCCATCCCGCTATTCACAGCCGGTCGCGCGTATTGTCGAAGTGGTCGGCAATATCGACGATCCGGGCATTGAAATCGAAATCGCCGTCCGGAAATTCGGGCTGCCCCATGTATTCTCGAAAGCCTGCATGGATGCGGCTGCCCGTCTGTCCGATACGGTTTTGCCGGAAGATTATGAGGGGCGCGTCGATTTGCGGGATGTGCCATTGGTCACGATCGATGGTGAAGACGCACGGGACTTTGATGATGCTGTTTATTGTGAACCGGTCAAGATCGGCGATGAAACGGCGTATCGCCTGATTGTCGCGATTGCCGACGTCAGTCATTATGTGAAGCCTAACGAGCCGATCGATTCGGATGCGTTGTTGCGGGCGACTTCGGTATATTTTCCGCGCAGGGTTATCCCGATGTTGCCTGAAAAACTCTCGAATGGCCTGTGTTCGCTGAATCCCGGTGTGGACAGACTGGTGCTGGTATGCGATGCGCTGGTCTATCCGAATGGAAAAGTCGAGGCGTACCAGTTCTATCCGGGTGTGATGCACTCGGCAGCGCGCCTGACCTACACGGAGGTGGCGGCGATCCTGAAGAGCCAGAAGGGACCGGAAGCGATCATTTATTCCAGCCTTGTGCCTCATTTGCTGGATTTGTATGGCCTGTATAAGGTTCTGGCAAAAGCGCGTGAAGAGCGCGGGGCGATCGATTTCGAAACGGTTGAAACGTATATCGTCAGCAACGCCGCAGGCAAGATCGAGAAAATCCTGCCGCGTGTCCGCAACGATGCGCACAAGCTGATTGAGGAATGTATGCTGGTTGCCAACGTTTGTGCAGCGGATTTCATCACCACGCACCATCATCCCGGAACGTATCGCGTACATGCGCAGCCGAACGAGCAGAAACTCGAACAGGTAAGGTCGTTCCTGGCGCAGCTGGGCCTGTCCTTGAACGGTGGCGATTCTCCGCAGCCTTCGGATTATGCCGTACTGATCAAACAGATTGACGAGCGTCCCGATGCGCCTTTGTTGCAGACCATGCTTTTGCGTTCGATGCAGCAGGCGATGTACAGTCCGGACAATATCGGCCATTTCGGTCTGGCTTATGAGGCATACACCCATTTCACCAGCCCGATCCGGCGTTATCCCGATTTGTTGACACATCGGGTCATCAAGGCCCTGTTGCAGGACAAGCGCTATGTGCCGACCGGTATCGACAAGCGTCTGTTGAATACGAATGTGCCAAGTTCGATCCGCAAACAGATGCTTTCCATGGAAAAAGGCAAGGGCAACAGGAAAGAAAGTGCTGAAGTGGCGATCTGGACAGCACTCGGTTTGCATTGTTCCGCCAACGAACGACGGGCGGACGATGCCTCACGTGATGTCGAGGCATGGCTGAAGTGTTATTTCATCCGCGACAAGCTGGGTGAACATTTCACGGGCACGATTTCGGGTGTGACCGGCTTCGGTATCTTCGTTCAGCTGGACGACCTCTTCATCGAAGGGCTGGTGCATATTGGCGAACTGGGCCATGATTACTATCATTTCGATGAAGTCCGCCATGAACTGAAAGGTGAGAATTCCGGTGTCCGTTACCAGTTGACGGACAGGGTGGTCGTTCAGGTCAGTCGGGTCGATATGGATGCACGCCAGATCGACTTGCGCCTGATTGACGGGCCGTTTAAGGCTTCTGACAAAAAGGATGGCGAAACCGTGAAAACCGATCCGGCACAGCACGTCATTTTCGACCGGTACAAGAAGCGGAATATCGCGACGTTGACCGACAAGGATGCCACGGTTGAAGGCCGTTCCGTTCCGAAAAGACGGAAACCGCGCTGAATGTTTATTGCAGAGTTTGCAGAAAGAAAAAATGAAAAACAAAGTTATTTTCGGCTTTCATGCCGTCACGTCGCGCCTGCGTCACGAAGCCTCTTCCGTTGAAGAAATCTACGTTGATGCCGAGCGTTCCGATCGCCGGATGCAGGAGCTGCTCAAGGTTGCCAGGGCCGCCGGTATCCGAGTCATTCAGGCCGATGGAGCCCGCCTGGACAAGATGGTCGGTACACGTCGCCATCAGGGAGTTGTCGCGCTGGCAGCACCGGTTTCGCTGGCCCGCAATCTGGATGAATTGCTGGATGCGATCGAAGGGGCACCTTTGCTGCTCGTTCTGGATGGCATTACCGATCCGCATAATCTGGGCGCCTGCCTGCGTGTGGCTGACAGTGTCGGTGCGCATGCCGTGATTGCCCCGAAAGATCGGGCTGTCGGTATCAAGGCGACTGTGCAGAAAGTGGCGAGTGGTGCCGCTGAAACCGTGCCATACATCACGGTGACGAATCTGGCGAGAACGATTCGCCAGTTGCAGGAGCGGGACATCTGGGTCATCGGCACGACGGACGACGCGGAAGAGAGCCTGTATGAGCCCGACTATTCCGGTGGTGTCGCTTTCGTAATGGGATCGGAAGGTGAGGGCATCCGCCGCCTGACCCGTGAAAATTGCGATCAGCTGGTGGCCATTCCGATGTTCGGTTCGGTTGAAAGTCTGAATATTTCGGTCGCGTCTGGCATTTGCCTGTATGAAGCCCGTCGCCAGCGCATCATGAAGATCCGGCAGGATTAAATGAACGTGCACAAACCTGCCGAAACGGTTATGATCTGGCTCTTTTGTTAATTTTCCGTATATACCATGTTCCGCCATCTTCGCGAAGATATCAAAAGTATCATCCAACGTGATCCAGCAGCCCGCAATACCTGGGAAGTCATTACCTGTTACCCGGGTTTTCAGGCCATTCTCGTTCACCGGATGGCACACTGGTGCTGGACGCATGGCCTGAAGTGGCTGGCCCGTTTCATTTCCCATCTGGCGCGCATCCTGACGGGAATCGAAATCCACCCGGGTGCGGTAATCGGACGCAGGGTATTTATCGATCACGGCATGGGTGTTGTTATCGGTGAAACGGCTGAAGTGGGTGACGATTGCACGATTTATCAGGAAGTGACACTGGGGGGGACGTCTCTGGCGAAAGGCAAAAAACGCCATCCGACACTGGAAAGAGGCGTCATTATCGGTGCGGGAGCCAAGGTGCTGGGCAGTTTCACGGTCGGTGAGATGGCCAAGGTCGGGTCGAACGCTGTGGTGGTCAAGGAAGTTCCGGCCGGAGCCACAGCGGTCGGCAATCCCGCACGTATCATCCAAAAAGACGACAGCCATAATGAAAAGGATGCTGCCAGCGTCCTGTTTTCATCTTACGGCATCACGCCGAACGGCGACGATCCCCTCATCAAGGCACTGCGTGGCCTTATCAACAATGCCGCAGCACAGGAACACCAGCTCAAAAACATCATGTCCGCACTGGAAGCGGCCGATATCAAGCTGGAAGCTGTGCCGGAAGAGGAAAAAGTCAGTCCGGAACAGTTGAACAAGCTCGTCGAATAAGGCCTTTTTCATATCAGATATCCGATTTATGCAGCCGGTTTGCGATAAGTGCAAACCGGCTGTTTATTTATTGGCCGATTTTATTTAATATGGGGCGGTAAACCCGGCAGGAGTCTGTTGCAAAGCTGTCGGTAAAATCGAACGTGTCAAAAGGAGAATGACCGTGCAAAATCCGTTGAAGCGCCTGCCTCTCTTCTGGCGGACGACCTTCGCCAAATGGTTCCCGATCGTTCTGGTTGTCCTGGCTGTTGTGTATGGCGTAACGGGCTTTTTCATCATTCCCGGGATTATCGAGACCAGGGCTCAGGAATTCGTTTCCGAAAAATTCCAGCGCAAACTCGGTTTCACCAAGGTTTCATTCAATCCGTTTACCCTGACAGCCGGGTTTGAAGGTATGCGGCTTTCCGGTCACGGGTCGGAAAACGGTTTTGCCTCGTTCGACCGCCTGACGCTTGACCTTTCCGCCGAATCCTTGTTCCGCCTTGCACCGGTCGTTGAAGAACTGACGCTGACCAATCCGAAAGTTCATCTGGCACGGCTGGAAAACAATCGTTACAACATCGACGATTTCATCGCTTTTGCGATGCAACCCAAAGAAGACGATTCGACGGCGAAATTTTCGATCAACAATATCAGGATCACTGACGGGCTGATCGAATTCGACGATATGCCGAAGGACAAAAAGCATGTCATCGATGAGCTGAACCTGACGGTTCCATTCATTTCCTCATTGCCGTCACAGGTCAATATCTTTGTCGATCTGGCGCTTTCCGCCAAAGTCAATAACGAAAAAATCGGGATATCCGGCAAGACACGACCGTTTTTCAGAGAGCGGGACGGTACCGTCAATCTCAGGCTGGACGGTGTCGATCTTGTTTCCTATATGGGATATCTGCCTTTCAAACCGGCATTCGAACTCAGGGACGGCAAGCTGTCTACGGATCTGGACATCGGCTTCGTCAAGCCGGAAGACGGAAAAATGGGGCTTTTCATCGAAGGCAAGGTCAGCCTGAACGCGCTTCGGATAGTTGATGTCAAAGGTGCCGATTTGCTGAAATTTCCCGGACTGGATATCAAAATCGACAAGAGCGATATCCTTTCAGGAAATATGGCCATTGATCTTGTCGAATTGAAATATCCGGTGGTGAGCCTTGAGCGGGACAAGAAAGGCCGATGGAATTTCGAACGAATGTTCGTGCCGGAAAAAGGAGAAAACCAACCGGAAAAGGAAACCGCACAAACGGCTTCCACTGATGAAAGCATTCCTTTTAATCTGACGTTGAATAAACTGGTTGTGACAGAAGGCCAATGGCACGTCAGGGATCAGACCAATTCTGGGCCAGCGAACTTTTCAGTGAAGAATTTCGGACTGGAAATCGACAAGCTGGCTTTCGATCTTCCGAAGAAGGATATGAACGTTGAAAAAGTCGTTTCTGCCGGAACGGATATCCGGTTTGTGCATGGCAGACTGAAACGTGCCGAAGCCGATATGAACAGAACCACCGGAAAGACGATGGATGAGGCAGCGGCGAAGGCAGGCTTCACTTATTCCGTCGCACGCTTCGAACTGGATGACTGGTCGGTTTATGTCGAAAACCGGACAACCGGAAAACCGGTTGTGACGAAAGTGACGAAGCTGGACGTCACGGCGGACAATGTTTCCGGAAAATATGACCAGCCTGTTGCCGTCACGGTCACTGCCGATATCAATGACAAGGGGCGTCTGGATGTCAGGGGAACGGTCGAGCCGCTGCCCTTCAGGACCGATCTTGATCTGGATATCAGAAATGTCGATATCCGGGCGGTGCAACCTTATATCGAGGATTATGTGAACCTGTCTCTGAGACAGGCGAATTTGTCCATTGCAGGCAAACTGAAAATCGTACAGGCGCGTAACGGCTCGTTGCAGGGCCAGTTTGCCGGCAATGCCGGGATCAGCCGTCTGGACACTGTCGATCAGGTGACAAGGCAACCCTTCGTGAACTGGAAAGCTCTGTCGATGAAGGGCCTTCGCGTAAACCTGTCGCCGCTGTCTGTCGTCGTCGATCAGGTGACGCTGGACGACCTGATGGCGCGGGTTATCCTGAGTTCGAAGGGACGCCTGAATCTTCAGGATATTTTGCGCAGTGAAACGGGTGGCCGGAAGAGTCTGACGGATGCCGAGGAAAAGAATGCCGGAAAATTACCGGTGGTCGAAACCGTTACCCATGAGAAAACGGCTGGGATGGTGGCGGGAAATGATCCGGGAACTTCCAGGCTGCCCGAAAAGAAAAACTATTCCATTCAGATCAGAAAATGGCTGATCCGGAACGGGAAGATCCGTTTTTCCGACAATTTCATCCAGCCACGCTATACGGCCAATCTGGTGAACCTGAGAGGTTCTGTCAACAATCTGTCGACAGATGCACGCAGGCTGGCAACCGTCGACGTCAAAGGCCGTGTCAACGGCGCCCCGCTGGTCATTGCCGGCCTGATCAATCCTTTGAGCGAATTGCTGTCACTGGACATCAAGGCAAACGTCAAGGGAATGGAACTGGCCCAGTTTTCGGCCTATTCCGGAAAATACATCGGTTACGGTATCGAGAAGGGCAAGCTTTCGTTTGATGTCCACTACAAGGTTGAGGACAACCAGCTCACGGCCGAGAATTCGCTGGTTCTCGACCAGTTGACGCTGGGGGATGAAGTCGACAGTGCAGATGCCGTTCATCTGCCTGTCCAGCTTGCACTGGCTTTGCTGAAAGACAGGAACGGTGTCATCGATATCAACCTGCCGGTCGGCGGTTCGCTGAACGATCCGGAATTTTCAGTGGGTGGCCTTGTATTCAAAATGTTCGTCAACCTGCTGCAAAAGGCAGTGACATCTCCGTTCAGGCTGCTGGGTGCGCTGGTCGGAAATGATGCGGAACTGTCGTTTGTCGTTTTCGAACCGGGTAGCCACACCATTACGGAAGATGAGCGGAAAAAACTGGAGTCACTGGCGAAAGCGCTGGAAAACCGGCCAGCCCTGACGCTGGAAATCACCGGTAAATACGATCCAGTTGCCGACAGCAAATTGACGATCATGAAAAAAATCAGGGAAATCAAGGCGGAACAACTGGGCAGTACAGCCGGTACGGAAAAAGTCACGGTCAGCGACAAGGAATACCCGGACTTGCTGAAGAAACTTTACAATAGTGAGGATTTCGACAAGCCGAAAAACTGGATCGGATTGTCAAAGTCCGTGTCTGTAGCGGAAATGGAAAGGCGGCTTTCGAAACATTTTTCAACGCAACAGGGCGATTTGATGCGGCTGGCGAATAGGCGTTCGGAAGCGGTGAAAAACTGGTTGATGGACAAGGGACAGATTCCTGAAGAAAGGCTGTTCATTCTGGCAAGCAAGGCTAAAGGTACCGAGGGTAGCGATTCGGGCAATCGCGTTGATTTTTCTTTAAAATAAAAGGATAAGGCCGGTTTATCAAAACAGGATCATTTATTGAATGACAGGGCAGAACTCATCCAACATCAAAAAACGCTCGCGCGTGAAGCTGGCAATCGCCAGTGTTTTGTCGTTCCTTTTTTTGCTGCTGGCTCTTGTCGCTGCCGGTATTTATTTTCTTCCCCGTATCGTCGAAACACAGGCGAAGGAATTCGTTGCTGAAAAATTCAACCGTGAACTGAACATTCAAAAGCTGGATATCGACCTGTTCAGTCTGACGGCCAAGCTCGATGGGGTTCTGCTGACTGACCCCGGTTCGAAAAGGGCTTTTGCATCGTTCGACCATTTGTTTATCCAGTTGTCACCGGAAACCTTCTCGGAGCGTGCTCCTGTCGTGAAGGAGGTCCGGCTGGTCAATCCAAAAATCCATCTGATCCGTTATGGCAAAAAGCATTACAACATCAACGATCTGGTCGCCTATGCCGCGAAGCCGAAGGAGAACGATTCAAAAACGAATTTTTCGGTCAACAATATCCAGATCGATAACGGAACGATACGGGTGGATGATGAACAGCGGAAAAAGACGCTGCTGATCGAAGAGCTGGATATCGATATTCCCGTTATCGCCAACATGCCTTCGAAAGTCGATATTTTCACCACTCTCGCCATTAGCGCGAAAATCAACAAGGATAAAATCGAACTGGTCGGCAAATCGAGATCGAAACCGGCATTCGATAAAAAATCGGGCAAAATCGCAGTCAGGCTGGACAGGCTGGATTTGCCGACATATCTGGGATATTTGCCTTTCGATCCCGGTTTCAAAATCAAAAACGGCAAATTTTCAGCCGATCTGGAAATCATCTTTCCACGAAACCAGGGTGAGAAAAAAAGAATACTGGTCAGGGGAGACGTGACGCTGGATTCGATGTGGCTGGCGGAGTCGAATGGTGCCACGGTATTCAAATTTTCCCAGTTCAAAGTCGATATCGACAAAAGCGATATTTTTTCAGGGAAGATCGATATCGGTCGCATCGGTCTCAAAAACCCTGAGGTGGTTCTGGACAGAAACAGCAATGGCCAGTGGAATGTCGAACGGCTGCTGAATATGGAAAGGAAAAACGGAACAGGTGGGAAAACCGCTGAAAATACCGACAAGGCAACAACCGCAAAGTTTCCTGTCATCGATTTGAAACAGTTTGTCATGACTGGCGGACAGTTCCGTATCACGGACAGGACGTACAAGGTTCCGGTCAATATCGCGGCCAGAAATGTGGGCCTCTCGGTCGATAAATTGTTGCTGGATATGGACAGGCACGACGTGACGGTCAATAGTGTCGTCTCGACAGGAACCGGTATCCAGTTGATTCACAGTATGCCGGAGCTGCTCGACAAGTTCAAAAACGGCGACAAGGCTTCGGTTGCACAAAAAGCCGTCGACAAGGCGGCGGAAAAATCCGGTTTCCATTTCCGGATCAAACAGGCCGGCATCAAAAACTGGTCCCTGCATCTTGAAAACCGGCATCCCAAAGGAACGATTGTCACCAAAGTCACCCAACTGGATATCGCCAAACGATCTGTCCGATTCGATGGATAAACCGGTAGCCTTGTCCGCCAGAGCGAAGATCAACGACAGGGGCGCTTATCTGGTGAAAGGGAATGTGACCGCTTCGCCTTTGAAAGCCGATCTGGACGTGGATTTCAGCAATATCGATATCCATTTCATCCAGCCTTACATCGATGATTATGTGAACCTTTCCCTGCGGCAGGCGGATTTGTCTGTCAAAGGCAGACTGCTGGTGGATACATCTTCTTCCGGTGTCTTGCAGGGACAGTTCAGGGGCGGGGCTGCCGTCAGCACATTGTCGGCCGTCGACCAGTTGACGAAACAGCCTGTCATCAGCTGGAAGGATCTGGCATTTGAAGGGCTTGCCGTCAATCTCAATCCGTTGACTGTCACGATCGACAAGGCGCGTATGACGGATGTGGTGGCAAGGGTCATCCTGCTGTCGGATGGTCGTCTGAACCTACAGAATATCCTGCGCAGCAAGGCCGGCGGACAGAAGAGTCTGGCTGTCAGCGAGGAAGAACTTCCGCCTGTCACTTCCGGAGACGGGATGGCTGTTGCGGTACAGATTCCTGTCGTACAGGAAGAGGCAAAACCTGAAAAGACGAAGACAAAACCGGAGGTGGCGACAGAAACCGCTGCAGTTCAGATACCTGCCCGTCCGGAGAAACAGAATTTTTCGATAGCCATCAAGAAATGGATTGTCAAAAACGGAAGCGTCCGTTTTTCGGACAATTTCATCAAACCACGTTATACCGCCAATATCCAGAACCTGAGGGGCGCATTCATCAACCTGTCGAACGATCCGGAAACACAATCGAGAATACGACTGAGAGGGCAGGTCAATGGTGCACCGCTGGATATTTCCGGATATGTCAATCCCTTGAGCGATACGCTTACCCTGAACATCAAGGCACAGGTGACCGGAATGGAACTGGCCCAGTTTTCCGCCTATTCCGGCAAGTATCTGGGATACGGGATCGAAAAGGGGAAAATGACGTACAAGGCGACGTATAAAGTCCAGAACGGAACCTTGACGGCTGAAAATTCGCTTGTTCTCGACCAGCTGACGTTGGGAGAAAAGGTCGAAAGCAAGGAAGCGATCAGTGCCTCCATCGAACTGGCGCTGGCCCTGTTGAAGGACAGTGATGGCGTTATCGACATCAATGTCCCGATTGCCGGTTCCCTGAACGATCCGGAATTTTCTCTCGGCAGCATTGTCGGAAAAGTGGTTTTGAATACCCTGAAGAAAATCGTGACGGCTCCTTTTGCATGGCTGTCGTCATTGAACGAGAAAGAAAAAGGCTTGTCGGGCATGGCATTCGAGCCGGGGAGTGCCGCATTGCCGAAAGATGCTGAAAAACGCCTGGAAAGGATGTCGAAAGGACTCGCCAAACGGCCGAAGATCAAGCTGGAAATTACCGGTTTCTATGATGAGGTCGCCGACAGGGCCGGGCTTGGACAATCGACACTGGACCGGAAAATCCGGGAGCTGAAGCGGAAGAAAACCGGTGCTCCGTCATTCGAAGAGATTACGGTGTCTGAAAAGGAATACCCGTCACTTCTGACGGAAGTCTATAAAAACGAAAAATTCGACAAACCCAGGGAACTGTTCGTTTTCGACAAGACGCTTCCTGTCGCTGAAATGGAAAACCTGCTTATCGGGCATTATGCATCCAGAAACGATAATCTGGTTCTTCTGGCGAACCGGAGAGCGGAAGCGGTCAAGACCTGGCTGGTCCTGAAAGGAAAACTGCCTGATGAAAGAATCTATTTGCTGGCCAGCAAGAAAGGCGTTGCCGACAAGGACAAGCCGGCACATCGGGTCGATTTCAATTTGCGCTGGAAAAACTGATCAGATCAGGAAAATCATTTGCCGCTGCTGAAAACAGGCGATCCTTTCGGAAACGGGCGGCTTAAAAAACGTGAACCGGCAAGACCGTAACGCCAGGGAACGTCCGCCGCCTTCGTAATGCCGATCCGGGGGCCGGCGACAATCTTGACCGGGGCTGTCCGCGGTTTCAGGACACATTCTTCCGAACCGAGCAAAAGCCCGTTTTCCTGGCTGCTGATTCCCAGTGCCTGACAAACCCGGCCGGGGCCCGCGCACAAGAGGCGGATATCGGTCATATCGCGTCGCTTTATCATCGTTTCGATGTCGGTCGTGGGTTCGATGGCACGGATCAGTATGGCGGAACCGTGGTTTTCTTCCCGGCAGACGAAATTGAAACACCAGTGGATGCCGTAAGACCGGTAAACGTATATCGCTTCCGGTGGCCCGAACATGATGGCGTTGCGCTCCGTGGGGCCGCAAAAACTGTGAGAGGCGGGGTCGGTCTGGTCGTAGGCTTCCGTTTCGACGATGATGCCGCCGACGCCACGATAGGAAAAGAACGAGCCGATCAGCTGCTGTGCCACGATATCAGGGGACTGCATGAAATCGATTGCTTCGGATGGTGGCATCGTATTGACCCCGCTTCAAAGCTCTGAAACAGAGTGGCGGGTGATAGCGTTATCCATGCCGATGGCAAGCCAGTCACCCCGAGGGATATCGCCTTCGAGATGCCAGTCTGACAGAACCAGACGGACACATTCGCCGTTTTCATTGACAGAGGTATGGCATCCCGGACGATGCGTATGGCCGTGAATCATGACGGACGCACCGGTTTTTCTGAACAGGTCGGCGATGACCGATACATTGACATCCATGATGTCAGCCGGTTTCTGCTCGTTGGCTTTTTTGCTCTGCTGACGGTAGCCGGTAATGATCTTTTTTCTCCTGGACAGGGGAAGTGCAAGGAACAGAAAACGTACTATCGGATTGTGGGTCCGTTTCCGGAATTTCATGTAGTTGATGTCATCCGTACATTGGGCGTCGCCATGTGCCAGAATGATTTTTTTGTTGCCGAACCCGACGATGGCGAGTTCAGGAAGGGCTTTTGCGCCGATGGTTCGCAGAAATTTCCGTCCTGTCAGAAGATCCCTGTTACCGGGTATCCAGAAAACGGATGTGCCCGTATCCGAAACCTGGCGAATTGCGCCGGTGATGAGTTTCACTGTTTCCGAATCCATATCGTCATCGCCCACCCAATATTCAAACAGATCGCCCAGAATATAGAGCTGTTCGGCCTGTGACGCCTCTTTTTCCAGAAAGTCCAGAAAAGCGGCAATGGTTTTGGGCGAGCCAGCCTGCAAGTGCAGATCGGAAATGAAAAGCGCTTTCGACTTTTTCATTTGTGAAGCAGGCTGGTTCATATGGATCCGGCAGTCAGATGGAAAATCAGACTTCTTCGGCTTTTTCGATGACGACGTCTTCCAGCGGAACGTCGGCATGCATGCCGGCACGACCGGTTCGGACGTTCTTGATCTTGTCCACGACATCCTTGCCTTCGGTCACGATACCGAATACACAATAGCCCCAGCCGTCCTGTCCCGGATAGTCAAGGAAATCATTGTCGCTGACGTTGATGAAGAACTGGGCAGTCGCAGAGTGCGGATCGGATGTTCTTGCCATCGCGATGCTGTACGTTTCGTTGGTCAGGCCGTTGTTCGCTTCGTTTTCGATTGGTGCATTCGTTTTTTTCTGGTTCATGCCGGGTTCGAAACCGCCACCCTGAATCATGAAACCATTGATGACACGATGGAAAATGGTGTTGTCGTAATGTCCGGAACGAACGTAGTTCAGAAAGTTTTCAACGGTTTTCGGAGCGTTTTTGGCATCGAGTTCGATCTTGATCGTGCCGAAATTGGTATGAAGTGCGACGGCCATAATATTCCTTATGATGAGATTAAAAACCTGCCAGATGCGGTCAGGGACTGAACCAATCCTTTTGATTCTGACAGATGAATGGGAAACAGGTTTAACAAACAACGAAAAAACATTCATTTCGCGGTAACCGCATTCTAGCAAACTCTTTGTTTCGGCGATATTGCCGACAGCCGATAGTCCGGGTACGTGAAACAAGTGAATCCCTTTTCAAAATGCATGTCAAAACGCTTATATCACAGTAGAATAATGACTTTATCCGATTTTCCTACCAGGTCTTTCTTCATGGACAGTCTGCAGATATATAACAGTTTAACGAGAAGCAAAGAGGTCTTTACACCTATTGAACCGGGCAAAGTGAGAATGTACGTATGTGGCATGACGATTTACGATTTTTGCCACATCGGCCATGCCCGGATGATGATGTCTTTTGACGTCGTTTACCGCTGGCTCAAGGCGTCGGGATATGAAGTGACTTATGTCCGCAACATCACCGATATCGATGACAAGATCATCAACCGTGCCGCCGAAAACGGAGAGTCGATCTCCAGCCTGACTTCGCGTTTTACCCGATACATGCATGAAGATACCAGTGCACTTGGCATTCTTCCGCCGGATCATGAACCGCGGGCGACGGAATTCGTTCCCGAAATGCTGGAACTGATCGGCAAACTCGAAAAAAATGGTCTGGCTTACCAGTCCCCGGATGGCGACGTGAATTATTCGGTGCGCGATTTTGAAGGTTATGGCAAATTGTCCGGCAAGTCTCTGGATGACTTGCGTGCCGGAGAACGGGTTGATATCAATACCGGCAAACGTGATCCGCTGGACTTCGTTCTGTGGAAATCCGCCAAGCCGACCGAGCCGGAAGAAGCCAAATGGGAGTCGAAATGGGGATGTGGCCGTCCTGGATGGCATATCGAATGCTCTGCCATGTCGAGCAAGCTCCTCGGTGAACATTTCGATATTCACGGTGGTGGGGCAGATTTGCAGTTTCCGCACCATGAAAATGAAATCGCGCAGTCTGAAGGCGCTTCACACCATCCTTTCGTCAATTACTGGATGCATAACGGTTTCGTCCGTGTGGACAATGAGAAAATGTCCAAGTCGCTGGGCAATTTCTTCACTATCCGCGATGTCCTGAAAAGTTACGATGCCGAAGTACTTCGTTTCTTCATCATCCGTTCGCATTACCGCAGTCCGCTTAATTACTCCGACGCCCATCTGGATGACGCCAAAAATGCGTTGACGCGTCTCTATACCGCCCTGAAAGATGTCGAATTCGAGGACAGGCCGGTCAACTGGGAAGATGCATACGCCACACGTTTCACGAACGCCATGAACGATGACTTCAACACGCCGGAAGCGGTTGCCGTATTGTTCGAACTGGCGAATGAAGTCAACCGGACGCATTCTCCAGAACTGGCTGCGCAACTGAAAGCGCTGGGAGGTGTTCTGGGATTGCTGGAACGCGATCCGCGTCAGTTCCTGCAGGGCGACACTGTCGATGAAGGCGAGGAAAAATGGATCGAAGGCCGGATTCAGGCCCGTATCGACGCAAAGAAAGCGAAGAATTTTGCCGAAGCCGATAAAATCCGCAGTGAATTGCTGGAAAAGGGTATCGTTCTGGAGGACAAGCCAGGTGGCCTGACCGAGTGGCGCCGTTCGTAAATGAAAGACTGGCAAACGGTTTCCCTGCTGGACAAGGAGTGTTGGGAGAGGGCCTGTACTGAATTGGGAGATCGCGACCCTGTCATGCAGAAGCTGATTGCCACATCAGGCAAGGCACGTTTGCAAAGCCGGGGTGAACCGTTCCAGACACTGGCCCGCTCGATTGTCGGGCAACAGATTTCAGTTGCGGCAGCCGATTCGATCTGGAAACGTTTTTTACGGGTGTGTCCAGACTGTTTGCCTGAAGAAATCAAGGCTGCCAGTTCCGATGATCTTTCCGCCAGTGGCTTGTCGAAGCGGAAAGTGGAATATCTGAAAGATTTGGCGTTTCATTTTCTGGAGCGTAAAATTCAGGCCGATCGATGGTTTGAGATGCCGGATGAGGAAATCATTGCCGATCTGGTGCAGGTGCGGGGGATCGGACGCTGGACAGCTGAGATGTTTTTGATATTCAATCTTTTGCGTCCGAATGTTTTGCCGCTGGATGATGCCGGTCTGTTGAAAGGGATCAGCATCTCGTATTTTTCCGGCGAAGATATCACAAAAGAAGACGCGAAAAAAATGGCAGTACATTGGGAACCGTGGTGTACCGTCGCGACATGGTTTTTGTGGGGCAGTTTGTCACCACTTCCGGTAGAATACTGAAAAATTAATTTTCTCGACTGCCAGAGCCTTGCAGTCGGTTTAAGGAGATAGTGTGGCTAAAACGAATTTTCTCAGCTTCGAGCAACCCATCGCCGAGCTGGATGCCAAAATTGAAGAATTGCGTTTCGTCCAGGATGACTCGGCTGTCGATATTTCGGAAGAAATCACGCGGCTGATGAAAAAAAGCAAACAGCTGACCAAGGATATTTATTCCAGACTGACGCCTTGGCAGGTTTCGCAAATCGCGCGTCATCCGAACAGGCCTTATACGCTGGACTATATCAATGAAATCTTCACGGATTTCCATGAGCTGCATGGGGATCGCGCTTTTGCGGACGATCCGGCTATCGTCGGCGGCCTTGCACGCTTCAACGGTATCCCGTGCGTTGTCATGGGCCATCAGAAAGGCCGTGACGTCAAGGAAAGGAGTTTCCGCAATTTTGGTATGCCACGTCCCGAAGGCTATCGCAAGGCACTGCGTCTGATGAAAATGGCCGAGAAATTCAAGTTGCCGGTTTTCACGTTCGTTGACACCCCGGGTGCGTTCCCGGGGATTGACGCGGAAGAACGGGGGCAGTCCGAAGCTATTGGCAAGAACCTTTTCGTCATGGCCGAGCTGAAAGTACCCATCATCGCCACCATCATCGGCGAAGGTGGTTCCGGCGGTGCATTGGCAATTGCCGTGGCGGATACCGTCCAGATGCTGCAATACTCGGTTTATTCCGTCATTTCGCCAGAAGGTTGCGCATCCATTCTGTGGAAAACAGCCGAACGCGCCAATGAAGCCGCCGAAGCACTGGGTCTGACGGCACAACGCCTCAAATCGATCGGCTTGATCGACAAGATCATCGAGGAACCATTGGGCGGCGCCCATCGTGACATGAAAGCGATTGCGGCGACATTGAAACGTGAACTCGCCGAATCGTATCGCCTGATCCAGGATACGCCTATTGACGAACTGATCGCCGCACGTCAGGAAAAATGGCTCAATTACGGTCAGTTCAAAGATAGTGAACAGGCCAGATAAGGTACTGTCTTGCATAACATGGCCGTCCGGGAAACATTTGAACGCGCGCTGGAAACTATTCTGGCGCGCGTTTTTTCTCTGGAAAAGGCTGATGATGCCACTCAATTGTCCTTATCCGAATCGCCGAATGACACACGAATCGCCATCGCTTATAGCGGAGGCCTGGATTCGACAGTTCTTTTGCACCTGGCACAGCATTTCGCTGCCACACACGCGTATTCTCTCATCGCTTTTCATGTTCATCACGGTCTGAATCGGTATGCCGATGACTGGCTGGATCACTGTCGAAGCGAGTGTTTGCGATGGGGGATTCCTTTTGACAGCCGTCGGGTGGAGATAGACAGGACAGGTGGCGACGGCATCGAGGCACAGGCGCGTGCCAAACGCTATCAGGCATTGGGTGACATGTGTCGCAAGCATGATGTGCCGTTGATACTGACGGCGCACCATGAAGATGACCAGATTGAAACGATATTGCTGCAATTGATGCGTGGAACGGGCGTCGCCGGTTTGTCCGGAATGGAAATGGTAGTCAGCTCCCCTGAACTTTTCGGGGAAGAAACACCTGTTCTGGGGCGACCGCTTTTGTCCGTTTCCCGTGCGGAACTGGTGTCATTTCTGTCAGGGACAGGTGCCAGCCATATCCATGACGATTCAAATGACGATGTGAAATACACCCGGAACGCAATTCGCCACAAGCTGGTTCCCGTTCTGGAAGACCTTTTTCCGGGATTTGGGAAACGTTTGGCGCGGACGGCGCAGCATGCCGGGTCTGCACGGCGTTTGCTGGAAGAAATGGCGAGACAGGATCTGGAAAATTGCGTAACAGAAAAGGGCTGTCTTGATCTGGAGCGTATGCGATTGCTCGATCAGGACAGGATGGACAATCTGCTGCGATACTGGCTGTCGGTCAATGGCGTACGCATGCCTTCGACTGCATGGCTTATGCAGGCGAAACAGCAGCTGATCGCGGCACGTGAGGATGCCCGAATTGACCTGATGCTTGACGGTCATACGATTCGCCGATACCGCCAGAACATTTCTGTAGACAAGATTCCCGGGCCGACAAGCCAGCCTCATCCGCTTGATATCCAGTGGCATGGGGAAAACACTTTCAGGCTTCATCAGTGGCATGGAAAACTCTGTTTTGAGGAAAGCACGTCGGGTTTCGACATCGACTGGCTGCAGCGGCGCAAGCTGAGAATCGAACCGTATCGCGGAAGTGCCAGACTGAAACTGGCGGGAAGGCCGACCAAGACACTCAAGGCGCTTTGTCAGGAACAGGGTATCCCCTCATGGGAAAGGCAATTCCTGCCACTGGTTTTTTTCGAAGACGAGCTGATTTATGCCGCGGGAATCGGCATGTCTGCCGCTTGCATGAAAAATACCGGAAAATGTGTCCGGATCCGATGGGAACGCGATCAATAACCGCTTTTTTTATGCGCCTGCAGGCTGTATGTCTTGTTAAATTTCACCTCAAACGGTAAAGTTGAAAGCTGAACTTTCACTTACTCTTTATTCATAAATACTATATGGCTCTAGTCGTTCATAAATATGGCGGGACGTCGATGGGGTCTATCGACCGTATCAAGAACGTCGCCCGGCGTGTTGCCAAATGGCACAATGCAGGACATCAGGTTGTCGTCGTTCCATCTGCAATGGCAGGTGAAACCAACCGTCTGATCGGTCTGGCAAAGGAAATCATGCCCGAACCGGATCAGCGCGAACTGGACATGGTGACATCGACCGGTGAACAGGTCTCTGTCGGTCTGTTGTCAATGGCATTGATGCAGCAGGGAAAACAGGCCGTTTCGTTTACCGGCTGGCAGGTTCCTGTCAAGACGGACACTTCCCATACCAAGGCACGAATCCAGTCTATCGACGAGGCAAGAATCAGGGAAAACCTGGACGCCGGAAAAATCGTCATCATTGCCGGTTTTCAGGGCATCAGTGAAGATGGAAACATCACGACTCTCGGACGGGGTGGTTCGGATACATCGGCTGTCGCTGTTGCCGCCGCCCTGAAAGCCTCGGAATGCCTGATTTATACCGATGTGGATGGTGTATATACAACCGATCCGCGTGTCGTCACCGATGCAAGAAGGCTGAAGAAAATCACCTTTGAGGAAATGCTTGAAATGGCGTCTCTGGGATCGAAAGTGTTGCAGACACGTTCGGTGGAACTGGCCGGAAACTACCACGTTCCCACACGTGTGTTGTCATCCATGACCGATCCGGATATTCCACTGGAAGAAGAAGCCAAATCCGGCACATTGATTACTTTTGAAGAAGACTCGCATATGGAACAAACTGTTATCTCCGGCATTGCATTCAGCCGCGACGAAGCGAAAATCACGGTGGTAGGCGTGCCTGACCGTCCAGGTATCGCTTTCCAGATTCTGGGAGCTATCGCTGCCGCCAATATCGAGGTTGACATGATCATCCAGAATCAGTCGATCAATGGAAAAACAGACTTTACCTTCACTGTTCCGCGCCCGGATTACAATCGTGCGATGGACCTGCTGAACAACAAGATCAAGGCGGAAATCGGTGCTGCCGATATCATCGGGGACGCGAAGGTATCCAAAGTGTCCGCTATTGGTATCGGCATGCGAAGCCATGTCGGTGTCGCTTCGAAAATGTTCGGCACGCTTTCGGAAGAAGGCATCAATATCCTGATGATTTCGACATCCGAAATCAAGATTTCCGTCATCATTGACGAGAAATACATGGAACTGGCTGTACGGGCATTGCACAAGGCATTCGAACTGGAGCAGGTATAGGAAAAGGCGGCTCTGCCGGCCGCCTTCTGTTTCCGGGTGAGCTTGTCTTCTCCTTGCTCAATCAATCTGAACGGGAGTGATCATGTCATACAAAACAATTCTGGTACACCTTGACAGGGAATCGCATGCCAAAGAGCGCATTCGCATTGCCTGCCAGATGGCTATTGCCGAAAATGCCTGTCTGATCGGCGCTGCCATGATCGGCGTTTCGACTCTGACCTTTCAACAGGCCAATATCGATGAGAAAGACCCTGTCATCGCGTCTCATCTCCAGTTCCTGCATGACCGTGCGGCGGGTTTCGTAAAGGAATTCGAGGGACAGGCAAAAAGAATGGGCGTGCCTTCTCATGAAGGCCGTATTGTGGATGGCGAGGCGAATCAGGGCATCAGTTTGTTGTCCCGTTTTGCCGACCTTGTCGTCATCGGTCAGACCGACCTTCATGAAACGTCTCCTGTCGTCGCACCTGATTTTCCGGAATACGTTATGATGAATGCCGGACGTCCTGTATTGATCGTGCCCTCGACCTTTGAAAAAGAGGTGGGAAAAAGGGTGATGATCTGCTGGAATGCCAGCAGGGAGGCAACACGGGCAGTGGCAGACGCCATTCCGATCCTGAAAAAGGCGGATGTCGTGCAGATCGCCATGTTCAATATCGACAAGGAACCCGATGTGAATGCCGAGCATGCCGGACATGATCTTGCCCTTTATCTGGCCCGTCATGGCATCAACGTCGAAGTATTGCCGCCACAGGTCAATAAAGATATCGGGTCTGCCGTACTGGCGCTGGCCGAGGCGCAGTCTTCCGATTTGCTGGTAATGGGAGGATACGGGCATACCCGGTTCAGGGAATTCCTGCTGGGAGGGGTAACCAGAACGGTGCTGGGCGACGCGACCATGCCGGTTCTGATGTCCCACTGATACGGTTTGCGGGCGGGGTGTTGTATTGTCTTTCCCGATTGCGGGCAGTTATATGCAGTTTTCGTTTTTTTGTATTGCATATTCATAAAGTAAAATTATAATGGTGCAGTTTGGCTTGTCGGGCCTCAATCAATATGGTGTGGTGCACGGTTCTGAATATATGTTTTCAGAGTGCATTTATATGAAATTAGGGCTATTTAAAACAAGTTCGACGCGGTTATGATATTTTTGGCTCCCTTTTATTCAGAAGAAACAAAAATAAGGCGCCTAACTTTAACAGTAGTCCAAGGATAGCGATGAAATGTGTTGATGATTTCCGTTTGAAATTGAGCGGAAAGGAATATGTTCCCATCATAATCGGGGGAATGGGTGTCGATATTTCCACCGAAAAACTGGCGTTGGAAGCCGCCCGCCTGGGGGGGATCGGTCATATTTCCGACGCGATGGCAATGGATTCCGCAGATCGCTATTTCGGGACAAGCTATACGAAAAACAAGACACTCCAGTTCAGGTCACACATCGGCCAGAAGGATAAATCCGGGATCATCTTCGCTCTGGGGCAGGTCGAGGAAGCCACCCGCCTGCATGTCGCCAGCGCGATGGAAAAGAAAAAGGGCAATGGCCTCATTTTCATCAATTGCATGGAAAAGCTGACGATGAACGCGCCCCGCGAAACGCTGCGCGCCCGTTTGAGGGCGGCAATGGATGCGGGAATCGATGGCATTACCCTGGCGGCAGGCCTGCATGCCAATTCTTTCAAGCTGATTGAAGATCATCCCCGTTTCCGTGACGTCAGGCTGGGCATTATCGTTTCCTCCGTGCGAGCCCTGCAGATTTTCCTGCGCCGCAATGCCAAGTTGAATCGCGTTCCTGATTACGTCGTGGTGGAAGGGCCGCTGGCGGGCGGACATCTGGGCTTCGGCATGGACTGGGCAAAATATGACCTGAAAACCATTGTCGGCGAAATCATTGAATATCTGAAAGCTGAAGAACTGGAAATACCGATCATCGCTGCCGGCGGTATATTTACCGGTTCGGATGCGGTTTCGTTGATGGAACAGGGCGTCGGAGGCGTTCAGGTGGCCACTCGCTTTACGATTTCAAAAGAATGCGGCTTGCCGGACAAGGCCAAACAGGCCTATCTCTCTGCCAATGAAGACGATATCGAAGTGAATCTGGTCTCGCCGACCGGTTACCCGATGCGGATGCTGAAGAAGACGCCGGCCATCGGAATCGGATTGCGCCCCAACTGCGAATCGTACGGTTATCTGCTTGAAAATGGCAAATGCGCTTATCTGGACGAGTATTACAAGGAACTTGGTTCACGTCCGGACGGCAAGATCATCACCGTCAGGGACAAGATCTGTCTGTGCACTCATATGCGCAATTATAACGTCTGGACTTGCGGACATTATACCTATCGTTTGAAGGAAACCACCCGTCAGATGGGTGACGGGACTTATGAACTCCCCAGCGCGGAACACATTTTCCGTGATTACCAGTTCAGCAAGGATCACAAGATTCTTCTTCCGGGAGAATAAGGCGCAAAAAAGGCAGATAAACATTTATCTGCCTTTTTCAATGCCTTGAACCAGCCGGTTCTTAGTCCAGCAGCGTTTTCAGGGCATCTTCATATAATTTGGCTTCCATACGTTCCGCCTTTGCCAATGTGTCGAACCAGTTGGCAATCGTGTCAAAACCTTCATCACGTGCGATTTCAGCCATTTTGGCGTATTTGTCGTGGTAGTTTTTGGTGGAAGTTGAAATGGCTGACTGGATATTCAATCGGGTCATGTTGTTGCGAAGGCCCGAAAGCGGGTCTTTCTGCAGGATCTGCAAATTGCCCATGGCCTGGCTTTTGCGGCTGATCGAACTTGTCTGCAGTTTGGCGCTGATGTCGTTATGGCCTTCGACGGCAGCCCGATGGCTGACATACTCGAATATGACGGCAGTCTGTGCCTCATTGATGAAAGCGTCGACCAGATTCTGTTCCGTTCGTGTTCCTTTTAGATCCATTTTCACCTCCCCGAATGGTATTCGTTCATAAATATTTTTAATGATCTTAAAAATATTATTTTATTTAAAAGCATTGAATATATTATCAGCCAATTAATCGATTTATTAAACGAAATTTACAATAAATTTAATAGAGGCATTATTGGAAATGCCAATAAGGTGTTTTATTCAAAAAATCGTCTGCTGACGTTGAATGCCTGTTGAAACAACATGCAATCGCTTCATGCCAAAAAAAACGGTTACGAATCGACGTAACCGTTTTTTATAAAGGTAACCTGATCAGCCACCTCGACGCATCAGGTCGAAGAAGTCGGCATTGTTTTTGGTCGCCTTCATTTTGTCGAGAATGAATTCCATCGCCTCGATTTCATCCATGCCGTACAGCAGTTTGCGAAGAATCCAGATTTTCTGCAACTGGTCCGGCTTGATCAGCAATTCTTCGCGGCGTGTTCCCGATTTGTTGAGGTTGATCGACGGATAAACACGTTTTTCGGCCAGACGGCGTTCCAGATGAACTTCCATATTGCCTGTGCCCTTGAATTCTTCATAGATCACGTCATCCATGCGGCTGCCGGTTTCGACCAGTGCCGTGGCGATGATCGTCAGGGAACCACCTTCTTCAACGTTACGTGCGGCACCGAAGAAGCGCTTCGGACGTTGCAGGGCATTGGCATCCACACCACCGGTCAAAACCTTGCCAGAGGCCGGAATGACGGTATTGTAGGCTCTTGCCAGACGGGTGATGGAGTCCAGAAGAATGACGACGTCTTTTTTCATTTCCACCAGACGTTTGGCTTTTTCCAGAACCATTTCAGCGACCTGAACGTGGCGTGTGGCCGGTTCGTCGAACGTGGAAGCGACGACTTCACCGCGGACGGAGCGCTGCATTTCCGTCACTTCTTCAGGACGTTCATCGATCAGCAGGACGAACAGAATGACGTCAGGGTGATTGGTGGTGATGGCATGAGCCATGTGCTGCAGCATGACGGTCTTGCCGGATTTCGGCGATGCGACCAGAAGGCCGCGCTGTCCCTTGCCGACAGGGGCGATCATGTCGATGATGCGGCCGGTAATGTTTTCCTGGGAACTGATATCGCGTTCGAGTTTCAGGGGTTCATCCGGGTGAAGCGGGGTCAGGTTTTCAAACAGCATCCGGTGCTTGGACTGTTCCGGTGGCGCGCCATTGACCTTGTCGACCTTGACCAGTGCGAAATAGCGTTCACCATCTTTCGGGGTTCTGACTTCACCTTCAATCGAATCGCCGGTATGGAGGTTGAAACGCCTGATTTGTGAAGGGGAAATGTAAATGTCGTCGGTTGAAGCCATGTAACTGGCATCAGGTGAACGGAGAAAACCGAAGCCGTCAGGGAGAATTTCCAGTGCTCCGTCGCCGTAAACCTGTTCGCCTGCCTTGGCGCGTTTTTTCAGGATGGCAAACATGAGTTCCTGTTTGCGCATACGGGCAGCGTTGTCGATTTCGAGGCCGAGCGCCATTTCCAGCAGTGCGGAGACATGCAGAGACTTTAATTCAGATAAATGCATAATGTTAAAACTTAAGGTTTACAACGAGAGATTGAATCAAGAAGAGATTACCGTTGGAGACTGATGAGGGATGAAAATGGCGGCTCTGCCGCCATTGACGTGATGATATCAGATATTGCTATCGATAAAAGCCGTTAACTGGCTTTTACTCAAGGCTCCTACTTTTTGCGAAACAATAGCGCCATTTTTGAACAAAATCAATGTCGGAATGCCACGAATGCCGAATTTGGCAGGAGTGGCCGGATTGGAATCGACATCCATTTTCGTGAAATTGACTTTGCCTGCGTAGAGGGAAGCGACTTCATCGACAATCGGAGCGATCATCTTGCAGGGGCCGCACCATTCTGCCCAGAAATCGACCAGAACAGGTTTGTCGGATTTCAATACATCTGCTTCAAAGGAAGCATCGCTGATAGATTTGATATTGTTAGCCATGATGTCCTCGAAAAAAGAGGGAAATGTGAGTTAAGGATATATCCGGAAATGTTTATTGGACTTATTGAGATACCAGTAGATTCATGAATATGGAAACATATTACATGAAAGACGCAGATATTGCAGAACCCTGATCAATAAAACCGGTCCGGCATTTAATTCCAGATTCTAACGTAAATCTGTTCTGGACAATAATGCCATAATCAATAAAATAAAAATTGATTATAACCAAAAAAAACACAGACATTTTGAAACAGGGGAAGTCCGGTTTTAAAAACACGTTGTCTGTGCAACAGAATCGAAGCGGATTCAAAAAAGTTGCACAGACGAATTACACGCCGTTATCAGCCTTTGGCATTTTCAGCGCCTGCTTCCGCAGCAGATCTGGTCGCTTTTGCGGCATTCGCATCGACAAGACCACCACCCAGTGACCGGTACAGTTCGACCGTATTGGTCAGGCGAAGCAGGCGTGCATCAATCAGAGACTGTTCCGCAGCAAATTGCTGGCGCTGCGCATCGAATACTTCCAGCGAGCTGGCAATGCCGTTATTATAGCGCGCCTCGGACAAACGCAGGCGTTCCGACTCGGATTTCAGAACAGCTGCCTGGGCCTTGACCTGTTCATTGAGCCAGTCGCGCGCCATCAGCGCGTCGGCAACTTCCCTGAAAGCGACCTGAACGGTCTTTTCATATTGTGCGACAGCGATATTTTTGCGTGCTTCTGCCAGATCCAGGTTGCTAATATTGCGTCCGGCATCAAAGATCGGAAGGGTCAGCTGGGGTGTAAAACTCCATGACCCGGAATGCGGATCGAACAGATTGGACAAGCGGTTGCTGACTGTTCCGGCAAAACCGGTCAGCGTGATCTGGGGGAAGAAGGCCGCTCTGGCCGCTCCGATATTGGCATTGGCCGCTTTCAGCGATTGCTCGTACTGACGGATGTCCGGCCGGTTATTCAACAGATCGGATGGCAGGCCGGCCGGGATGTCCTGCATGATGTCGTCTTCGGAAAAGTCCGTTGCCGGTGGCAAATCCCTGATCTGCTTTCCGCCGATCAGGACGACCAGCGCATTTTCCGTCTGGGCATGCTGGCGCTCCAGAGTCGAAACCGATACCAGAGCGGATTGCATCAGCGTTTCATACTGGCGGAGCTCGAGTGCGGACGATGCACCGACTTCATAACGCTTTTGCATCAGGCCATAAGTACGCTTGTAGGATTCATAGGAATTTCTCGCCAGTTCGATCTGCTTGGCCTGGGCACGCTCGGTCAGATAGTTTTTGGCGACTTCCGAAACCAGACTGATATAGGCGGCCCTTTGTGCCTCTTCCGTTGCCAGATATTCTGCAAGGGCGGCATCCGTCAGACTCTTCACGCGTCCGAAAAAGTCCAGCTCAAAAGCCGCCAGACCCAGGCCGACAGTGTAATTGCCCTGCTGGCCCATTGCACCGGTTGAATCGATCGTCCGTGCACGGGTTCCCGATCCCTGTACATTCAGAGTCGGCAGCCGGTCTGCCCATTGTATTCCGTACATTGCGCGAGCTTCTTCAATCCGCAATGCGGCGACTCTCAGGTCACGGTTGTTTTCTATGGCGGCCGCTATCAGCGCCTTCAGGCGGGGATCGCGGAAAAACTCGTTCCAGCCGATCCGGTTTGCAGGCGTTTTTGCCGAAGCGTCATCCGCCTTGCCCGGGAACCGGTTTTCAATCGGGGCATCCGGACGGACATAAGCAGGCGCCATGCTGCAACTGCTTAAAACTCCGGCAGCAAGCAAGACGAGGGTTATTTTCTTAATCATCTTCATTGTCCTTCTGGCTATCTTTGTCTTTCCTGTTTCCACGGTTGAGGAAATCCCATGTCAGCTTCCATGGTTTTTTTCTGTCCTGGGTATTGTTACGGGCGTACATCGACTGTTGCCGCTGGCTGCCACTGAATAGCGAACGAACGACAATAAAGAAGATCGGAACCAGATAAACCGCCAGAACCGTTGCTGCAATCATACCGAACAAAACGCCTGTACCGATGGCTTGCTGAGCCGCAGAACCTGCACCCGATGCGATCGCCAGAGGCACGACACCGAGAATGAAGGCAAGCGAGGTCATGATGATCGGACGGAAACGCAGTCTGACCGCTTCCAGGGTGGAACGGATAAGACCCTTGCCCTGTGCCTGGAGATCCTTGGCGAATTCGACAATCAGAATCGCGTTCTTCGCTGACAGACCGATTGTCGCAATCAGGCCAACCTTGAAGTACACGTCATTGGGCATGCCGCGGAGGAACACACCGATCAGGGCGCCGAAAACACCGAGTGGAACCACCAGCAGGACGGCGACCGGAATCGACGTACTTTCATACAACGCGGCAAGACAGAGGAAAACCGCCAGAAGTGACAGGGCATACAGCATAGGTGCCTGCGAGCCGGATGCTTTTTCCTCAAGAGACTGGCCTGTCCATTCGTAACCGAAACCGTCAGGCAGCTGCTTCATCAATGAAACCATTTCATCCATGGCGTCACCGGTACTGTAACCTTCGGCCGGTGCGCCGGTAATACGCATGGCGGGATAACCGTTGTAGCGGATCAGCTGCACCGGTCCCTGTGCCCAGTCCGTCGTGGCAAACGAGGAAAACGGTACCATGGTTCCTTTTGAGTTGCGCACATAGAGGTTTTTGAAGTCATCCGGTGTCATTCTTTCCGAAGCCTCAAGCTGGACGATGACACGCTGCTGACGGCCCTGGCTGTCGAAGTCATTGACATAGTTCGAACCGAAAGCCGTCGCCAGTGTCGATTTGATGTCCTCGAAGGAGACACCCAGCGCATTGGCCTTGTAGCGATCGATCTTGAGATCAAGCTGGGCCGCATTTTCCATACCATCAAACCGGACGTTCTTCAAAACCTTGCTTTGACGGGCAAGCTGAAGCAGCTGGTTACGTGCGGCAACCAGCGCATCGTTACCCTTGCTGGCGCGGTCCTGAAGACGGAATACGAAACCTGATTCATTACCCAACTCGCGGATTGGAGGAGGGCTCATCGGGAACACGATCGCGTCACGGATTTGCGAGAAGCGGCCGAAAGCACGACCGACGATGGCATCCGCCGAATCCTCGGAACCCCGTTCGCTCCAGTCTTTCAACGTGACGAAAGCAAGACCGCCATTCTGGCCGTTGCCCGAGAAGCTGTGACCGACAACCGTAATCGTGTTTTCGATTCCGGGTTCCTTCCCGTATTGGTCTTCAATGACTTTCAGTACTTCGAGCGTTCTGGCCTGTGTCGCGCCGGAAGGCAACTGGACGTTCGTATAAATATAGCCCTGATCCTCATTCGGAAGGAAAGAGGTCGGCAGTTTCCAGAACATGAATGCGGCACACAAAACGATGGCACCGTAAATGGCAAGGTAACGCGTAGTTTTCCCCAGCGTTTTGGAGACCTGGCGTTCATACGTCATCGTCATGCTGTGGAACTTGCGGTTGAACCAGCCGAAAAAGCCTTTCTTTTCACTGTGCTCATTCGGGTCGACAGGCTTTAAAATCGTGGCACAGAGGGCGGGTGTCAGGGAAAGGGCCAGGAAAGCCGAGAATACCATCGACGCGACCATGGTGATGGAAAACTGCCGGTAAATCGCACCGACAGACCCGCTGAAAAAAGCCATCGGGATGAAAACGGCCGTCAGAACGAGGGAAATACCGACAATGGCGCCGGTAATCTGTCCCATCGCCTTGTAGGTGGCATCCCGTGGGGAAAGTCCTTCCTCGGTCATGATACGCTCGACGTTTTCAACCACCACAATCGCATCGTCGATCAGAATGCCGATCGACAGCACCATCCCGAACATGGAAAGCATGTTGATGGAAAACCCTAGCGTTTTCATGACGGCGAAAGTCCCCATCAAGGCAATCGGCACGACAATCGTCGGAATGATCGTGTACCGGAAATTCTGGAGGAACAGATACATGATGACGAAAACAAGGAAAATACCCTCGAAAAGCGTTTTCACCACTTCATGAATGGAAGCCTTGACGAATTTGG
This sequence comes from Pseudomonadota bacterium, assembly GCA_023449275.1. Taxonomy (GTDB): domain Bacteria; phylum Pseudomonadota; class Gammaproteobacteria; order Burkholderiales; family Burkholderiaceae_D; genus Oxalobacter. Next base: position 1,090 of record JAEXJM010000057.1, on the reverse strand, counting down.
ATGTATCGTTCTGGATGCTGTAATCGACACCTGTAGGAAAATATTGGGACAATTCATCCATTTTTTCGCGGATTAATTGCATGGTCGCCATCGTATTCGCTGTTGGCGTCGGCTGGATGGCGAAACCGGAAATGGGCTTGCCGTTCAGACGGGCGTAAGCTTCATAAGTTTGTCCACCCAGTTCAACCCGTGCGACGTCTTTCAGACGGACAACGGAACCGTCCGTGTTGGCCCGAAGGACGATATTCTCGAATTCTTCCTGATTCTGGAGCTGACCATGAACGTTGACGTTGGCGGTGAACGTTTCCGTACCCACATTAGGGGCGGCAGCGACCGCACCGGAAGTGACGACCGAGTTCTGGTTCTTGATGGCATTGGCGACATCGTTTGGCGTCAGGTTGAGGCCGGTCAGCTTGATCGGATCGAGCCAGATGCGCATCGCTTTTTCCGAACCGAAAACCGTCACGTCACCGACACCGGGCAAACGCTTGATATCGTTGATGACATTGCGATAAAGATAGTCACCCAGATCGTACCGCGTCAATCGTCCATCCTTGGAAATCAGGGAAACGATCGCAAGATAATTGCTGCGTGCCTTGTTGATTTGCACACCCTGTTGCATCACGGCCTGTGGCAGACGGGATTCGATGCGCTTGATGCGATTCTGAACGTCAACAGCGGCCAGTTCCACGTCCGTTTCCGGCGTGAAGGACAGGGTGATCTTACCCGTGCCATTACTCTGGCTTTCGGATTCCATGTATTGAAGACCGGTTGCACCGTTCATTTCCTGTTCGATAATGGAAATGACACTGTCTTCAACCGTTTTTGCCGTAGCGCCCGGATAGGTCGTCGATACGGTGACCTGTGGAGGTGCAATGTTCGGATATTGGGAAATCGGCAGCGTCAGGATCGACAGAATTCCTGCCAGCGTAATGAATATCGCGATGACCCACGCAAAAACAGGGCGGTCAATAAAAAACCTTGCCATAAAATGTTCCTTATTTTTGCTTACTCAGCTTGATTGGACGATGCTTTTTCCTGTCCTGACGGGGCAGGGGCAGCCTGTTCGGCTGCCGGTTTTGTCTCAGTC
>JAEXJM010000049.1 GCA_023449275.1 Pseudomonadota bacterium | reverse complement strand
AACTGAGAGAAGGCGGAGCCTTCACTGTTCCACCGAAAAAAGCCAAGAAATAATTGGGGTGGAATTGTTTTAATGAAGTAATTCATTAAGCATTGCAGGATGGGTGGCTTGTCCACCCATCTTTTTTTATGCATAGGGAGTTTTCATGCGGATTGTCATTATCGGGCAGCGTAGATTCGGAAGAGCGGTTCTTGAAGCATTTCAGTCCAGAGGGCATGAAATTGTCGGCGTATTTCTTGCGCCTGATAAAAAAGGAGCCGAGCCGGATTCCCTGAAACTCCATGTTCTGGAAAAGGGGATTTCCCTGTTCCAGTTTGATGATCTGAGAAGTGCTGAAGCCCTGTCAGCTATTGCTGATCTGAAAGCCGATATGGCCATCATGGCTTATGTGTTGCAGTTTGTACCGGAAGAATTCGCGAAGATTCCGAAATTCGGCACCATTCAGTTTCATCCTTCCCTGTTGCCGAAATATCGTGGCCCCAGTGCTATCAATTGGGCTATTGTATGTGGCGAAACAGAAACGGGAATTACTGTTTTCCGGCCTACTGATGGAATGGATGAGGGGCCGATTCTGCTACAAAGAAGCGTTCCCATACATCCTGATGAAACGGTAGGTTCTTTGTATCATAATTGCCTTTTTCCGATGGGTATCGAGGCCTTGCTTGATGTCGCTGACCGGGTCGTTTCAGGTGATTTCGAAGAACGTGAACAGAATAATGCTGAAGCCAGTTATGAAGGATGGTTCAGAACCATAGATGCCCGGATTAACTGGAATAATCATGTCGGTCATGTGTATAACCTCATCAGAGGTTGCAATCCCATGCCTGGAGCATGGACAACGCTGGATGGCCTCAAATTTACGGTTCTGGATGCAAGAAAATATCTCCATGCCGCTGCCGCCAATGTCCGTGGAAGGGTGGGCTATGTCGTCGAAATTGACGATGACAGCTTTTTTGTCAGTGGCCAAGGGGGGGAAATCAGGATTTTTCAGGTTCGGCTTGAAAGTGGAGAAAAAATGTCGGCTCCTGACTTTGTCAAAAAAAACGGCATGATTCCAGGTTCGGTTCTTGGTGGTTGATGTCGGTTTTATTGTCAATCGTTGCCGATGCAACAGCGAATATTTAACAAGTTGCCGATTTTCATGTAATATTGCCGCACATCCGAGGAGCGTTGCAACAAAATGGTTCTTTCTCTTCTGTTTTATGGCAGAAAGATGGTGGAAGCATTTTAGCCAGGCTCGGATTCTTCAAAACGGCGCTCACGTTACTTTTTTCTCATTATTTCAGAAAGGAGAGCGTGATGAACGCTGTATCCAGAACAGAACAGGATTTTTACATTGCCGATCCGGAGCTGACCGCGTGGGGCAACAAGGAAATCAGGATTGCAGAAACCGAAATGCCGGGCCTGATGGCTATCCGCGAGGAATATGCCGCTTCCCAGCCATTGAGGGGGGCACGTATCAGCGGTTCTCTGCACATGACCATTCAGACGGCTGTATTGATCCAGACACTGGAAGCACTCGGTGCGAAAGTTCGCTGGGCTTCCTGCAATATCTATTCCACCCAGGATCATGCTGCGGCGGCTATTGCTTCCAACGGTACGCCTGTATTCGCTTTCAAGGGCGAATCGCTTGATGATTACTGGGAATTTACTCACCGTATTTTTGAATGGCCTGATGGCGGCTATTCAAATATGATTCTGGATGATGGCGGTGATGCGACATTGCTTCTTCATTTGGGAACACGTGCGGAGCAGGATCTGTCCGTTCTGGACAATCCCGGTTCAGAAGAGGAAGTTTGTCTGTTCAATGCGATCAAACGTCATCTGAAAACAGATCCGAACTGGTATTCCAAACGCATCAAGGAAATCAAGGGCGTCACTGAAGAAACGACGACGGGTGTTCACCGTCTGTATCAGATGCACGAGGAAGGAAAACTCAAGTTCCCTGCCATTAATGTCAACGATTCTGTTACCAAGTCCAAATTCGACAATCTTTATGGTTGCCGTGAATCGCTGGTTGACGGTATCAAACGCGCTACGGACGTGATGATTGCAGGCAAGGTGGCGGTTGTTTGTGGGTATGGCGATGTCGGCAAAGGCTGTGCTCAGGCATTGCGCGCTTTGTCCGCTCAGGTCTGGGTAACGGAAGTCGATCCGATTTGTGCACTTCAGGCCGCCATGGAAGGCTATCGTGTCGTCACGATGGATTATGCGGCTGAGATGGCCGATATCTTTGTGACCTGTACCGGTAACTACCATGTCATTACCCATGACCATATGGTCAGGATGAAAGATCAGGCGATTGTTTGCAATATCGGTCACTTCGATAATGAAATCGACGTTGCCTCGATGAAGCAATATGGATGGGAAAACATCAAGCCGCAAGTCGATCACATCATTCTTCCTAACGGTAACCGGATTATTCTCCTGGCCGAAGGCCGTCTGGTCAATCTGGGATGTGGTACAGGCCATCCGTCTTATGTCATGAGTTCCTCTTTTGCCAACCAGACGATTGCACAGATTGAGCTGTTCAACAATACCGAAGCGTATCCAATCGGTGTTTATACCTTGCCGAAGCATCTGGATGAAAAAGTCGCACGTTTGCAATTGAAGAAGCTGAACGCCGTTTTGACGGAACTGACAGATCAGCAGGCAGCTTATATCGGTGTCAAGAAGGAAGGTCCGTACAAACCGAACCATTACAGATATTAATCGATATCAAAAAGTGTACGGAATTCATTTTCCGTCACTTTGGCCAGACGAATTTTGGATATGATGCTCATACGGTAATGGTAAAACCATTAAAGTCTGAACAAGTGTTCCACTATTTTTTAGGAGGGAATCATGCGTATTCTCGTCGTCTGGCTGATTAATACGGTTGCTTTGCTCGCTTTACCCTATCTGATGACGTCGATCAGGATTTCCGGTTTCTGGACGGCGTTGATAGCAGCACTGGTTCTGGGACTGGTCAATGCCTTGATCAGGCCGATTTTTGTCGTGCTGACTTTGCCGGTAACATTGGTGACTCTTGGCCTTTTCATTTTTATCATCAACGGATTGCTGTTCTGGCTGGTATCGAAAATGGTAGATGGCTTTTATGTCAACGGATTCTGGGCCGCGATAGGGGGGGCATTGCTGTACAGTATCATTTCGTGGGCACTGTCCACTTTGCTATTGAAGAATTAAATGCCATCACAAAAAAGTTTCAGTATTGAAGTTTTTCCTCCAAAGACTCCGGAAGGGATCGAAACTCTGCGAAAGACCCGTGCGGAATTGGCCGAGTTGGCGCCAAAATATTTTTCGATTACCTATGGTGCTGGCGGATCAACACAACAGGGTACACACAATATCGCTCTGGAAATCCAGAAGGAAGGGTTTGAAGCCGCTCCTCACATTACCTGTATCGGAACGACACGTGAATCTGTTCTGGAAAGATTGAATGAATGTCGTTCCAATGGAATAAGGCACATTGTTGCGCTCCGAGGTGACTTGCCCAGTTCGTACGGTGTTCTTGGCGAGTTTCGTTATGCCAATGAGCTGGTTGAATTTATCCGTGCAAAAACGGGCGACTGGTTCCGGATCGATGTGGCGGCCTATCCTGAAATGCATCCACAGGCAAAATCCCTGCAGGACGATGTCGATAATTTTGTCCGGAAAGTACAAGCCGGAGCGGATGCCGCCATTACACAGTATTTTTACAATGCTTCCTCCTATTTCCGGTTTATGGAAAACGTGCAGAAAGCCGGGGTTGATATTCCGGTCATTGCGGGAATCATGCCGATTACCAACTACAAGCAGCTGGCTCAGTTTTCCGATATGTGTGGTGCGGAAATTCCACGCTGGATTCGCCTGAGACTCGAGAATTACGGTGACGATCTGGCCTCGATCCGTGCGTTTGGTCTGGATGTCGTGACGGAACTGTGTGAGCAGTTACTGGCTGGCGGTGCGCCCGGACTTCATTTTTACAGTTTGAACAAGGCGGCAACCACCAGAGAAATCTGGCATCGCCTGAAATTGCATGAACAAAAAGAAATCGGCTCCGGCAAAAAAGCCGAAGCCGTTGAAGCCTGATGATTAAGGTGCCGTAAAAACGGCACCTTTTTTAGGTTTTGCGGTTTGCATCGACCTCGACAGGACGTAACTTTGCCGCCAGCTTGTCCAGGACACCATTCACGAATTTGTGCCCGTCAATGCCACCGAATGATTTTGTCAGTTCAACGGCCTCATTGATGACGACGCGGTACGGTATTTCAATGTGGTTGGCCAGTTCGAATGCGCCCAGAATCAGAACGGCGTGCTCGACAGGGGACAACTCTTCAAGCGGACGGTCAATATGCGGTGCGAGTGCCTCACGCAATTTATCCGCCTGATGAATACTGCCAGACAAAAGTGTGACAAAGTGGCCTGTATCGGCCTTGTCGAATCCGTGAGCTTGCCGAATGTGCTCGATGATAACGGACGCGTCATCCCGATTTAAAAGCCATTCATATAAACCCTGTAAAGCAAATTCCCTCGAGCGATGCCGGGGGGAACGGTTTTTGGATGGATTGGCATGGACAGATTTGGTATTCATTTTGATAATGCAAGAGATGACACAAAGAAAAAGGCTTTGTGAAAATGTTATTCGTCTTCTTCCGGTGGTTCCAGTTCATCGATTGCCATGACGAGATTAGCCATTTCGACAGCGACACGAGCGGCTTCAGTACCTTTTTCAACCATACGCGCTTCAGCCTGTTCATCTGTGTAGGTTGTCAGGATGGCATTGGCAATCGGCATGTCGAAGTCGAGGGCAACGCGTGAAATGCCTGCAGCGGATTCGTTGGAAACCAGTTCAAAGTGATACGTTTCTCCCTTGATAATACCACCTACGGCAATCAGGGCATCAAATTGCTGCGTTTCGGCCATTTTCTGAAGGGCTGTCGGAATTTCCAGTGCTCCTGGTACAGTGGCGACAAGAATATCTTCATCAGCGACACCAAGACGCTTGAGTTCGGCCAGACAGGCACTCAACAGCCCGCGGCAGATTTCTTCATTGAAACGGGACTGGACAATACCGATTCTCAGATCCTGGCCCTGAAGATCAATTTCAAAAGTGTTGACTGTCATCATCGTTCTCCTTGGTCGTGGATGAATGTTTAATTGTCTTTGCTGTCCAGATAGCCGACTATGTCGAGGTTGAAGCCGGTTGTCATGGAAGGCATTTTCTTGGGGTTGGCCAAAAGTTTCATTTTGCCGACACCGATATCCCTGAGAATTTGTGCACCGATTCCGTGATTTCTGATGATTTCACTTTTTGCCGATACCGCATCATTTGTTTTGGGTCTGCCGAGGGCCTTGAAGTTGTCGACAAATGATTCAGCTGATTCTTCGTTACAGTTCAATAATACAAGTATTCCGCGATCGGATGCATGTATTTTTTTCATGGAGTCCAGAAGATTCCATGAATGTGCCGTGAAGCGGGTTTCAATAAGATCGACAAGAGAGAGAGGCTGATGGACCCTGACCAGAGTTTCTTCATCTGAAACGATTTCGCCTTTGATGAGGGCAAGGTGGACGGACTGGCTGGGCTTGTCGCGATAAACAATGGCATGAAATGTACCAGCTGCCGTGTTCAGCTCGTTCTCTGCGATACGTTCGATGATACTTTCATGCTGGTTGCGGTAGCTGATCAGATCGGCAATGGTGCCAATCTTGAGATGGTGTTTTTCCGCAAATTCGAGCAGCTCCGGCAATCGTGCCATGGAACCGTCTTCATTCATGATTTCGCAGATCACGCTGGCAGGCGTCAGGCCGGCCAATGCCGTCAGGTCACATCCTGCCTCAGTATGTCCGGCTCTCATCAATACACCGCCGTCCCTGGCGGTGATCGGGAAAATGTGTCCGGGCTGGACGATGTCCTCCGGTTTCGCATTCCTTGCTACGGCAACCTGAACCGTGTGGGCACGGTCATAAGCCGAGATACCGGTTGTGACACCTTCAGCCGCTTCGATCGACGTGGTGAAAGCCGTGTTGTATGAACTGCGGTTGTCCCGGGCCATTTGTGCCAGCCCGAGCTGGTCGCAATGGGCTTTGGTAAGTGTGAGGCACACCAGTCCGCGGGCGTATTTGGCCATGAAATTGATGGCTTCGGGAGTGATGAAATCGGCAGCGATCATCAGATCACCCTCATTTTCGCGGTCTTCATCATCAACCAGAATAACCATGCGACCTGCACGCAGTTCGTCAATAATATCTTGTGTAGGAGAAATGGGCATATACTTGATTCCTTTGGAACCTGCTATTTTAAATGAATATCGTCCAAACAGACATATTTACTTGTTTGAACGGAGTGTCTGGTAATGTGCCATTCGTGTGGATATGAAAGAGAGGGAAAAGAAAACTCCATGAAACCCGAATGGTTTCATGGAGCAGTAAAGTGGAAGATTATTTTCCGATACAAAAGCGGGAGAATATCAGGCCGAGAAGATCGTCGGAAGTGAATTTACCGGTGATGCTGTTCAGTGCGTCTTGCGACAGTCTCAGCTCTTCAGCAAGAAGATCGATCGACGGATTTGCCGCTACGACCAGTTCCGATGCAATAGCCAAGTGTTGTTCAGCCACTTTCATTGCCGTCAGATGACGTTCTCGCGCGAGATAAGTCGATTCACCTGTTTGTGTCCAGCCTGCGATTTTAAGCAGCTCGCTTCTTAACAGGTCAATGCCATCCCCGGTCTGGGTAGAGAGATAGACCTGAGTGATGCCGAACATGGAATCTACGGAAGGCCTGTGCCCGGAAATATCGATTTTGTTCCAGATCTGGATGACAGGAATGCCTTCCGGAAAATCCGCCATGATCTTTTCATCTGCACGGGTTGGCCCAAGGCTGGCGTCGAGCAATTGAAGAATGACGTCGGCTTTTCCGATTTCGTCCCAGGTCCGTTCTATACCGATACGCTCGACTTCATCTTCGGCACTGCCGGTACGAATGCCTGCCGTATCGATCAGGGTAACAGGAACACCTTCGATCTGGATCGTTTCCGTGATTTTGTCCCGTGTCGTTCCGGCTATCGGGGTGACGATGGCGACATTGGAACCGGTAAGGACATTCAACAGGGAGGATTTGCCGACGTTTGTCTGGCCGGCAAGAACGACGTGGATGCCTTCCCGCAGCAGGGCTCCCTGAGCGGACTGGGCGATGATGCCCGAAAGAGTTTCCTGAATGGTAGCGATCTGGCTTTCCACATTTTCCTTTTTCAGAAAATCGATGTCTTCTTCCGGGAAGTCCAGAGAAGATTCAACCATCATCCGAAGATGGATGATTTTGGAAACCAGTTCATGGATTTCTTTTGAAAAGACACCGGAAAGAGAACGGGAGGCTGAACGAACAGCTTCTTCTGTGGTTGCATCGATCAAATCGGCGATCGCTTCCGCCTGAGCCAGGTCAATCCTGTCATTCATGAAGGCACGACGGGTGAATTCGCCGGGTTCAGCCATTCGCAGGCCGATTTTTTCTCCGGCTTCCAGACACCGTTTCAGAACCATTTGCAAAACCGTCGTGCCGCCATGTCCCTGCAATTCGAGAACATCCTCCCCTGTGAAGGAATTCGGTGCCTTGAAATAAATCACCAATCCTTCATCAAGGATGGATTTGTCTGCGTCCAGAAATGGCAGGAAATGAGCGTAACGGGGCGTTAATGGCAAATCCGCACTGGTATCCTTGAAAAGCTCGTTAATAAGCTGGTCCAGATTTTTGCCGGAAATGCGAACAATACCTACACCTCCGCGTCCCGGTGGCGTCGCTATTGCAACGATAGGAGAAGAATCAGTTTTCATTGTCGATTATGGTTCCAAACAGGTTGTCATAACTGATGGTTATTTTTCTAATGCATTATCCTTGCTGTGACGGAAAATGAAAAGTATTAGAGTGAATTGTTCTGTATGAACGTGTTATTTTTTACAAAGATGGCGGATGTTGCGGTTGAGTTTCCTTTAAAGCAAATGACGACGATGCAAAAAAGGTGAATTTGTCTGTCAGGAGAGCAAGATAAGTATAGAATCCTTTATGTGATGTATTTTCACGGATGCAGGCTTTCATGTTTTTGCCTGTGTGGGATAAATGCAGATTTTTTGTTTTCAGAATCAATTTTTAAATGGAGTAATGGAATGAATGCCCCGTCAAATCCTTCGGTCGACAATAAAGACAAGACAGTGAACCGCCAGACTTTTGATGACGTGATGGTACCCGTATTTGCACCGAATGCATTCATTCCCGTCCGGGGTTCCGGGCTTGATCTCTGGGATCAGGATGGAAAGCATTATCTTGATCTGACGGGCGGCATCGCCGTTTCCGGTCTGGGCCATGCGCCTGCCGAACTGGTTGAAGCGCTGACGGATCAGGCCAAAAAGCTTTGGCATGTCAGTAATTACTTTACCAACGAACCTGTCCTGAAACTGGCAAAGGCGCTGACTGAAGCCACTTTTGCAGAAAAGGTGTTTTTCTGTAATTCCGGTGGGGAAGCCAATGAAGCCGCTTTCAAACTGGCGCGTAAATGGGGGCACACTCATTTCGGAGCCAACAAAAACCGTATCGTTTCCTGTTTTCACTCCTTTCATGGAAGAACCCTGTTTACAGTAACCGTTGGCGGTCAGTCGAAATATACGGAAGGCTTTGAACCATTACCGCAACAGATCGATCATATTCCTTTCAATGACATTGAAGCCGCGCGCACCGCTATTGACGATGATGTCTGTGCCGTTGTGGTCGAACCGGTTCAGGGTGAAGGGGGCATACTTCCTGCGAGTGCCGAATATCTGAAGACCTTGCGCCAGCTCTGTAACGAGAAAAATGCGCTGCTTATTTTTGATGAAATACAGTGCGGCATGGGGCGGACGGGAGATCTGTTCGCTTATATGGGATACGGTGTCACACCGGATATCATGACCTCGGCCAAGGCACTTGGAAATGGTTTCCCTATCGCAGCCATGCTGACGACGACAGAAATTGCCAATGCCTTTTCCGTTGGGTCTCACGGTACGACATATGGCGGGAACCCACTGGCTGCCGCTGTTGCGTGCAAGGTTATGGAAATCATCAATACGCCGGATTTTCTTTCACGGGTCACCGAAGCGGGCAATAAATTGAGAGCCAGTCTGGAAAGTATCGTTGCCGATTATCCTGACGTCTTTTCGGAAGTGCGTGGCAAAGGCCTGATGCTTGGTCTGGTCATGTCCGATAAATATCGGGGAAAGGCGGCTGAAATAACGGCGGCTGCTGCAAAACAGGGTTTATTGTTGCTACTGGCAGGTTACGACGTTATCCGTTATGTTCCTGCGCTCGTTATCAGGGATGAACACATTATGCAGGGAGAAAAACTGTTGCGTCTGTCACTGGATGCCTGGAAGAAAGCATCTGCATGAGATGAAAAAGGGCTCAAGATGCCGTATTTTGAGCCCGATAAAGATGAAAAGCCGGAGAAAGCTGATGGCATGAATTAATTCTCGCCGGTATTTTTTGGTTTGAACTGTTTGTCACTGATACGAAATTTTGAACGGCGATCGCCCATCAGCCTGCGCAATTCCTTGATGCTCAAATCGCTGACTTCATGCATCCGAATCAGTAATGACGCACCGACCGGCAAGCGGTTATGCCTGATCTTGCTGATGACGGGAGGAGCGACTTCCAGTGCACGCGACAGGGCTGCATCATTTTTGAGATTCAGAAGCTGAATCAACGTATCCAGAAGGCGGTTGGGGTCATAAATGCGATTTTCCAACCGGTCTTCATCCGGTTGTGTTATTGGATTTTTGGCTTTGTTCGTCATGTTAAAAAATCCTGTTTAATATAATTTCACTTACCTTTACATAAGGAATGTTTTCTCTGAAACGATATATTTGTTGTAAGTTCAGACAGAATACTGGCAAAAACAATTCCGGTAATGTTAAGTTGCCCAACGTCAATATCGTCTATTTTCCTTATCTGATCAAGACTTTTTTCAAATTTTGAATGGATTGGCTCCGAAAGAGAATGAATCTTGCATCAATTCAACTGGTTTGCAATTTTATAATTTTCACAGTTATAGATAAAGACGGAAAGTTGATGAGAAAGTAATAAATTGTAAATTACTCGAAATATTTTCCTGATTTTTCCAGAAAAATCTTTCTGCCGAGTTCGATCACGGACATGGCATAAAAATAGCTTCGGTTATACCGGGTGATGGCGAAAAAGTTATCCGTGCCAATTCGGTATTCAGTCGGATAGAGGCCATTCTGCAAATCGATCAGACCGTAAAGCAGGCCATCCGTAGTGTTTGAGTCCGTTGAGATACATTGGGCATTCAATTCTTTCAAGGTATATGTCGCTTTCAGGCCCTGATTGAAGAGGGTAACCGGCAGAGGGCAATCCGCTTCTGCCTCTGCGGGAAAGATGACGGGTTTGCCGGTTTTCCAGCCGTGCTGTTTCAGGAAATTCGCCACGCTGCCGATGGCATCGACGGGGGAATTTTCCAGATCAATCTTTCCATCTCCATCGAAGTCGACAGCATATGCCCGGATACTGCCCGGCATGAATTGCGGCCAGCCGATAGCACCGGCATAGGAACCGTAAATACTCAGCGGGTCTGTATTTTCTTGTATCGTCATCAGAAGAAACTGTTCAAGTTCCTTGCGAAAAAATTCCTGGCGGGCAACGCGGTTCGGGGTATCGGGATAGTAAAAGGCCAGAGTGGTTAGTGCATCGAGTGTACGGAAGCGTCCGGTGTCTTTTCCATAAATGGTTTCGATACCGATGATTCCGACGATAATATAGGCAGGAACACCGTATTTTTTTTCAGCCTTGTCGAGATATTTTTCATAAGTGTTCCAGAAACGGGCTCCTGCAGCGAGGCGCACCGGTTCGATCATCCTTTGCCGGTATGTCTGCCAGTTTCTGGTTTTGCCAGAAGTTGCGGGTTTCATCAGCCTGATTGCGGTATGATTAAGGTTTGTTCTCCGGAAAAGGCAATAAAGCCGGTTTTTATCGATATGGTATTTTGATGAAAACTGTTCGATGAAGTCTGCCAGTGGCGGTTCAATCGGAAATGATTCATCCGGGTTTGCATCCGAGGGATCCCGGACGTGCGGGTAGACGCATGCCGGAACGGCTTTGTCGAAGTCTTTTCCGTAAGCCTGTGTAAAACAGATAGGCAAAAACAGGATCGAACAAAAGAGAACGGCGGCGGCTTTTCTGCCGTACTTGACTATCGCTATCAGGTGTAACACTGGATCAATCCATCAAAAAATAAAGTATAACGATTGCTATGGGATGAGCAAATCAACTTCGGAAAAATAATTTTCATGGAAAATAGTATCGACGGATTGTTCACAACAGTCTGTGCATACTCATGACATGGCGTTTTTAGCGCTTGACCGATCTCAGGATTTAGGAATTTATGACTACTGCCCTTTATTATCACCCTGTCTGCCAGTTGCATGAAATGGGAGCGAACCACCCGGAAAGTCCCGCACGAATGCAGGCGATCATGGACGCTTTCAAGGAAACAGGACTGGATCGTGTTCTGGAATACCGTTTGTCTCCGGAAGCGACTGAAGAGGATATCCGCCGGGTTCACACACAGGATATGATCCTCAAAGTGAAAAACGGCATTCCCGGCCCGGGAGAGTATTCTTATGTCGATGAAACACCTTTGAACCAGTACAGCTGGCAGGCTGCCCTGAGGACGACGGGTGCCGCGGTTGCGGCTACGGATGCGGTTCTGGCGGGTGAAATTGAAAATGCTTTCTGTATTGAACGTCCCATCGGTCATCACTCGACAATGGGGGAAGCGATGGGGTTTTGTGTTTTCAACAATCTGGCTATAGCCGCCATGAGGGCGATCAAGATTCATGGACTGAAGAGTGTCGCTATCGTCGATATCGATGTTCACCATGGAAACGGGACGGAAAATATTTTTTCCTATGAGCCCAGTGTGCTGATGGTCAGTTATTACCAGCAATATCTGTATCCATTCTGCGGCAATGAAAGAGAGCGGCCGAATATGGTCAATGTGATGGTTCCACAAGGTACCGGTGGCGATGTCATTCGTCAGGTCGTTACCGAGAAATGGCTCCCCGCATTGCACAAACATAAACCGGAAATGATATTCATGTCTGCCGGTTTCGATGCACACAGGGATGATCCTTTGGGGGACATGAATCTGGTTGAGGAAGATTATGCCTGGATAACGAAACAGGTAATGGATATCGCGGCACAATACAGCAATAATCGTATCGTCAGTTTCTCTGAAGGCGGTTATAACGTGAAAGCGCTGGCAAATAGTGTTGTTGCGCATGTCAAGGCACTGGCACGAGTCGATTGAGGATATGGGAAATGGCAATTCAATGGTTTCCGGGGCATATGAATGCCGCGAGAAAAAAAGCGGCGGAAACAATGGAAACGACCGATCTGGTGATCGAAGTCCTTGATGGAAGACTTCCGGGTGCCAGCAGTAATCCGATGGTCGAGGAACTCCGGCTTCATCGGCAACGTCCATGCCTGAAGATTCTGAACAAGAGTGATTTGGCCGATCCGGTTGCAACAAAAGAGTGGATTGACTTTTATAATCGCCAGCCGGGTGTCAATGCGATTGCTCTTTCCTGCCGGAATCCTGCGGAGGTGGCGAAAATCCCGGGTATCTGCCAAGGAATCGTGCCCCATCGGTCTGGCCCGGGAAAACCGGTCCGAATAATGATCATGGGGATTCCGAATGTCGGGAAATCAACTCTGATGAATATGCTTTTGAAACGGCGTGTCGCCGCTGTCGGCGATGAACCGGCTGTCACGAAAACACAGCAGCGGCTTTATCTGAACAAAAACATGGTTTTGACGGATACGCCGGGTTTGCTATGGCCAAAAATCATGTATCCGGCTGACGGTTACATGCTGGCTGCCAGTCATGCCGTCGGGGTAAATGCCCTGATCGAGGATGAAGTCGCCGCTTTTCTGGGGGATGTTTTGCTCAAACGATATCCACAGTTCCTCAAGGCGCGATATGGCATGGCTGTCGGTGAACTGGACGGTTATGGCGTTGTCGAAGGGGTGGCGAGAAAACGTGGATTCAAATTGAAGGGCGGTGAACTGGATGTGGAAAAAGGCGCTCATTCTTTCCTGCAGGATTACCGTTCCGGCGCGATCGGGCGGATCAGCCTGGAAACACCGCAAAGCAGAAAAGACATGCTGGAATCCGTGAAGGTTCGGCAAACAGGGCCGGAGGAAAAGAAAGAATGAATCCGGCCGTTTTTGCGCGTGACTGTTTTGGCAAGTATTGAGCTTATAATTATTTGAATGAAACCGATTGCTCCAGGAACTGTTATTTTTCATCGCTACCGTGGTTACGGTGTGCTGACGGCGGTCAATTTGCTGACGGGTTGGGTATCGGCCCGTTTTGGAAATGAACAGCGTTGTCTGGACCTGAATTTGTCCACGGATGAAGTCCAGCATGCCGATGGCGAGCCGATTCTTTTCCGTCTTTCCCCTCCGGACCGTATGCCTCATGCCCGTCTGATGGAAATGGTCTTGAAACTGCATAGTGCCGGATACCAGCGTCTTTATCTGTATTCATGGCCGAAGGATTCCGGAATGCACTGGAGATGGCATCTTTTCACAGGATGCCGGACATGGCTGCAAAGGCCATGGCGGGAAGGCTGGTACGGCTCAGGCGCGGATTATATTTTCAATCCTGTCATGGGGTGGGGGGATTCACCGGGCGCAACGGCGGATGAACTGATCGATGCACTTGCCAAATTCGACCCGGAAGGACTTGCAAATGCTCTGGGCGAAGATGAGGAACACGCAGAGTGGTTCAGGCGAGTTGGCAAGGTGTTGCTTCCCGATTACATGTACAGTCTTGAAAAAAGACTGAATCCGGATGGTTCTGTTTCAAATGTGTTGCCGGTTTATCCAGTCAGGCAGGGGGTTGCCGATTACGATGGGCCGTCTCTTCCATGTCCTCCGGGATGGAGCAAACTTCACTATGTCAACCCGACTCACCGCCATTTCTGCTATTTCTGACAAATCAATATGAGCTTGCATATCATTGCCACAGGCGGAACTTTTGAAAAACATTATGACGAAATCAGCGGGGAGCTTGTTTTCGAGTCGAGTCACATTCCGGCCATGATGGAACGGGCACGGGTATCGGCGTCGTACACGTTTGAGGAAGTGTCGATGCTGGATTCACTGGATATGAAGGAAAGTGATCGTTTGCATGTCCTTGAATCCTGTCTGAATGCCTCATCAGACCGGATCGTCATTGTGCATGGAACGGATACAATGCAGGATACGGCGGCGGTGCTGGGAAAGGCCTGCCTGAACAAAACCATTGTCCTGACCGGAGCCATGATTCCCTATGAATTCGACCGTTCCGATGCTTTTTTCAATCTCGGTTTTGCCGTCGGTGCTATCCAGTTGCTGCCTGTCGGCGTATATATTCTGATGAACGGACAGATTTTCAAATGGGATAAGGTGACGAAAAACCGTCGTATCGGGGTATTCGAAGCGGTATCATAGTGTTGACGCCGGTCCATGCCGGTTTCGTGTTCATTCATTCAACTTTTAAAGCTATTGATCTCATGAATATTGTTATTCTGGCTGCCGGTATGGGCAAACGCATGAATTCGGATTTGCCCAAGGTACTGCATGCTTTGGCTGGAAAGCCTCTCCTGTCACATGTGCTGGATACGGCCCGTTCCCTGAATCCGGGCAAACTGATTGTCGTTTATGGTCATGGAGGCGAGCAGGTACAGGAGAAAATAAAGGGAAGTGATCTGGTGTTTGTCAGGCAGTCTCCGCAGCTCGGAACCGGACATGCCGTCATGCAGGCCGTCCCTCTTCTGGATGAATCCATGCCCACGCTGGTTTTATACGGTGATGTGCCTTTGATCGGTTGTACTTCATTGTCCCGTCTGGTTCAGGTTGCCGGAGCGGACAGACTGGGTATTCTCACGGCTGACCTGGACGATCCGACGGGCTATGGCAGGATCATTCGTGAGAATGGCCATATCAAACGGATTGTCGAACAAAAGGATGGCAATCAGGAAGAACTTGCCGTCAACGAGATCAATACCGGAATCATGGTAATTCCGACGGTTCCATTGAAACGCTGGTTGTCTTCCCTTTCCAATGACAATGTACAGGGAGAGTATTACCTGACGGATATCGTGGGCAAAGCCGTTGCCGAACGGATTGAAGTGACTTCAGCACAGCCTGATGCGATCTGGGAAACGCTCGGGGTCAACAGCAAGAAGCAGCTTGCGGTTCTGGAAAGGATTTACCAGAAGAATATGGCTGATGAATTGCTGGATATGGGCGTGGGGCTTGCCGATTCCAGTCGTATCGATATACGTGGTTCCCTGACATGTGGCCGGGATGTGTTTATTGATGTGAACTGTGTTTTCGAGGGAAATGTCGTTCTGGCGGATGGTGTGTCGATCGGTGCGAATTGTGTCATCCGGGATTGCGAAATAGAAAAAAATGCCGAAGTCCGGCCTTTCTGTCATCTTGAAGGTGCAAAAATCGGTGCCGCTTCCCTGATCGGACCGTACGCCCGTTTGAGGCCGGGAGCCCAACTGGGTGAAGAAGTCCATATCGGAAATTTCGTCGAGATAAAGAATAGCCTGATCGCCGCACGGAGCAAGGCGAACCATCTCGCCTATGTCGGGGATTCGACTGTTGGAAGTCGTGTGAATATCGGCGCGGGTGCCATTACCTGTAATTACGATGGGGCGAACAAGCACCGGACAGTGATTGAGGACGATGCCTTTATCGGAACGAATTGTGAACTGGTTGCACCGGTCAAAGTGGGCCGTAGCGCGACTGTCGGGGCAGGTACAACCCTGACCAAAGACGTTCCGGCCGGTTCACTGACGGTTTCACGTGCGAAACAGACGACGATAAATGACTGGAAAAGACCGGAAAAAGAAAAAAAGTAAGGTCTTTTCACTTCAAAAATTGATCAATCGCAGTTTTACAAAACTTGATGCTGGCAAAGTGCAATATCGGGGATTTTCCTGTTATATTGTTGATGAGGCTGTCTTTGCCAGTCAAAGAGAGTTTTCCCCTATTCGAGTAAAAAATTTTGCCAGGCCTTACAGATGGCAAGGTTCTTTTATTTTATGAAGAATAGACGTGCACTTACCTAAAAATTGTCATTTGGATCTTGTCGCATTTGGCAGGCTGAATTCGAAAGAATAGAAAGGAAATGAATATGGGTAAAGCGGGAATACATGATCAGAAAAAGAACAGCGGGCCTTTGTCTGATGACATGCTGCATAAAATGAATGCCTATTTCAGTGCAGCCAACTACTTGTCCGTCGGTCAGATTTATTTGTTCAACAATCCATTGTTGCGTGAGCCTTTAAAACCCGACGATATCAAACCACGGTTGCTGGGACACTGGGGTACGACACCGGGTCTGAATTTTATCTATGTCCATATGATTCGTGTGATCAAGAAATACGATCTGGACATGATTTTCGTGACCGGGCCCGGACATGGCGGCCCGGCACTGGTCGCCAATACGTATCTTGAGGGAACGTACAGCGAGTTTTACCCGAACATTTCCGAAGATGAAGAAGGGATGAAGAAGCTGTTTACCCAGTTTTCTTTCCCGGGGGGTATTCCAAGCCATACCGCCGCGGAAACGCCAGGCTCGATCAATGAAGGCGGTGAACTCGGATATTCCCTGTCACATGCGTTCGGCGCGGCTTTCGACAATCCCGATCTGATCGTGACCTGTGTGGTCGGTGACGGAGAAGCGGAAACAGGACCACTGGCCACAGGCTGGCATTCCAACAAATTCATCAATCCTGAATATGATGGCGCTGTTTTGCCGATTCTGCATTTGAATGATGCGAAGATCGCCGGCCCGACCGTTCTGGGCCGTATTCCACCGAAAGAGCTGGATGAGCTGATGCGCGGTTACGGTTATGAACCTTTCTATGTAGAAGGTTCCGATCCATTCTTCATGCATCAGAAGATGGCGGAGACAATGGATATTGTCATCGAAAAAATCAGGAAAATTCAGGAAGATGCACGCAAGAACGGTTTCAGGGAGCGTCCGCAATGGCCAATGATTGTCTTGCGCAGTCCGAAAGGATGGACAGGGCCGCAGGACGTGGATGGCCAGCAAATAGAAGGTACCTTCCGTGCACATCAGGTTCCGGTCAGTGAAGTCAAAACCAACCCGGCTCATCTTGAAATTCTGAACAAGTGGCTTTTGAGCTACAAGCCTCATGAATTGTTTGATGAAACCGGCCGGTTGATTCCGGAACTGGCTGAACTGGCACCGAAAGGACTGCGCAGAATGGGTGCGAACCCTCATGCCAATGGCGGTATCCTGTTGCGTGAATTGCGCATGCCGGATTTCAGGAAATATGCGGTCGATGTTCCTTCGCCGGGTGTCGTTGTGGCTGAAAGTACCCGCGTTCAGGGCAATATGATCCGTGACGTGATTTCGCTGAATGAGGAAGCCAAGAACTTCCGCATTTTCTGTCCGGATGAAACATCATCCAACCGCTGGGGCGCTGTTTTTGAAGTGACCAACAGGGTCTCTATGGACGAGATCAAACCGACTGACGACAAGGTCGCCCATACCGGTCGTGTCGTGGAAATGCTCTCGGAACATCAGTGCGAAGGCTGGCTGGAGGGCTATCTGCTGACAGGTCGTCATGGTTTCTTCCCTTGCTATGAGGCATTCATTCATGTGGTTGACTCAATGTACAACCAGCATGCGAAGTGGCTGGAAGTGACTCGCCATATCCCATGGCGTCGTCCGATCGCATCGCTGAATTATCTGCTGACTTCTCATGTCTGGCGTCAGGACCACAATGGCCTGTCTCACCAGAATCCGGGGTTCATCGATCTGGTCATGAACAAGAAAGCCGACATCAGCCGTGTTTATCTTCCTCCTGATGCAAACTGTCTGTTGTCGGTG
>JAEXJM010000016.1 GCA_023449275.1 Pseudomonadota bacterium | reverse complement strand
GGGTGGTACCGCTTATCTGCATTATGCCAGCGATTATTTCGATACCCTGTATCTGATGGCGGAATACCTGATCGAGGCTGGACATGCCTATGTGGATAGCCAGACTCCCGAAGAAATCGCCAGAAATCGCGGCAGTTTTTCGGAACCCGGAAAGAATTCTCCTTACCGTGACCGTCCTGCCGTGGAATCACTCGATCTGTTCAGGCGGATGAAGGCGGGGGAGTTTCCGGATGGCTCCCATGTCTTGCGTGCCAAGATCGATATGGCTTCGCCGAACATGAACATGCGCGATCCGGTCATTTACCGTATCCGCCATGCCCATCACCACAGAACGGGCGATAAATGGAACATTTATCCAATGTACGATTTCACGCATCCGATTTCCGATGCGCTGGAAAACATTACCCATTCGATCTGTACTCTGGAATTTCAGGATCATCGGCCGTTTTATGACTGGATTCTGGAACGCCTTACCGAAACGACAACTTTACCGGATGGCCGTGTCATTGGTGGTTTCCTTGACAAGCCTGTGCCTCACCAGTACGAATTCGCCAGGTTGAACCTGACCTACACGATCACAAGCAAACGCAAGCTCCTGCAACTTGTCGAGGAAAAAATCGTGGATGGCTGGGACGATCCCCGTATGCCGACCATCGTCGGTATCCGCCGTCGTGGTTATACGCCGGAATCGATCCAGCTCTTTTGTGAGCGTATAGGGGTTGCCAAGGCAGACGGATGGATCGACATGAGTACGCTTGAGGGCAGCCTCCGTGACGACCTTGATCCGAAAGCGCCGAGAGCGGCAGCCGTGCTGCATCCGGTCAAACTGATCATCGACAATTTCCCGGAAAACCTGCAGGAAGAGTGTACCTCACCGGTTCATCCACACTATCCGGAACGGGGAATGCGGCATTTCCCGATCACGAAGGAATTGTGGATTGAACGGGAAGACTTCATGATCGACCCGGAAAAAGGATATTTCCGCCTGTTTCCGGGCAATCGTGTGCGTCTCCGTTACGGTTATGTCGTCGAATGTACGGGCTATGATCAGGATGAAGCAGGTAATGTGACAGCCGTTCATTGCAATTATTTCCCTGACAGCAAAAGTGGAACGGAAGGCAGCGCCACATACAAGGTGAAAGGCAATATCCATTGGGTCAGTTGTGCGCATGCAATCGAGGCGGAGGTCCGTATCTATGACCGTTTGTTCCTTGAAGCGTCACCGGATGCCAACAATCGTGATTTCAGACAGTCGCTGAATCCGAATTCAAAAGAAATCACGAAAGCCTATCTGGAACCTGGTCTGGCAGCAGCGCAACCAGGGGATATTTACCAGTTTGAACGTCACGGTTATTTTGTCGCCGATCTCAAGGACTCGCAGCCCGGCAAACCGGTATTCAACCGATCCGTTACCCTTCGGGATTCATGGGGTAAAAAGAAATGATTTTCTGGTAATGCAGTGATAAAACATCCCGCTCAAAGCGGGATGTTTTATATTTGTTTTTCAATTTTCCGGTTTATTTTCTTCTGCGCGTCGCAGTTCTGCTTTTCGTTTGAGAGGCTTGATAAAGTGGCATTACTTTAGGCAGTTGTGCCTGAAGATTGGCGATACGTGAAGAATCGGAAGGATGTGTGGAAAGGAATTCAGGAGATGATCCACCGCCGAGTTTTGCCATTTTTTTCCAGACATTGATGGCGGCTTCCGGGTTGTAACCGGCACGTGCCATCAATTCCATACCCATTACGTCCGCTTCGGTTTCCATTTTTCGGGAGAAAGGCAACCCTATGACCAGCTGGCTGGCCTGACCGGCCAGCGACTGGGAGGTCGAGCCCAGACCGGCCAAGGCTCCGACAAGCGAGATGGTTTGCTCTGTCGCGATTTGCTGTGAAATCTGTTCCCTGCTGTGTTCACGAAGGGCATGGGCAATTTCATGACCAATGACAGCAGCCAGTTCGTCATCCGTCAAATTCAGTTTGCTGATGATACCTGTGTAAACGGCGATTTTACCGCCAGGCATGCAGTAAGCGTTCACTTCGTTGCTGTTGAGCACGTTGACTTCCCAGTTCCATTTCAGAGCATCCGGACGGAATACGCCGACTTGGGCAATAAGACGCTTGGAAATGTTGTTTACACGTTTGGTATAGTTTGCATTCGTATTTAAGGCATTGGCTGCGCGGGCCTTGGTCAGTTCCTTCTTGTAGGCAGTGGCTGCTCCCTGATTGACGTCCGCTGAGGAAATCAGAAGCAACTGGCTACGCGAGGAATTGGTCGCACCTCCTGCAGTCGTGCTTTGGCATCCCGATAAAAAGATGGCTCCTGATAAAATCGCAGTCAGTAAAAACGTCACTCGTTTCATGAAACGACTCCTTCAATCGAAAAATATCGGCAAATGTATGAATATTGATTTTTTAACACAATGATTGTTTCTGCAATGATTTTTGAAAGAAATCGGGCGAATATATCTGATGTAGTGCTAAAGAACGAAAATATCATGTACAGTGTTCAGGAAGCTTGAGAAACGAACGCATGCATATTAATGTTAGGGAATATCTATTCAAATTGAAAGGCTGGGATCATGAAACTGTACTATACACCCGGAGCATGTTCGCTCTCTCCCCATATCGTATTGCGTGAGTCCGGATTGCCATTCTCGATGGAACAGGTCGATCTGGTCACCAAGGAAACCGCTTCCGGTGAAGATTATTATATCGTCAATACAAAAGGTTCCGTTCCTGCACTTGTACTGGATGATGGTGAAGTACTGACAGAAGGTGCTGCCATTCTGCAGTATCTTGCGGATCAGGTTCCGGAAAAACAGCTCGCTCCGAAAGCGGGAACGATGGAAAGATATCGTCTGATGGAAGCGCTGAACTATATCGCGACGGAATTGCACAAAAGTTTTGTACCGGTTTTCAATCCTGCTTATGAAGGTGCGAAAGATGCGGCCAAAAACAAACTGAGACTTGAATTCGATTATGTTGACCGGGTACTCGGTCAGAAACCGTACTGGCTGGGCGATCAGTTCACGGTCGCAGATGCATATCTGTTTACGGTTTCCTGCTGGATCGAAGCGGCTGGACTGGATATCAGGCAGTGGAAGGCACTGGACAAATACCGCCAGAAGATTGCGGAGCGTCCAGCCGTGAGAGAGGTTTTGAAGGAGGAAGGACTGTAACCGGCTTTTGTCACAGGAAAAACGGGGGTATGTGCGAATGGCCTCCGTTTTCAATGTCAGAGTGCAGGATTGGTGATTGATGCATGAATCCCATTGATGTGATCGACAATTTCCTCGTTTAATGAAATATCGAGCGCATCGATGTTTTCCTGAAGGTGCGACATTTGTGTGGCGCCGATAATGGTAGCGTCGATAAACCATCGTGAGTAACACCAGGCCAATGCAAGCTGGGCAGGTGTCATTCCATTGTCCCTTGCCAGTTCAACATAACGTCGCGTCGCATCGAGCACGGCAGGGCGGCGGTAATGCAGCATCCAGTCCGAAGTGAACAGCGTCATGCGGCCACGTGTTTTCGGATTGTCGATATATTTGCCAGACAACTGCCCGAATGCCAGTGGACTGTATGCGATCAGGCCGACATTTTCACGGAAACAGACCTCATCCATGCCGATTTCAAAGTGCCGGTCAGTCAGGTTATAGGCATTCTGGATAGACACGATGCGCGGCAACCCGTTCATTTCGGAGAGCTTGATATATTCCATCAGTCCCCATGCCGATTCGTTGGAAATACCGATATGACGAATTTTCCCTTCGTCAATAAGCTTGCCGAGCGCAACCAGTGTTTCTTCAATCGGTACACAAGGCCTGTCGTCTTTCGGGTTGAAAACGTTTTTCCCGAAGAAAGGAACATTGCGGCTTGGCCAGTGAAGCTGATACAAATCGATATAGTCGGTTTTCAGGCGTTTCAGGCTGCTTTCAATGGCGAGGCGGATATTTTTCTCGTCCAGATCGTTTTTTCCGTCACGAATCCAGGGCATCGAGCGGGCAGGTCCGGCAATTTTGGTTGCCAGAACGATTTTGTCACGATTGCCACGACTTTGCATCCAGTTGCCGATAATGCTTTCTGACAGTCCCTGGGTCTTTGCCTGTGGAATAACCGGGTACATCTCGGCCGTATCGATAAAATTGATATCACGTTCAACGGCATAATCCAGCAGGCGAAACGCTTCTTCCTCATTATTCTGATCACCGAAAGTCATCGTTCCAAGGCCGATCTTGGAAACAAACATCTTGCTGGTACCCAGAGGGATCTTTTTCATCTCAATGACTCCTCGTCCTGACCCTTTTCATGGCGATTCATGACCTTCTCAGGGCCTGAACGCATTCACGTACCAGTCCCGGACCGGAATAGATCATACCGGTCAGTATCTGGACCAGTGAAGCGCCAGCCTCTATTTTTTCCCTGGCGTCTTCACCTGAGAGGATGCCGCCTACGCCGATAATCGGAAGGGCGTCACCCAGTTCCTGTTTCAGCAAACGGATCACGTGTGTGGAAGCATTGCGGACAGGTGTCCCGGAAAGGCCGCCTGCTTCCTGCGCATGAGGCAGGTCTTTCACTGCATCACGGCTGATTGTCGTATTGGTCGCGATGACACCATCGATTTTATGCCGGATCAGTGCATCGGCGATATTCTTGACCTGACTGTCATCCATGTCCGGCGCGATTTTCAATGCCAGCGGGACATAACGGGCATGCTGGTCTGAGAGACGGTTTTGTGCCGATTTCAGTTGGGAAAGCAGATTGTCCAGCTCGGATTCACCTTGCAATTGCCTCAGGTTTTTCGTATTCGGCGACGAGATGTTGATGGCAATATAGTCGGCGACCGGATATACCTTTTCAAGACAGATCAGATAATCGTCAACAGCGTTTTCGATCGGTGTAATGGCGTTTTTGCCGATGTTCAGGCCTAAAATGCCTTTCTTTTCCTGATAAAAACGTGATTTCCTGACATTCTCGACAAGAACGTCAACGCCTTCATTGTTGAACCCCATCCGGTTGATCAGGCCTTCAGCTTTGGGAATACGGAACATCCGGGGTTTGGGATTGCCAGGTTGCGGGCGTGGAGTGACAGTTCCCAGTTCAAGAAATCCAAAGCCGAGAGAAGCCATTCCGTCAATACAGTCCCCGTTCTTGTCCAGCCCTGCAGCCAGCCCGACAGGATTCGGAAAGGTCAGTCCCATGACTTCGCGAGGCGAGGGAGATACGGAGGGCGCCATGGCTGTCAGGCCCATTGAAGAAGCCATCTTCATGGACGAGATCGTAAAATGATGGGCGTTTTCCGGATCGAG
>JAEXJM010000065.1 GCA_023449275.1 Pseudomonadota bacterium | reverse complement strand
CCCCCACACACTGAAAAAACTGGTTTTCCTGCTCGGTACGGCATTTCTCACCGCAACCACCGGTTCAGTGGCAATAGCTGCCGTATCGGCGCCGTCGGTACGGGAGTTTTCGAGCATGAAACGAGTTACAGTGATAATGCCTTCGGTATTTTCAGTTACCGTTCAGGAAGTTCCACACTGCCTGGAACAATCACGCAAATCAGCATCACCGGACATCTCGACAGTTCGCACGCAGCCAATGCCATTGGTCTGTTTGGGGACAGTTCAACATTAAGTCCGGGCAACGTGACGATCGATGCGTTGTCCCGACCGGATACAGAAGATGATGCCTATGTACGTAATGCCTGGTTCGACAAAAGCGATACCACACTGAACCTGTCCGGCGCCCTGTTTTTCCTGAATTTCCTTAAGAGAGATATCTGAATGGCAGAAAAGATAATCAACAAACTGGCTGTAGCCTCCATGCTGGTCATGGGTACGGCGACAGGGGAAGCACTTGCTTATGTCAATGGTTACAATGTTTCCCAGCCCCCGTCGAGTGTTTCTGCGGAGGTTTCTGCAGAGGATCAGAGTCGCTGGGCCGAGGCTGAAGGCATAAAAGCAAACGCAACAGGAGAGTATACAATTCCCGATACAATAACACGCGTTGAAGCGACGGCCACGGGATTAGAACAAGCTTATTCATATGGCGTACGCTCCTGGAGCAATAATGGAGACCCGCTGACCGTACATCTGGGGTCGCTTGATATAAGCTCCAAAGCGGTCGTGAAAGGTGGAGAAGATTACAATGAAAGCTTTGGCATTTTCAGTTTTAATAACAGCACTGTGACCATGAATGAAGGCTCCATTACGTCTTCGATGGAATTGCAAACCGGGAGCGGCGCGGCCTATGGCATATTTAGTGGAGGAAACAGCCATGTGACATCAGGGGCTGATTCCATTACCGTTATATCGAAATCAATGGGGAATGACGCATTCTCCGATTCCGTTGGAGTTAGGTTCGGGTCAGTGATCTATGATGATGACTATGAGATTACAGGTTATACCCAGGATACGGTGACGCTGACCAGCGAAAAAGTGAAAATAGACGTGACGTCCATCGCCCAGGCAGATGGTAGTGATCCTGCTGCATATGGAATTCAGGGAATAGGGGGCGAGATAAGCCTGAACGATGCGGAGATAACCGTGCAAACGCGGGCCGACCATCAAACCGGCTACAATAGTGCCTATGGCATCGGTTTGGACGGCAGTTCAGCATTGAAGATGAAGGACGGCTTCATCCATGTGTCCGCCACTGATACCAAGGGAGAGACTTTTACCGGAGCTGCCGTCGGAATACAGACGGTGTCCAGCAAGAACAACAATCACAACATTTCGCTGGGCACAGTGGACATCCTGGTGAAAGGCGTAGAAGCCTCCGGCCTTGATCTGGCCTATGCCAGGATGGATATGGCCGGGGGACGCGTTGAGGCAGAATCCCACGGCGGTCAGGCGCAGGCGTTGAACGCCAATAGTGGGACGACGTTCACGGCCTCGGGCGATATCGATTTCACGGCCCGGGCAGAAAACAGCAAGGCTGTTGCACTCCGTGCGGAAAGTGGGGCATCGATCACAGCCCTCGGGGGAGCCGTAACCGCGTCAGGTGATAGGACTACATACGATTCTGTGGGCGCTGTAGGGCTAGAGGCTCATAACGGCGGTGTCATCACCAAGACAGGAGGAGACGTTACCGTCTCTTCCGCAACAGGCACGGCCATCGGCCTGGATGCCATAGACAACTCCTTCGTTGGCGAAAGCCATGCCAGCAGGATCACATATGGAAATGCCGACACCGTAACACAGGTGACAGTGAATGGCGTGAATGCTTATGGCGTCCGGGCAGGAAAAGAGTCAAATACCCGTGACGGTCAGCTCTCTTCCGTCGAACTGACGAACGGCGACATCAAGGCCATCTCCAGCGGTGGTAAATCATACGGAGCCTACAGCGTTTCGGGCAATATCGCCCTGAAAGGTACTACCGCCATCACTGCCTCTGCTGGTACTTCCGGCGGGGAGGCTTATTCGCTCTACGCCACATCCATCGACGGCGAAAGCAGTGCGATTAACGTGGAACGTGCCTCGACCATAGCAGGCGACATGGCGACGGCGACAAACAGCGCCTCGGTGACGGCTTCCTTTCAGGACGGCGGCAAGCTGAAAGGCTGGACACGCAGTCTCGGGACGCTGGAATTGACCTTCGGCAAGAGCGCCGTATGGGAAATGGTTTCCTCAAACAAGCTCGAGAAGGCGAGCGACGGGAAATACGCCGCCAACCTGACAAAACTCGCGTTGGATGGTTCCCATGTCTATGTGGGCAGCACTCAGGGACAATGGGAGGCCGGAAGCGGTTTTGCCTTGTCACAGACCGTACTGTCCCAAACGGACGCTCCGGCGGAACTGAAAATCGAAGACCTTTCCGGTTCCGGTGACTTTTACCTCCGTACGGACATGCAACAGGACATATCCGACAGTATCAAGGTCACGAACAGCCTGTCCGGTACCCACACCCTGCATGTAGCGGCCGGCGGTACGGAACCGGTACAAACCCAGACGCAGAGTTATCTGGCTCGAACCGAAGCGGCTGTCAGCGCCAATGCTTCTGCCTTCACACTGGGCAATCCCGGCAATAAGGTGGAGCTGGGCGTTTACAACTACGTACTGGCCAACCGGGATGCCGAGGGAGCTACCGAATGGTATCTGACCCGCGGGACAAACGGAGACGGTACACCGGATTATTCACCGACCACCGAATCCGTGCTGGCGATGGCCTCCAGCGGGGCACAGAATGCCCTGTACCAGAACAACCTGATGGATCTGAGAAAACGTCTCGGCGAAGTCCGTGACGGAGTCAAAGACGGTTTATGGGCTTCCTTTGCCGGATGGCAGGATGTCCTCTCCGGTTATGCCGGTAGCCGGTTCCGGCAGGAGGTGTATTCCGTTTCTCTCGGCCTGGACCGTGCTGTCAATGATAACTGGCTTGTTGGCGCCAATTTCCGGGCCACCCTTTCCGACCAGAAAACCCACGGCCATGAAGACCGTCATGCCTCGGGAGATGCCGATTCGCAGGGCCTCAACCTCTATGCCACCTGGAACCATGGAAACGGTACCTATGCCGATTTTGTTGCCAGTGTCGACCGTTATGGGCAGGAAATCACCACCAATATGCTCGAAGGAGAAAAAGTCAAGGGCAAATACCATAACTGGGGATATGGCCTGTCGGCAGAAGTCGGTCGAAAATTCGCTGGACTGGGTAATGACCGTACATGGTTCGTTGAACCACAGGCCCAACTCTCCTGGTATCATGTCAGAGGAGACAGCTTCAGCATGGATAACGGGATGCGGGTGAAACAGGGCAATGCCGACAGCCTCACCGCGAGAGTGGGAGTGGTTGCAGGGAGGGACCTGAAACTCGAAGGAAACAGAAAGGGACAGTATTACCTGAAAATGGGTGTCAACCATGAATTGTCGGGAGACCAGAAAGTCAGTCTCAACGATATCCGTTTCGAAGAACATGAAATCATGGGTACGCGGTTTTACTACGGAGTCGGCATGGACTGGGAGCTGAACAGGAACACCAAAGTGTACGGTCAGATTGAGCGGGAGGACGGAGGCCGTTATACAAAAGAGTTCGAATTTCGGGTCGGCCTGAAACGGGCTTTCTGATCACACATCATCCCAGGCGAAAAACGGACGCAGCAGGCGTCCGTTTTTATAAGAACAACTCGCGGTACGTCATTTGACTATTTCAATATAACGGGCACGGATATGAGTGTCGAGGGAGTGTATTTCACGTTTTCCGTGTATTTTTCCAGTAATTTTGACAATGTTGTTCGGTGTACCGTTAAATCCTGCCCAGGCCGGACAAGACAGAAAAAAGATCATGGAAATCGCAGCCGGAAAACGCATGTGTGTGATACCAGTCTAACAATAAAAAATCTTGGGCAAGGATTGTTTGGTGCATCGAATGGTATTGCCGCTGGCTTTGGCTTTCTTGAGAAAATTTCCGTTGATTCGACCTGATTCGTCAGATATCGGAGCGTGAGAATTTTCACACTCCTTTTTCGGAAAAATCGTGGGCGTTTTCTGTCTTTCTGCCCGTCATGACCAGATTTCGATACGCTCGTTCTCTTGCCCGTTCCTCGATATACGACTTGACCTTCCATGCCATTTCAGCATGCATGAACGGCAAGACCTGAAAAGCAGAAGAGCAAGGCTGGAAGAAAACAATAACAAGGTTTTGGCAAGGGAGTGCATTTGAAATGCGGCCCTCCGGTTAGCGGAATTGGCAAGATTGGCATTGGCAAACTACTCGGGATGATCGGCTGAAATTTCAGCTTATTATCCAATCGAACAAAGACAAAACGGCGGTTTTGCCTGATTACTGTTTTTCAAAAACAGGCGAGAGTTTTGTTTTGCAGGACAAGGAAAGTATCAGGACAAAATGAAAGGCTCCTGTAACACCGTTTTGCCGGTTCTGTTAGGCAGTCTGTTTCTGGTTCGAGGCAAGAGAAAATACACAAAACGATTCTCCGGACACCTCCTGAATGATGTTCATTCACCCGATATGATGGAAAAATGGCATCCGGCAGAAAACGGGGCCTGATTCAGGTAAAGAAACCGGCTTTGAGGCCGAATACCGCACATCAGGCGGATGCCGGAGAGGCAGAGGAAACCAGGGGTTACATCCTGTTTCATTTTGGAAATTGAAGATTTCCGGAGTCTGGCTTAAAGTGGGAAATCATAAAATGACTTTGTCCTGCCATGAAAAAGCTGATCCTGACCGTATCCTGTCTCTTCCCGATGGCCGTTTGGGCGCAACATCCACAGAAACTTCCCACCGAACTGGTCGGCCGGTGGGACGCGGCGGGCAGGCAGTGCGACAGTGAGAACAGCGGCATCCGCGGCGTTTTCAACAGCCTGTTCGGGAAAAAGCCGGTTCCCTGCATTGAAAAGGAGCTGGCCGCGGCGGATCTGACCCGACGGGGCTGGTGTCCGGAAGAAGTCGCCACCACACCGGAAACGACTGTGACCGTCTGGAAAAACTGCCGTCCGGCCCATCTGCTCTTTACGCCGCTGGAATCGGCGAGAGACGCCGAAACCGATGATATCGTCAGAGACTACTGGTTCAGTCTGGATAACAGCGTGTATGAGGAAGAAAACGGTCATCGGCAGGCATATGAATTCTATTCGGCACGGATGAACGAGGATGCCGACGAACTGGAAAAGCGGGGATATTGCTACCACGGGGACGCGGCCGACCGGAAAGAGAAGCTTGTCCCGTGCACGAAGGAAGAACTCGCACGGCGGAAGCTGGCGAATGTGCAGGACAAGAGACCGGCTGTGACGAAGTGACGGTTTGGGGAAAGTCCGGGCAGAACCTTTTTGTGGCGGCGCCGTTCCCTGCAAGATCCCGTTCCGTCTGCCAGATTGTCCGGCGACCGGGTGAACCGTTTTTTCCGGCATGGAAGGCCGGGCTGTTTCCGGAGAAATGGTTTTTCATGCCAGTGTGTCCGGATAGCCTGAACACGGATGCCTGGCGCGTTTGCCGTCTTGAAAAGAAACGGTGAACGTGGATAATGGAAAGCCTGTGTACCGTACCCGTCTATTGGCGTCTCATTCATCATCCATTCAGGAGAGGAGGCCGTATGGCTGCTTCGCAAAATCTGGTCTTGTCCATCCTTGCCGACGATACGGTTTCGTCGGAAAAGTATGTCTGTGAACACGCCCTGTCTATCCTGATCCGCTTGCCGAACGGAAAACGCTGGCTTTTCGATACAGGCACGACGGACGTGTATCTGGAAAATGCGAAGCGGCTCGGTGAAAGCCTCGATAAACTGTCCGGTATCGTCATTTCACACGGGCATGAAGACCACACGGGCGGCCTGATGTTTTACCCGCGCCTTGGCGGTCGGCCTCCGGTTTACGGTCATCCCTACATCTGGCACAAATCCTATCAGGTTCGTCCCGACAAACCGTTGCGCATTACCGGCATCCCCTATATGTCACGCATGCATATCTCGCCGGTTTTCGTCCCGGTCAATGATACGAGGCAGCTTGACGACGGCCTGTTTTTCCTGACCGACATCCCGCGTGAGCCGGGCAGTTTCGCCCCGACACAGGGCAATTTCTTCAATGAGGACGGGACGGGGCCGGTTCCGCTGATCGACGACGGCAGCCTTGCCGTCAAAACGGGGAAGGGACTGGTCGTGGTCATGGGATGCGCCCATGCCGGATATACCAATATCCTGAAAGCCGTCCACAGGCAGTTTCCGGAAGAAAAGCTGCGTGCCGTGGTCGGCGGCCTCCATCTGGGCAACGCCAGTGAAACGGTGCTGAAAGAAGCGGCGGACTTCACCGATACGATCCGGACGGAGGACTTCCGGTTTTACGGTGGGCATTGTACGGGTGACAAGGCGATTGCTTATTTCAGGGAGCGTTTTGGAACCGATGGCGTTCAGTCGTTGGGGTCAGGAAAGCGTATTGTCTTCGACTGAGTGTTTCATTCCTGGCTCAGGCAGGAAAGTATATCCGTTTTGCTGATAAACCACTTCAGAACCGGCATAGTTCATGCCGGTTTTTTTGTGTCATCCCACGGCTTGCGTTCAGCTTTTCCCTTCCGTTTTCTGGGTGGGTTCCACCAGTCTGGATACGTTGCCGGTTTCTGCTCTGGCTTGCGGTGTTTCCCATTGTCCGCCGATAGCGGCGATCAGGGCGACGCTGCTGGTGAACTGGCGTTTTTTGACGTTGTAGAGGGTGTTTTCAGCCGCGATGCGGGAATTCTGGGCGATCAGCACGTTGATGTAGCTGACGACTCCGGCCCTGTACTGGTTCATGGTGATGGCTTCGGCGCGTTTCGCCGCGTTCAGGGCGGCCGTTTGCATGTCGGCGGCGTCGGTCAGCATGGCTTGCGCGGCGAGGTTGTCCTCGACTTCCTGAAAGGCGGTCAGCACTTTCTGCCGGTAGGTGGCGACGGTTTCATCATAGACGGCGATGGCCTGATCGGTCTGGGCACTGCGCAAGCCGGCATCGAAAATGGACAGGGCGATTTGCGGGCCGATCGACCAGATGCGGTTCGGTACGGTGAAAAGATGGCCGAAGGAGGAATTGCGGAAGCCGCCGGATGCCGAGATGGACAGGGCAGGGAAGAAGGCGGATTTGGCGACGCCGATCAGGGCGTTGGCCTGCGCGACCTTGCGCTCGGCGGAGGCGACGTCGGGGCGGCGCTCCAGCAGGGTCGAGGGCAGGCCTGCCGGGATTTGCGGCAGGTAGGGCTCGGCTTTGGCCATGTCGATGGACAGTGTGGACGGCGGTTGTCCGATGGAGACGGCAATGGCGTGTTCGAGCTGGGTTCGGGCCAGTTTCATGTCCACGGTGGCGGCCTGTGCCGTTTTGTACTGGCTTTCGGCCTGCGCCACGTCCGCATCGGAGACGACGCCGACGGCAAACTGGTTACGGGTCAGGTGCAGGGATTCGGCCAGCAGGGTTTCGCTTTCTTCCAGCTGTCTGACCTGCCGGTCGGTGATGACCAGTTGCAGGTAGGCAGTCGCCATCTGGGCCTGTGCGGACAGTCTGATGGCTTCGAGCTGGGCGGCGCTGGCCTGCCGTCCGGCTTCACCGGCCTCGACGTTGCGGCGGATG
The DNA here is from genome assembly GCA_023449275.1 of Pseudomonadota bacterium. Classification (GTDB taxonomy): domain Bacteria; phylum Pseudomonadota; class Gammaproteobacteria; order Burkholderiales; family Burkholderiaceae_D; genus Oxalobacter. The sequence continues at coordinate 82,247 of JAEXJM010000065.1, read as the reverse complement.
CCGCCCCAGACATCCAGTTCCCAGGACAGGTTGCCGATGAAGGCGTTTTGCGTACTGATGGAGGTGCTGGTGTTGGACTGGAAGCCGCGTGTTCTGGAGGCGTCGAGTGACAGGCTCGGAAAGAGGCTGGATTGTGCCTGACGCAGGAGGGCCTGTGCCTGCCGGTACTGGGCTTCGGCCTGTGCGATGGTGAGGTTCTGCCGGTTCAGCAGTTCCATGAGGCGGTCGAGTTCAGGGTCTTTGAAAACGGCCCACCATGCGCCGCGCGGGTATTCGTCGGCCGGTCTCGACGGTTTCCAGAGGCTGTCTTCCTTGTAGGTGGCGGGCACGTCCAGTTGTGGCTGGACATAGTCGGGGCCGACGGCGCAACCGGCCAGGGTGGCGGCACACAGGGCCATGGTCAGGGCCGGCCGGATGCGGGGAATCCGGGTATAGGCGAACAGCCGGTTGATGGTCATTCTTTTTTTCGGTATGGCGTTCCGGTTTGGCAAATCGGTTCTCATAAGCGTTTCCACGGTCATACGGTTGTCGATACATCCGGTTTTTTCAGTTCGCGGCGTCTGGCGGCGCGCTGGCGTAGCTTGTCCAGATACAGGTAAACGATCGGTGTCGTGTACAGGGTCAGCAGTTGCGACAGGATCAGGCCGCCGACGATGGAAATGCCCAGCGGAATGCGCATTTCGGCGCCATCGCCGCGTCCCAGTGCCAGCGGCAGGGCGCCGAAAAGGGCGGCTGTCGTGGTCATCATAATCGGTCGGAAGCGCAACAGGCAAGCCTGAAAGATGGCGTTTTCCGGCGAAAGCCCTTCCTCGCGCTCGGCGACCAGGGCGAAGTCGATCATCATGATGGCGTTTTTCTTGACGATGCCGATCAATAGCAGCACGCCGATCAGGGCAATGACGGAAAACTCGCTGCCCGCCAGAATCAGGGCCAGCAGGGCGCCGACTCCGGCCGAGGGCAGGGTGGAGAGGATGGTGACGGGATGGATGAAGCTTTCATACAGGATGCCGAGCACGATATAGACGGCGGCCAGCGCGAAGAGGATCAGCCAGGGCTGGCTGCTCATGGAGTCCTGGAACGTTCTGGCGGTTCCCTGAAAACTGCCGACGATGGACGAGGGCAGGCCGATGTCGGAGAGGGTTTGTTCGATGGCCTGTGTCGCTTCCGAGAGGGAATGGCCCTGCGGCAGGTTGAACGAGAGTGTGGCGGAGGCGAACTGGCCCTGATGGTTGACCGAGAGCGATTCATTGACGGGTTCCCAGCGGGCGATGGCGGAAAGCGGCGTCGGGCCACTGTTCGGTGTCTGGAGGTAAATGTTTTTCAGGGCTTCGGGGCTTTGCCAGTATTGCGGGGCGACTTCCATGACGACCTTGTACTGGTTCAGTTCGTTGTAGATGGTCGATACCTGCCGTTGTCCGAAGGCGTCGTACAGGATGTCATCGACGGCTTTCTGGGTCAGTCCGAGCCGGGCCATGGCATCCCGGTCGAAGACGAGCATGGTTTGCAGCCCCCGGATTTCCTGATCGGTGTTCAGGTCGGCCAGCATGGGCAGCTTCGAGAGGGCACGGAAGGCTTTCGGCGTCCATTCACGCAGTTCATTGAGGTTGTCGCCCTGAAGGGTGTACTGGTATTGGGCGTTCGCCATACGGCCGCCCATGCGGATATCCTGTATGGATTGCAAGAAGAGGGTGGCGCCGGGTTCGGAAGCCAGATTCCTGCGCAGCCGGGCGATGACGTCTTCCGCCGAATCGTCCCGCTCGGAAAGGGGTTTCAGGGCGATGAACATGCGGGCGTTGTTGCGCTGGCCGCCGCCGGTATAGCCGGTGACCTGATCGATGGCCGGGTCTTCACTGATTTTGTTGATGAAAACCTGCATTTTCTTCTGCATGGCGGCAAAGGAGATGCTCTGGTCGGCGCGGATCATGCCCATCAGGCGGTCGGTGTCCTGTTGCGGGAAGAAGCCCTTCGGTACGACGATGTACAAAAAGACGTTGAAGGCGATGGTGGCCATCAGGATCAGCATCATGGTGCGCCGGTGGTCGATCGCCCATTTCAGGGTGCGGCCATAGGCCATTTGCAGGCCGGTGAAAAGGTGTTCGCTGGCGTTGAAGAGCCGCCCCGGCTGGCGTTTGTCTTTCGGTTTGAGCCAGAGCGCGCAGAGCATCGGGGTCGTCGTCAGCGAAATGACGAGCGAGACGAGAATCGTGGCGGAGAGGGTGATGGCGAATTCCCGGAAAAGCCGCCCGATAATGCCGCCCATCAACAGGATGGGGATAAAGACGGCGATCAGGGAAATGCTGATGGACATGACGGTGAACCCCACTTCTCTCGCGCCTTTTAAGGCGGCTTCAAGGGGTTTCATGCCTCCCTCGATATGCCGCATGATGTTTTCGAGCACGACGATGGTATCGTCCACCACGAAGCCGGTGGCGATGGTCAGCGCCATCAGGGACAGGTTGTTCAGCGAAAAATCGGCCAGGTACATGACCGTGAACGTCCCGACGAGCGAGACGGGGACGGAAATGGCGGAAATCGCCGTCGCCCGGGCGTTTCGCAGGAACAGGAAGACGACCAGAATGACCAGCGCAATGGAAATGACGAGTGTCGTTTCGACTTCATTCAGGGAGCTGCGGATCGTCGGGGTGCGATCCATGACGAGGCCCAGATCGATGGCTTCGGGAATCGAGGCGCGCAACTGGGGCATGATCTCGTTGATGCGCCCGACGGTTTCGATGATGTTGGCGCCCGGTTCGCGGAAAATGATCAGCATGACGCAGGGCTGCTCGCCCACCATGCCGGCATTGCGCAAATCCCTGACGGAATCGTTGACGTCGGCGATGTCGGAAAGCCGGACGGCCCTGCCGTTTTTGTAGCTGACGATCAGGGGCCGGTAATCGGCGGCTTTCCTTGCCTGGTCGTTGGCTTCGACTTTCCATGAATGCTCGTCGTTTTGCAAAAAGCCCTTGGGCCGGTTGACATTCGTGTTCGTGATGACGTTGCGGACGTCTTCGAGGCTCACGCCATAGTTCGACAATTGCTGCGGGTGCAGTTCGACACGCACGGCAGGCTGCGAACCGCCTCCGACGATCACGTTGCCGACGCCTTCGAGCTGCATCAGTTTCTGGCCGACGATGGTGTCGGCGGCGTCGTACATCTGGCCCCGGGTCAGCGAGTCGGACGTCATCGACAGGATCATGATCGGGGCGTCGGCGGGGTTGACCTTGCGGTAGGTCGGGTTCGAGGGCATGCCGGTCGGCAAAAGCGCCCGGGCGGCGTTGATCGCGGACTGGACGTCGCGGGCCGCGCCGTCGATGTCCCGGTCAAGATCGAACTGGAGCGCGATGCTCGTCGAGCCGAGGGTACTGGTCGAGGTGATTTCCGTAATGCCCGCGATGCGGCCGAGAGAACGTTCCAGCGGGGTCGCCACTGTCGCGGCCATGGTTTCGGGGCTGGCTCCCGGCAGGCTGGCATTGACCTGAATGGTCGGGAAATCGACCTGCGGCAATGGCGAGACGGGCAGGTATTTGAATGCCACCGCTCCGGCCAGCAGGATCGCGATCGTCAACAGGACGGTGGCGACCGGTCGCCGGATGAAGGTTTCGGAAAATCTCATCGCTTTCCCCGTCAGTCTCTGGCTGAACCGGTGATCGCTTCACGATGGTGCTCGAAGCGACGGGCCAGACGGTCGAAATACAGGTAGATGACCGGCGTCGTGAAGAGTGTCAGCACCTGCGAGACCAGCAGGCCGCCGACCATCGTGATACCCAGCGGATTGCGGATTTCCGAACCGATACCCATCGCGAACATGAGCGGCAGGGCGCCCAAGAGCGCCGCCATCGTCGTCATCATGATCGGGCGGAAACGCAACAGGCAGGCCTGGTAAATGGCTTCGCGTGGCGACATGCCTTCCTCGCGTTCGGCGACAAGGGCGAAGTCGATCATCATGATCGCGTTTTTCTTGACGATGCCGATCAAAAGGATGATGCCGATGATGGCGATGACGGACAGATCCTTGCCGAAAACCATCAGCGCGAGCAATGCTCCGATACCGGCGGATGGCAGGGTGGAGAGGATCGTGATGGGGTGGATGTAGCTTTCATACAGGATACCCAGCACGATATACATCGTGACGATCGCGGCGAGGATCAGCCAGAGCGTGGAGGACAGCGACGACTGGAAGGCCATGGCCGCCCCCTGGAACCGGGTCTGGATGCTTTGGGGCATCCCCATATCGGTTTCCGTGATGCCGATGGCTTCTACCGCTTCGGACAGGGACGCGCCCTGGGCCAGATTGAAGGAAACGGTCGCCGTCGGGAATTGTCCCAGATGGTTGATGGCGAGGATGGCCGGACGCTGTTCGACGGTGACCATCGTATCGAGCGGGACAGGTGTGCCGCTGGCGGTTCTGACGTAAATGCCCCGGATGGCGGACGGGTCGAGCCGGTCGTGTGGCTGGACTTCGAGTACGACGCGGTACTGGTTCGTCTGCGTGTAAATGGTCGAGATCAGCCGCTGCCCGAAGGCGTTGTAAAGCGCATTCGTGATATCGGCTGTCGTCACGCCAAGGCGGGAAGCCGTGTCGCGGTTGATGGTGACGTAGGCCTGCAGGCCGTTTTCCTGCAAATCGCTGGCGACGTCGGTCAGCTCGGGCAGTTCCCGCAGGCGTTCGACGAGTTTCGGCGTCCATTCGGACAGGTCTTTCTGGCTGTTGGCCTGGAGGGTGAACTGGTACTGGGTACGGGATGAGCGGCTGTCGATGCTGATGTCCTGAACCGGCTGGAGGTAAAGCGTCATGCCGGGAATGTCGGCGACGGCATCGGCAAGGCGGTTCATGACGGTATTGATGTCTTCCCGCTCGCTTTTCGGCTTCAGGTTGATCAGCATCTTGCCGTTGTTCGGTGCGGCATTCGTGCCGTCCACACCGATGAAGGACGACAGCGACAGCACGGCCGGGTCTTGCAGGATGCGGTCGGCGACCTGTTCCTGACGGCGGGTCATGGCATCGAAGGAAATCGATTGCGTGGCTTCGGAAACGCCGGAAATGACGCTGGTATCCTGAAGCGGGAAAAAGCCTTTCGGGATGACGATATACAAAAGGGCCGTGACGACGATGGTGCCGACGGCGACCGTCAGGGTGAGTTTCTGGCGGTCGAGCACCCAGTTCAGCCATTTGGCGTATTCCGCGATCACCCGGTCGAAAAAGTGTCCGCTGGCTGTAAAGAACCTGTTCTGGTTTTCTTCCGGGACGTGTTTCAAGAGCCGTGCGCTCATCATCGGCGTCAGGGTCAGCGAGATGACGGCGGAAATGAGGATGGAAACCGCCAGCGTGACGGCGAATTCACGGAAGAGCCGACCGATGACATCCCCCATGAAGAGCAGGGGAATCAGCACGGCGATCAGCGAAACGGTCAGCGAAATGATCGTGAAGCCGATCTGTTTCGACCCTTTCAGGGCCGCCTCCATCGGTTTTTCGCCTTCCTCGATGTAGCGGGCGATGTTTTCGATCATGACGATGGCGTCGTCGACGACGAACCCGGTGGCGATCGTCAGCGCCATCAGGGTCAGGTTGTTGATCGAAAAGCCGAGCATGTACATGACGCCGAAAGTGCCGACGAGCGAAAGCGGCACGGCGACGGCCGGAATGACCGTCGCCATCACGTTGCGCAGGAAAACGAACACGACCATCACGACCAGTGCGATGGCCAGCACGAGTTCGAATTCGACATCCTCGACCGAGGCACGGATGGTGGTTGTCCGGTCGGACAGCACTTCCACATCGACCGATGCGGGCAGGCTGTTTTGCAGGGCCGGCAGGATATCCTTGATCCGGTCGGCGACCTGTATGACGTTGGCTCCCGGCTGGCGCTGGACGGTCAGGATGACGGCTGGCGTGTTGCCCGCCCAGGCGGCAAGGCGTGCGTTTTCCGCGCCGTCGAAAACGGTGGCGACGTCCGAGAGGCGTACGGGGGCACCATCCCGGTAGGCGACGATGATATCGGCGAATTCGGAAGCGGTTTTCAGCTGGTCGTTGCCGTCGATGGTCGAGGCTTGCAGGGGGCCGTCGAAACTGCCCTTGGCCTGATTGACGTTGGCGCCGACCACGGCGGTACGGACGTTTTCAAGGGTGAGGCCTTTGGCGGCCAGCGCTTTCGAGTTGGCCTGTATGCGCACGGCCGGGCGCTGCCCGCCACTGATCGAGACAAGACCGACGCCGGAGACCTGCGAGAGTTTCTGCGCGATGCGCGTATCGGCAAGGTCTTCGAGCTTCGTCATCGGCAGTGTCGGCGATGTGACGGCAATCGTCAGGATCGGCGTATCGGCCGGATTGACCTTGTTGTAGATCGGCGGGTTGGGCAGGTCGGACGGGAGCAGGTTCGTCGCTCCGTTGATGGCCGCCTGTACTTCCTGTTCGGCCACGTCGAGCGTCAGGGAAAGCGCGAATTGCAGCGTGACGACGGATACGCCGTTGGAACTGGAGGAAGACATCTGTTCCAGTCCCGGCATCTGCCCGAACTGGCGCTCCAGCGGAGCCGTGATGGTCGAGGTGACGACTTCCGGACTGGCGCCGGGGTAATAGGTGACGACCTGAATCGTCGGGTAATCGACTTCGGGCAGGGCGGCCACCGGCAACAGGCGCCAGGCGACCAGCCCGGAAAGCAGGATCGCGACCATGAAAAGGATGGTGGCGACCGGGCGGAGAATGAACGGGCGGGAAGGATTCATGCCGGCCTCTGCTGGTTATTGACGGGGTGCGGCCGTTCCGTTTTTTGCCTCGCCGGCATGGGTTTTGCCTGCCCCTGCGTTTTCTCCGGGTTCGGGCGATGTTTCCGGTTTTTGTTCAGGTTCCTTTTTCGGCGCTTCCATATCGGCGGCTTCGGCGCTCCGGTCGACGATCCGGATTTTCGATCTGTCGCGCAGCTTGTCCAGCCCGTCAATGACGACGATCTGGCCCGGTTCGAGACCTTCCGCAATGATCGTGTTGTCACCGGACGTGGCGCCGATCGTCACTTTGGTCAGCGACACGGTCTGGTCTTCATTGACGCGATAGACGTAATGCCCGAGCTTGCCCAGCTGGACGGCGACGGTCGGGACCGTGATGGCATTGGCTTGCGAACCGAGATGCAGGCGCACGTTGACGAACTGGTTCGGGAAAAGCTCATGGTTTTTGTTGGCGAATGTCGATTTCAGGCTGATGGTGCCGGTATCGGTGCTCAACTGATTGTCGATGGCCAGAATCGTGCCTTCGGAAATTTGGTTCCGGTTATCCCTGTCCCATGCCTCGACAGTCAGGCTCGGATCGGTCGCACGGGCTTTCAAGACTTGTGTGAGATCGATTTCAGGCACGGCGAAAACGACGTTGATCGGCTGTTCCTGCGTGATCGTGACGATGCCGTTGGTGTCCGTTGCATGGACGATGTTGCCCAGATCGACCTGTCTCAAACCGACACGGCCGGAAATCGGGGCCGTGATGCGGCTGTAGGCGAGTTGCAGTCTGGCATTGTCGACGGCCCCCTGATCGAGCCGGACGGTTCCTTCGTACTGTTTGACGAGAGCGGCTTGCGTATCGACCTGTTGTCTGGCGATGGAATTCTGTTCGAGAAGCTGTTTGTAGCGCTGCAAGTCGATTTTCGCGTTCTGCAACAGCGCCTGATCACGCATCAGCTGGCCTTCCGCCTGCAAAAGGGCGGCCTTGTAGGGGCGTGCGTCGAGTTCGGCGAGCAACTGGCCTTCTTTCACGAGCTGGCCTTCGGTGAAGTGAAGTTTCATCAATTGCCCGTCGACCCGGCTGCGGACAACGGCGGTATGGGTCGAATTGACCGTACCGAGCGCATTGAGTTGCAGGGGTGCATCTCCCTGCTGGACATGGGCGACACCGACGGCAACGGCGCCTCCGCGTGGCGGGGTGCCGCGGTTTTTGGCCAGTATCCAGTAAATGCCCCAGACGACGATGAGGACGGCGAGAATGGCAACGGCGATAGTGAGAAGGCGGCGGGATTTTGTGGAGAGACGAAGCATGATGGTACCAACTGGACTTTCAAGGGAAGTTTGTAACGGCAAAACGGAGAGCTTTAGTGCGGCAGGTTTGTCTCCACAGTAAAAAGGCGGCCTGAAAAGTGACACATGGATTTTTCAATCGGCTTCATGCCGTGTCGGGGCACATGAAACATTCATTTCAAGGCATTGTATGTCTGATCATTTCCGGCATTCAAGCCGGATTTTTCAAACTGTTACATTGTTTTACAAATTAATACTCCGGCAACAGAAATGCGTTGAAAAAAGCAGACACTGGCAGTGACGAATTCACCTGAAATTTTCTCCTGCTTGTGTGGCAGTTTATTTTCCGGGCAGACATGTTGCTGAAAGGTATCACAAGGAATCATATATACGGATAATGTTCGAAAAATGAGCTGGTTTTCAATAAAATGTTAACTGTAAGTAATAAATCACAACTAAGCATAATGACATGGTTTAAATAACATTTTTTGAAAATAACATATATAATGCATAATCCCCCCCCCCTCCCCTCCCCACCACACACACTGCCATCTCATCACACGCAACGGATTGAGCCATTCCTGAAGCGGAAAAAATATCTCCTTGTTGAAATACTGTTGGCATTTTCGATAACAGGTCTTGTTCCGGTTCAGGCATTTGAATGGCCGAAAGGGCTTGATGACCCGGAACGGTTGGGTTCTTCCAAATTTGACATGGTTTATTCCTATTCCGTTGATGGGGATATCCAGGTTACCGATGACGTCACGCTCTATAACACTGCACTGATAACATCGTTTGATGTCCCCATGACAATAGATATTGGTGCGGGGAAAACCCTGAAACTGGATACTGAACTGGGAAGTTCTCATTATGATATCGGTATGCTCCAGGCCGAATACGGAGAGGTAGCGATACGGGGCGGGAATCTGGTGCTTCAATATCAGGGCCCCACTACCAATGAAACCACGGGTGCCAGTTATATCGCCTTTGCGAACATTGAGAAGTTGACGTTGACAGGAACCAACCTGAATGTAATCCATTCGCAAAACGGTCTTCGGGCAGATGGGGTTGGTGGACTGCTTTCCGTGACAGGAGGCGATACCATTTCCGTCAATTCCGATATCGGCGAGACCCAGCATCATGCCGTTACAGTATATGATGGCGGCAATATCGTTCTGGATGCCGCACAGATCGATCTTGTTATTTCCGGCCAGTCGACGAGCGGTTCGGGCGACTCTTCCGTTGTACAACTCACTTCCGGAGGGAAAGTCGATATTGTTGCCGACCAGCTTGTCATGCGTGGCGACGTCGATAACATCAAAAGCAATTACGGGATTTTTTCCAGTGGTGGACAGAACAAGGATGCGAACGTCAATCTGTCCGGGAAAGGCGCTGACGCTTCTTTTGTGATGGCTGTCGAAAACAATCATGCGGAAAAATCGACAGCCTACGGTATCCTGTCGAATCCTTCTTACGAGGGGAAGGTTTCTACGGTAGCGATCCGGGATTTCAACGATGTTTCCATCAGTTCGAAACAGTATGCCTTGTGGTCGTATGGTACCAGGAACGACAGCAAGGCTGCCATAACATTGGAAAATAATGGCGATGTGTCTGTTTCGTCTGCTTCCAGCCGTGCTCTTGCATCGGATGCCAGAAATGGGGGAAATGCCCTGATCACGGTACAGGACAACCGTTCTGTTGAAATCTCGTCCTTTTATGATGCGTTGTACACTACTGCCACGGCCGGTGGACAGGCGAGCGTGAATCTGAGCGGGAATGACCATGTCACGTTGGCCTCGTCAAGTTCGGGAGGTGCATGGGCGTACGCAGAGGGAGAAAATTCACTTTCCACGATCAGCCTGGACAATACCCGAATCGATATGGCAGGATCGTTCGGGCTTGTCAGTCAGGCAGACAAGAATGGTATCTCCCGTATTGATGTAAAGGGGGACAGTGTCCTGGTAAAGGGGACAGGGGATGACGGATTCGGTGTTTATGGCGAGGCGTACAACGGCGCCAGTACATCTGTCTCGATAACAGGCAATTCTGTTACTGTGTCGGGGAACAAGGCGGCGATTACCAATGACGGTTCTTCTGGAGTGGGTAATATTTCCGTACAGGCTACCGGACTGCTTCATATCGTGACCAGCGCGTCCGGAGCGGTTTCAGACAGTTATGGCAACGCAACTACCAATATCAATACCACCGACGATGCCGGAAGAACGATATTGTCAGGCGGGGTTTTCAGCAAGGAAGGTGCGACAACCCATATCGGGCTGAATACACAGGATTCAGTCTGGACGGGCGCCGGATATGATGGACGGGACATCGCCGGTAAGGAAGGTTCCCTGAATGTGACGGCCAGAAACGGCGCCACCTGGCGTGTCGAGTCCGTATCGGATTACGAACCGGGGCTCGGGAAATCCATGGTAAGCATCTGGAATTCCATCGGTTCATCGACTATCGACATGACCTGGGAATCCGGCTACCAGTCTCTGGACATCCGGACTCTGAAAGGGGAAAACACGGTATTTCGTTTTGAGACTGACGTCAATGCAACCCGTGGGCAGGGCAATGGTACCGATCAGGCAATCATTCATTCCGGAAACGGCAATCACAGCATTGTCGTCAATTCGACCGGAAGATTGCCATGGACAGCGGAACAAAAAGATTATCTGGTCTGGCATCAGGAAAAAGACGGCATGACCTCCGTACCGGTCGGGCAGAACGGCACCGGCAATGCGCTGTCGTTTTCACTGGCGAACCGCGGTCAGGTGGTGGATGTCGGGCTATACTGGTATGAACTCGCTTCCAGAAACGCTCTGGATGGAAACGGTACGGAATGGTACCTGAAAAGAAGTGAGAAAAAAGACCCGACTCCTTCCGGTGACTTGACTACTTCTCTCTCGGGAATAATGGTACCGGCTTCGATCTGGTGGAACCAGCTTACCGATTTGCGAAAACGGCTGGGTGAAGTCCGGTATGGTGCACAGGATGGTTTTTGGGTGCGTGCTCTTGCATGGGAAGATGAAGCGCAGGGTATCACGCATAGCCGTTTTCACCAGGATGTACAGGGACTGAATGTCGGGCTGGATCATATCGTTCGGAGGGATGAGCAAGGCATGTGGCTGATGGGAGGCAATCTGAAAATCGTTCATGCCGACCAGAAAACGACAGTGACCGGGCAGGGAAGGGGAGAAAATGATTCATGGGGCCTGAATCTGTACGCGACCTGGGCTGGCCAAAAAGGATGTTATGCCGATTTTGTTCTGTCGTTTGACCATTACCGGCAGAAAATGCAGACGACGATGACGGACTGGAATGTCACCAGAGGACGGTATAGTACATATGGCCTGGGCGCTTCCATTGAAGTCGGAAAAATGTTTTCTGCCACCCAGGCGGAAGGCTGGGGTGGTTGGAACAGCAACTGGTTTGCCGAACCGCAGGCACAGCTTGCGTATTACTGGGTCAGGGGGAAAAACTTTTCGCTGGATAATGGATTGCAGGTTGCACAGAAAAACATGGACAGTCTGACAGGCAGGCTGGGACTGGTGCTGGGCAAAAGATATAACGGTGGAAAAGTACGGAAAGAAATGGACAGGCATTTTACACAATTCTATCTGGAAGGGGGTGTCAAACAGGAACTGGCGGGAAATCAGTCCATCCGTGTCAACGGAATGGAATTTTCTGACAAACCGGGTGGAACACGGCTTTATTACGGTGTGGGAATGGATTGGAATTTCACTGACCGGACAAGGATGTATGCCCAGCTTGAACGTGAAAACGGCAGTCAGTACCAGAAGGACTATTACTTGACGATCGGGCTGAAACATCAGTTCTAGGCAAAAAGAAACTGTATGTAGTATCCGCATCCTTTCCGGCTGCGGTTTTCCTGTCTGCCTTGTCCAGTATTTCCGGAAAGGCCGGTTCCGGTTCAGGAAAACGGCTGGCCCATCAGGTCGTTCAGGGCTTCACTCATGGAAGGATGGGTGAAGATGAAATCCCGCAGGAAGGTGTAGGGTTGCCCTGTTTTCATCGCCATGGCGACGGTGTTGATGACTTCGGAGGAATCGACGCAGAAGAGGGTCGCGCCCAGTATTTTCCCTGTCTTTTTCTCGATGACGGCTTTCAGCATCCCATCGGTCTGTCCGAGTGTGTGGGCGCGCGGTACGGATGCGGCAGGCAGGCGTACGATGCCGATGTCCATGCCTTTGGCTATGGCTTCATCCTCGCCAAGCCCGATACGGGAAAGGGGCGGGTCGATGAACACGGAATAAGCGAAAGTCGAGCGGTCTTCCATGTTGCGGTGATGGTTGCCGAACAGGTCGTCGCGGATGATCCGGTAATCGTCCAGTGAGATGTAGGTGAATTGCGGGCCTCCCGTCACGTCGCCGATGGCCCAGACGTTCGGGTTTGTCGTTTTCAGGTGGTCGTCGACGATGATGGCGCCGCGGGCATTCGTTTCGATTCCGGCTGCCGCCAGATTCAGGGCGGCCGTTTCCGGGTGGCGTCCTGTTGCGAGCAGGATGGCATCGGCCTCGATTTCGTAGCCGTAACCGCTTTCGGTATCGTGGCAGGCCAGTTTGACGGTATCGCCATTATCCCGGATGGATTCGGTTTTGGCGTTCATGCGGAATTCGATGCCTTTCTTTTCCAGGACGGCCCTGACGGCTGCCGTGATGTCCCGGTCTTCTTTCGGGATGAAGTCGGCGTGGTTGTCCAGCATGGTGACGATGGATCCGAACGAGGCGTACATGGACGCGAATTCCAGTCCGATGTAGCCGCCGCCGATGACGACGAGCCGTTCGGGCAGTTTTTCCAGTTGCATGATGGTCGTGCTGGTATAGACACGTTTGCAGTCTTTCACGCCATCGATGGCGGGAATGACGGAACGGGCGCCGGTATTGATGAAGATATGGTCGGACATCAGTTCCAGCGAACCGTTGTCAGGAAGTTTGACGGTCACGGCATTGCCGGATATGAAGCGGGCTTCCCCGTGATAGACGGTGATGTTCGGGTTGTCGGCCAGGTTGTGGTAATTCCTGTTGCGCAACATGGCGGACAAGGCGTTTTTCCTTTCGATGGCGTTCCTGTAATGCCGCATTTCGGCTTCCCTGTCACCGCGGGTGATGCAGGCGGTTTCATGGGCGGCATGGACGAGTGTCTTGCTTGGGATGCAGCCGATGTTGATGCAGGTTCCGCCGTACATTTTGTCGGAACGTTCGATCATGGCGACTTTCCAGTTCCGTTTGGCGAGATCGGCCGCGAGTGTTTTGCCGCCTTTCCCGAATCCGATGATGATGGCATCGACTTTTTCCATTTCACTTTCCTCTTTCTTGTTGAATGCACGACGGTGTTTGATGACAGGAATGCCAGACTGGCACATTTCGGCAAAGGTGGTTTTTACCTGAGTCAAAGCCGGTTTAAGCTGTCACGACATTTTCTGATGGAAACATGTGTAGTCCGGGATACGTGTTTTTCGACTGTTTGTGGATATATGGCGGAAACAATTGATTTTTTTGTTTTTGCAGCTGAAACATTTGTTATTGAAAAAATAAACCATCCTGTGACGGGGCTGTGCGGGTTCTCCGGGATGATAGGGAAAGGAATATGAAGATGGACAGGTATCCATGATCTGACCGGAGAACGGATTGACCTTTTCAGTCCGCTGTCGTTTTTTTGTGACGCCCTGTTTTCTGAAGGATTTTCCGCAGCATGACCGGTTCATGCTGCGGTTTTTTTCATTTCCGGTGTTCGAGTACGGAAGGGTCGGGTGCAACCGGCAGATCTTCCCGGTCGAAATCGTATGTGTTTTCAATGGGAGGGGTTTGGGAGAGATCGTAATACACCATTTTTCCCGCCACGAAACGCAGGTAGGCCAGTTCCCTGTAGCTGGTATAGAGGCGTTGCAGCAGTTTGCTGTTTTTGTAGATGTCGCGGCAGGTTTCATCGGGTACGTCGAAATGCACTTTTCCTTCCAGCCGGACAGAGGCGCTGTCATTCCATGCGAGCGCTTCGGCGCGGTTGTTGTCCTGAAGCTGGGCGTAGGTTTCCGACAGTGGCGAGACGGCAAAGTAAAGGGTATGGTCTTCCGTTTTCATCAATTGCAGGACGCGGACTTTGGGGGTGTGGTGTTTGTCGCAGGTGGCGAAAGCCATGTTTTCCTGTTTTTCAAGAAAGTGAAATGCTTTTTTCATGAGGATGCCTTTCTGTATCCAGTTCAATAAGGGGCAGGTTTTTGCCGGAGGGTTCAGTATCCGATCGTGAAGCGTTTTTGATGGTGCATCGGTGCGTCGATTTCATCCATCAGGGCGTTGGCGTAGTCTTCGACGGAGATGGTGCTTTGCCCGTTGGCATCGACGATCAGGTCGTTTTCGCCAATCCGGTAGTTTCCGGTACGGCCTGCCGGAATGAGGTTGGCGGCCGGGGAAAAATAGACCCAGTCGATGTCGCGCTCGTATTTCAGGACGTCCAGATAAAACCCGCCGAGCATGCGGATGCCGGACGCTTCGTCGTCGGGCAGTTTGCCGGTATCCATGAGCATGACGCCCGGCTGGACATATAGGGTGCCTGCCTCGCCGACAAAGAGGATTCTGGGGACGCCCGCTTCCCTGACGCCTTCCAGTATGAAAGGGTAGAGCTGCAATACGGAACCGGAGAGGTTCGGTTCTTCGAAAGCGGGGTTGTGCGAAACGATGACGGCATCGGCTTTTCGGGTCAACTGGCTAATGCGGTCGATGGAATAGACGTCGGTCTGGATGATGGTCAGGTTCGGGTTTCTGATGGGGATTCTGTCAGGAAAGGGATCGACGGCGATCACGGCGTGATGGCGCCTGAGGGCTTCTTCGATGATCTGGCGGCCGGTCAGTCCGCCTCCGCCGAAAATGACCAGTCTCATGTTGGGTTTGTCGAGTCGCATGGTGTCATTCCCCTGTAAGTGAATGAAGGGTAAAGGGGGTTTCTTTTCGATTGCCGGAAATGGAATCGGTTCCGGCATGATAGGCCACCTGGCGATGCTGTCGCTTGTGATGGATTAAAGAGGGGACATGAACATGAAGTCTGCTTTTTGTTAAATCGGCCACAGCCATGATGCGTTAAAAATGAATCCATGGGGTTCACCAGAAAAACCGGTGTCATGGATGAAAACGGTTGTGGAAAAGGGCGGGTATGGATATCGTATTTTTGAAAGAGATGCTGGTGCAGGTTGTCGGTTTTCTGCAATTTCTGCTCGAGACCGCGTCGGTCATTTGCGTGATTGCCGGTTTCGCCAGAACGGTCTGGATCGGCCTGCGTTCGCGTCAGGGGTTCATCAGCAATACCTCGGTAAAACTCACGTTCGGGCGCTGGCTGTCGATGGCGCTGGAGTTTCAGCTGGCTGCCGATATTCTGAATACGACAGTCGATCCGGATATCGAAGGGCTGGTCAAGCTGTTCGGCATCGCGCTGATCCGGACATTCCTGAATTATTTCCTGATGAAGGAAATCGAGTTGCAGGTGAAGCCGGAGGCTGTTGCGGGTTTACCGGAGAAGCGGCCCGTCGATTAACAGGATGCCGGATTTGTCGAAAAGGAAGCGGGCCTTGCGGGTTTTGTGCAGGGTTTGGGTATCGTCCTTGCGGTAACCTTCTCCGATATGTTGGTTGAAATGCAGTGTCAGGCGTGAAACGTGCATGCCGGTTTCCCGGCGTTTCCGGTAGGCGGCATAAGCGCTCTGGCGCATGTAGTCGGGGTCGGCGCTGTCTGTCCAGCGGGCCGCGTCGCAGGGGATGGATTCCGTTTTGTCCGGCAGTATGCCGCGTTTCGCCCATTGACGAAGGGCCTCGAGCGGTATGTCCGCGTTGTGGCGATCCAGCCGGGAGGGGAGAATCAGCCCTTTGCGTTCCGGATACGGAAGTGATCCGGTTTCGGGGGGATGCAGTGCCATCGTTTTTTCCAGCGAATTGGCAAAGGAAGGTCGCCCGCATTCCTCGTACTGGCGAAGGTCGATCGCGTCCGGTACCGGCTCACCGTACAGGACTTCCCGGACAAGGCTGTAAAAGAGACTGGCCGAGGGGACTTTTATCGGGATGCCGAAGGACGGAAAGACCCATTCCAGTTTTTCGGAGCGGCTTGCCAGATAAAATGCCAGCGTGTTCCTGATTTTCTCCCGGCTGGACGGTGTGTAGCGATGAAAATCGGGAAGAATCCAGAGGCGGATCAGTTCCCGGATTTCGTCAGGGTGGGAAAAATCCCGGTTTTTGAATGCCATGATTTCCCGGTCGGTCAGCAGGGTGAGTTCGTCCAGGATGTCGCCGAGGAATTCCCACCAGACATATTTTATGCCGGGGCGGGGTTTGGGTGGGGGCCAGTCGATCCAGTGAACCAGCTTTTCCCATCCGCTTTTGATCAGGCCGAGCATGTTTGTAGAGGTATGCCGCCCGGCCATGGCATGAAGCCCGGACGGCAGCGGTTCATTTCAGGATCGGATAGTTGGCGAGCAGGTTGCCGAGTTTGTCGAACAGGAAGCGCGCCCGTTTTGTCTTGACCGGCGTGGTCGTCCCGGCAAAAAAGCCGATGCCGATGTCCTTGTCGAATGTCAGGGTCAGACGATCGACGAAAAGGCCGTTTTCCTGCAATTCCCCGAACTGTTTCAGGGCCCGTTCGTTCCCGCGGTTCATGTCGTACCAGTCGAGCCATTTCGTCGCGTCCGATTTCAGGCCGCGGATGTTGTTCGGGCGTATGCCTGTCAGGGCCCAGCGTTCGATTTCATCGAGTGACCTGTCCGGGGTGTACCATTCGAGAAGGTCGGTCTTGACGGTGCCGGTCCGTTCCGGGGTGGCGTAGTACGATGTGTCCGACCAGTCGGGGCGTTCCGCCATTTAGTAGAGGGAATTGATGAATTCCGGGCTGGTGTCTTCCTCGTAATCGTCCGGGTCGATCGGATCGGGAAAGTCGGAAAGGAAGAATTCCTGCCAGATGACGGTGTAGAGCTGTTTGGACGAGGCGACGTTGATCGGGATCTGGAAGGCGTTCACGATGCTGTCGAGTTCTTTTTCCGGCTGGTGGAGATACCATGCCAGGGTGTCGCGGATGCGCTGTTTGCTTTCTTCGGTAAACAGGAAGAAGTCCGGCATGATCCAGGGCTGGAGGAAGTAGCGCAGGGCGACGGTGCTGGTCAGGTCGCGCTGGGCGAATTCGATGATTTCCTCATCGGTCGGCAGGATCAGTTCGCCCAGGATGTCGCCCAGGAAACCCCAATAGTATTTTTTCTTCGTTTCTTTCTTGAGGAGGTTGCTTCGGTAAGCCTTGAAGAAGCTGGCAATCGTCATTTTTCCCATGATGGATCGTCCTGTTTTTGTGTCGTTGGTCGTATTGTATCCATTTTAACCGTATTGCCGTTTGACGGTAACGGGATGGGCTTCACGTCCCGGTTTGAATGATGTTTTTTCCGGCAGGATGCAGTTTTCGACCGGGCAGACGTTCAGGCAGAGATGGCAGCCGACGCAGCGTTCGTTGATGGTCGGGGTGCGGGTGTATTCATTCCAGTCGATGGCCTGATGGCCTCCGTCGAAGCAGGAGATGTAGCAGCGTCCGCAGCCGATGCATTTTGCCGTGTCGATGCCCGGAATGACCATGAAGTCGCGGTCGAGGTCGTCGGCGGGAACGATGTTGGGCAGGGCTTTCCCGACAAGGTCGGACAGTTTTTCGATGCCTTTTTGTTCCATGAAGTGCGACAGGCCGCTGGCCATGTCTTCGACGATCCGGTAGCCGTATTCCATGACGGCGGTCGTGACCTGTATGGTGGAGGCGCCGACGAGCAGGAATTCCAGTACGTCCTGCCAGGTGACGATGCCGCCGATGCCGGAGATGGGGATGTTTTTGAGTTCCGGATGCTGTTTCATCTGGGTGATGAAGCGCAGGGCGATCGGTTTGATGGCAGGGCCGGAATAGCCGGAGATGGACGATTTGCCATTGACGACGGGCATGGGACTCAGGCAGTCCAGGTCGAGGTTCGTGATGGCCTTGACGGTGTTGATGGCGGCGATGCCTTTGGCGCCTGCGTTTATCGCGGCTATCGCCGGGATTTCCATGTGCCCGATGTTCGGGGTCATTTTGGCGAGTACCGGCAGGCCAGTCGCGCGGCAGACGGTTTCGGTATATTGTGCGACGAGTTCGGGACTCTGGCCGACGTCGGAACCCATTGTGGAAGAGGTCATCTGCGGGCAGGAGAAATTGCATTCGATGATGTCCGCGCCGATGTCGGTCACTTTCTGCGCGAGGGTTCGCCATTCGTCGTCATTGCTGCCCATGATGGAGGCGATCATGACTTTGCCGGGATATTCGCGTTTCAGTCGCGCCATGTTTTTCAGGTTCACTTCCAGCGGCTTGTCGGAAATCATTTCCATGTTTTTGAAGCCACCCCATGCGCTGCCGGGGTTGCCGGTGATGTCGAAACGGGGGGAGCATTCATCCGGCAGGAAGATGCCGACGGTCTTGTATGCCACGCCACCCCAGCCGGACTCGAATGCCTTGGCGACCATTTCGTAATCGGAATCGACGGGGGAGGAAGACAGGAAAAACGGGTTTTCGCAATGGACGCCCAGAAAGTCGATGGACAGGTCTTTTTTCAGTGCCATTTTTGTCTCCTGTGAATTATGCGTGTACGTCCAGCGTGTCGAGAATGGCTTCTGCCGCTTTTTTGCCTTCGGCAATGGCTGCCACGACTGTTTTGCCACCATTGGCCCAGTCGCCTCCCATGTAAAGCCCCTTGCGTTTCGGTATGTTTGCCAGCCCGTCGCCGCGTTCCTGTCCGACGGCGAGGATGACCTTGTCCGCCTGAAGGTTCAGGTCGGACTGGCTATCCGCTCCGGTGAAGCGGATGTCCGTGACCAGTCCGTTTTTGCCGTCGATCTTTTTCGGGAAAAATTCGGTCAGAACGGGGATGCCCATGCTGACGGCCAGAAGGGTTTCGACGATGTTGGCCGAGGCTTCGGCGATCGGACGGCAGAAAACGAGCTTGACGGATTCGGCACCGAGGGAACGGGCGGTGGTGGCGCAATCCATGGCGACGTCGCCGTCTCCGATGACGACGATCCGGTTTCCCTGTTCCGATGGCCGGTATGTTCGTGCGTTTTGCAGGTAATCGAGTGCGTGGACGACGCCATCGAGGTTTTTGCCCGGCAAATCCAGTGTTTTCGGTTTCCAGAGGCCTGCACCGATGAAAACGGCATCGTATTCTCTGGTGAGTTCGTCGAGTCCGGCGGCGGAAACGGCCGTGTTGTACCTGAATTCGATGCCCAGTTTTTCTATTTGCGCCATGTCGAAATCGATGACGTCCTGCGGTAGCCGGAAGCGGGGAATGCCGAGTGCGAGCATGCCGCCGGGTTGTGACGATTGTTCGAAGAGGGTGACATGGCAGCCTTTGCGGGCCAGTACGCTGGCGCAGGCCAGTGAAGCGGGCCCGGCGCCGATGCAGGCGATTTTCCTGCCGTTGGGCGAGCCGGGTTTCAGGATATCCATGCCCATCTCGCGTTCCTGTCCGGTAATGAAACGCTGGAGTTTCGCGATCTGTATCGGCTTGTCGAGTCCGGCGCGTACACAGGCGCCTTCGCACAATTCATTGACCGGACAGATCAGGGAGCAACTGCCGCCGAGGGGATTGTTTTCGCGGATCGTCTCGGCCGCTCCCCAGATGTTTTTGAAGCGCAATGAGCGGATGAACCGGGCAGGATCGGTTCCGGCTGGACAGGCGGCACTGCATGGGGCGTCATGGCACAGGAGGCAGCGGGACGCTTCGGCAAGAGCGGTGCGGGAATCGAAGCCTTTTTCCAGCGGGGTATTTTCAGTCATGCAAATCGTACGGCTCATACTGTTTCCTTTTTTTGTCTGGAATGAATTACCGGAAAGCAATGTATGTCAGTATAAGGGAAAGTGAAAAGTCCGTGACGGGGTTCAGGGCGAATTTGAGGAAAAAATGCCCGCCATTGTGCGGGAACGGGTTTTATATGGAGGTGGTAGCTGTTTTCCCGACCGGCAGAAGGCGGGGAAGGAAATGCCGGATGTGGAGATGATCCCGAATGGGAATGGATGGGCATTGTGGTGGGGGATGGATCGATGTGCCATTGCACCACGGCAGGAAAGGAGTATCAGGAAAGGAGGCAGGACTGGCCGGTTCCGTTATCGGGCGTTTTCCGGTTTCCGTCAGGAAAAGGAGGTTTTCCACGGAACAGCTGTCCCGGGGAAGTTTTCCTTTCCGAATGCCGGGGGGCATTCCGGTACCGGAATGTCAGTTCCGTTCTGTGCGATAGGCGTCGATGTCGATGCCGAAACGCTTGATTCTGGCGAGCAGGGTGGTCCGTTTCAGGCCGAGTCTTGTTGCCGCACCGGTCTTGCCGCCGATTTTTCCACCAGTTTCACGAAGTGCTTCGATGATCGTGTCTCTGTCGGTTTCCGGCAGGGATGGAAGTGTCCTGTCCTGTTGTACGGGAGGCTGGACGGTAACAGGGGTGTTCTGCGAGGTATATTCCAGAAGCGATTCGGGTGTCAGGTTCAAGATGTCGCCGGATGTCAGGATGACGGCCCTTTCCATGACGTTTTCAAGTTCACGTATGTTTCCCGGCCAGGGAAGACGTGTCATCAGGGCGGCCGTGTCGGACGGGATGCCGGTAATGTGCCGGTTCATTTCCCTGGCGAATTTGCGGACGAAAAATGCGGCCAGAAGGGGAATGTCTTCCGGTCGTTCTCTCAGAGGGGGGACGGTAATCGGAAAAATGTTCAGCCGGTAGAACAGGTCGCTTCTGAATGCCTTTTCCTCGATTTTCTGCAAGAGGTCGCAATTGGTGGCCGCGATGACGCGAACGTCGACGGAAATGGGATGGGTACCTCCAAGACGGCGGATCTGATGTTCCTGAAGGACACTCAGCAGTTTCGGTTGCAGATCGATGGGCATGTCCCCGATTTCATCCATGAAAAGCGTGCTTTTGTCGGCCTGTTCGAAATAGCCGATGTGCCTGTTGAGTGCGCCGGTAAAGGCCGCCTTTTCATGTCCGAACAGTTCGCTTTCCATCAGCTCGGACGGGATTGCCGTACAGTTCATTTTGACGATTTCCCGTTCCTTGCGGTTTGAAAGGTCATGGATGGTTTGTGCGATCAGGCCTTTCCCGGTACCGGTTTCGCCCTGAAGCAGGACGGTTGCATTGCTGGAGGCGACGATTTCGATTTGCTGCAGAATGGACTGGATGGCGGCACTGTGGCCGATGACGGTATTGTCATGGCGGTCATCCGGGCGGTCTTCCCTGTTTTCGAGGCTGACATGGGAAGGCACCGGCGTCTGTACGGACGCTTTCTCGTGTGCATCGAGGACGTCCAGCCTGATGGCCAGCCGGGCACTGACCTGGTCGAGCAGTTCCATGATATCGGGGGAGAACTGGTACGGTTTGAAAAGGCCGATGGCCAGTGCCCCCACCAGCTTTCCTTCAGACACCAGCGGAAGGTAGAGCAGTGCCTGAAGGCCTTGCCGTGCAAGCCGGGCAATGAACGGGTGTTTCCCTGCATTGCTGACGATGGTGTTCCGGTTGAACAGGATTTTTTCATGTTTGCGCAGGGCTTTGCCAGGCGGGGTGGCGCGCAGGGGATTGCTGAACGTGTCGTACAGGCAGTGGTGGCGGTTGTCGAAGGTGAATGAATGGGCATCCAGTCTGGCAGGAGACGGTTCGTATTTTTCCAGGCTGATGTAGTCGAAGCCGAGAAAGGCGTGCAGGCAGTCGGCAACTTCCCTGGCCAGGGACAGGACGTTTCTGGCGGCGATGACGGTGTCGGTCAGGTTCACCAGAAAATGAAAGAAAGAGCCATCATGACCCGTCGCCCTGTCGAAGGGCTCGTCATGATTGCGATGGATTGCAGTCATTTTTATAAGGGTTTGGAATTTCCAAAGGTTTGAAATCTTCAACCGGTATGCAGGTCATTGGAGAAAAGTGGCGAAACCGGCATGGCGAAACCTCATATGGTTCATCCGGATGAAAGAACCATTGCAATGATTCTTTCAGGCAATATTTTATCATATGAAACGCCAGACATGTAACGGGCTTCCCGGAACAGGAGAAAAGGCAGGAGACAAATAACCGGAAAGCGGTAATACCGGAGTATTACCGCTTCTGGAAAAAACGCTTTTCCTGTCGTGACGGAAGCGCATGGCGCTTTCCGTGCTACTGGCAGAATTTATTTGGCTGCTTCAGCTGCTTCCAGGGCTTCCACTTCCTTGTTGTTGTTTTCGATGAAGCGTCTGCGCCATGGCTTCAGGACGAAGAACGACAGGATGGAACAGGCGGCTGCGATACAGGCGGACAGAATGAAGGTACGGTTCCAGTTACCGCCTTTGGCCAGACCGGCAGCCAGGCGAACGAGCAATGAGGAAGTCCCTTTTGCCGTGTACAGTGTACCTGCGTTACCCGCTGCGAATTTGGAACCGAAGGTATCGGCACACATGGATGGGAACAGCGAGAAGATTTCACCCCAGCATGCGAAGGTCATGGCGGCGAAGAACATGAAACCGAGAGGTTCACGGCCCCAGAACACCAGTCCCATCAGGGCGACCGCTTCACCGCCGAAGACGATGAGCATCAGGTTTTCACGGCCGAAACGGTCGGACAGATAACCCATCAGAGGACGGGTTGCGCCGTTACAGATGTTATCGATGGACATGGCCATGGTCAGCAGGGGCATCGTGACGCCAAGGCAGGTGACCGGAATCTTGTCAAGGCCATAGTCACGGGAAACAGGGCCGAAAGAAGCCGTTGCCATGATACCGCCGGAGGCAACACCGACGAAGCAGACGTAGATCAGCCAGAAAATCGGCTGTCTGAGCATCTGGGTCTGGGTGTAGTTTTTCTTGGAAGAAATGACTTTTGGAATGGCTTTCGTTCCTGGTGGCAGTTTTGCGCGAGGCATGAAAAGGGCACAGATCGTGATGATGACACCCTGGATGATGCCGAAGACGAAAAATGCCTGTTCATATCCGGCACTGTTGATCATGTTGGCGACCGGAATGACGGTAACCGCTGCACCGGCGCCGAAACCTGCGGCTGTTGCACCTGCTGCCAGACCGCGTTTGTCAGGGAACCATTTCAGCGAGTTACCGGAACAGGTACCGTAAACGGCACCGGCGCCTGCACCCGTCAGGATCTGTGCGAAGTAAAGTACGCCAAGGCTTTCTGCCTTGGAGCAAATTATCCAGCCGACGGTACTCAGGATGGCACCGAAAATGATGACTGGACGTGGGCCGAATTTGTCAACGCCCCATCCTTCGAGTGGCACAAGCCATGTTTCGAAAAACAGGAAGATCGTGAAGGACAACTGAATGGCTGTACGTGCCCAATGATATTTATCTTCAATTGGAGCAACGAACAGTGTCCAGCCATACTGGCAGTTGGCGATTGTCGCCATACAGCAAATGCCCAAGGCAAGCTGCACCCACCGATTCGGGTACTTCTCTTGCGTAGCCATGAATCTACTCTCCTAAATTTGACTTCTGAAAAGATACTTCCTGATCTTGCACGCTTTATCCGTTAAGGGACGGGTGCAGACCAGTACCGCTCTTTGCGAAAAAGCAAAGATCAGGAATCTACACTGCATTTTTTGTGCCAACTTGGGAGAAATGCGGATTTTCTCCGGTCGGGTATGAGCGGTTTCACGATTGGCATGGTTTATGCATCATAAGAAGCCAGACTGAGTAATCAGATCTATTCTTCTTTATTTGCAGGAAAACTCCCTGGAAAGGGAGTTTTCCTTTTTTTTCCGGCCTTCCTGATTTTTTCAGACCAGTGTTTTTCCAGTGAAAACATAAGCTTGCGGCCATTGAGGATGGCCCGGCCCCTGTGGGGCTGTCTGACGGGGCGGTTTCAGGCCGGGGCCGGTGAAAAGGGCTGGCGAAAGTTCCTGCAAACGGGAACGGCCCTTTCTGATCCATTTATCCGGATGCGATCTCATGCATCAGGATATAATCTGCCTGTTTTCATTTATACTCTGACAGGTGTCAACGACACCCTTTTCAGTGTCATTGACATGTCAATTGTCATTTTTGACATGACAAAGGCGGGGGACATCGGATCGGTTGCCATGCCGGTACCGGTTTACCGGAGGATTCGGCCGGATGTCTTTTCCATCATCCGGACGATACGGTTTGTGTTGTCCGGTCGTGTCTGGGGAAGATTGCCCGAAGGCGGTCAGTCGTGGCAGAAGGACGGGCTGTATTTTGTCTGTCGGAAGAGGGGCTGAAAAAGAAAAGGACGGTTCAACCGTCCTTTTCTGTGTGGAGGGGATGCCGGATCAGAAACGGTGTGTAATACCGATCTGGACTCCTGTGACGGATGCATTGGCGCTTTCGCTTTCGGAGTCGTTATTGAATGCCATGTCGTTGCGGTAATAGTTCGACAGCCATTCATTGCCGAAATCGGAATAGGCGATGTTCGCGTACAGGGATGTCCGTTTGGACAGGGCGTACGAGTAACCGATGGCGTATTTGTTGACGTGGTTGCTTTCGCCCTCGGTCTTGACTTTGCCGTAGTTGTACGAGGCACTGACGGTATGCGCACCGGTGTTGTATTGCAGGCCGAGTATCCAGTTTTTCTGTTTGATGCCGTAACGGGTCGTATCATCGGTATCGCTGTCGTAGTCGAGCAGTTTGAAGGTCGAGTCCTGGTAGCCCAGCGATACCCTGAGGTTTTGCCATGTGTAGGCCGCACCGGCATTCCAGAGCCAGGATTTGTTCGAGTCCGCCATCCGGTCGTAGTTGGCGAGCAGAAGCAGGGGGCCGTTATCGTATTTCAGGTTGACGGCGAACCCGTCATTGCTGTTCAAACGGATATTCTCTTCCGCACTTTTGTCATCCGCCCCGAGGGAATAGCTGGCCCCGAAGGAGAAACCGCTCCAGACCGGGCTGTCGTAACGGATGGTGTTGGAAACCTGTTCGGAATATATCGGGGTTCTGGCCAGCGATGCACCGACGCCGTACTGGTTGAACGGGTCGATCAGACGATAGGTTTCAATGGACAGGTCATTGACGCGGCCAAGGCGAACAGTACCCCATTGATCGCTTTTCAGGCCGACGTTGGCTGCGCCATGCCAGTCGATCCCTTTTTCACGGTGTATGGCATCGTCGTAATTATAGGAGTCGAAGCCTGTGCCGTCGTTCAGGTCGAAGTTGCGTTCCAGCTCGAAGGTCGCCTTGACGCCGGAACCCAGGTCTTCCGTACCGCGGAAACCGAGACGGTTTTCGACGTTGTTGCCCATGCGGACATCGGTACCCGTTTCCTTGATCAGGCCGGTATCGACGATACCGTAAAGGGTGACGTTGGACTGGGCGGTGGCGATGCCTGAAGCGGCACCGAAAAGAGCGAGTGCGATCAGTGATTTTTTCATTTTTTTTGGCCTGTTGAAGAGGTTTTGAATCACGACAGTCACGAGCGTGGTTTCAAAACGGCAAAAGAAAGCACGGACAATGCCGTCCGGAGCTTTTATTCTAATACGTCAGGGAAACGTTTTGGAGGAAGGGGAACGTTCTGCCGGATCAAATCCGGAAATGGACGGGAAATCTGTTGTTTTGACGTTGCATAAGTGACAATGAAGGAAAGGGCATCCCCGTTTTCAGGGACAGGGTTCCGTGTCGGGATGGAGCGTGTCAATGACATGCCAGCTCATCTTTTCAGGGCCTGATGGCTGTCGATGACGTGCGGGGTGTCGACGGATCCCGTAAAAGCGATGGCATGGGCCGTTCCGGTCAGGCAGTCACCGGAGGCGAGGGTTATCCTGTATTTTTCAGGCTCATTTGAAATGGCGGTCAGCCTGATGCCATTGCAGGGTGGTATGCCGTGGACTGGGGTGGTATCCATGTTGGGTGAATCCGGCAGGGGCTGGCCTGTTCCCCCGAAAGGGGCGGTATGGTGTCGGACGATGACGGGGCAGCGGACGCGATTTTGAAGATGCCGGGATGGATGTCCATGCCGGCGGTTTCCCGTCCGGCAAAGCGGCCCGGATGAGTCGGGTCGCTTGGGACGTGACGGACGGGAAGGCCGGGTATGTCTGCCGGAAGGGCCGTTTTCTGCCGGAAGCCCTGTCGTTTTGGATGAGGGGGCGATCAGGGCTTTGCCGGCCGGTCTGATGTTTTCAGTCAATGCTTTTGACGGTGAATCCGGCGTCGGTGACGGCTTTGGAGAGTGCGTCATCGCTGGCACCGGGTTCGGTGTTGACGGTGGCCGTTTTGGCGGCGAGATCGACGGAAACGCCGGTGACGCCGGTGACGCCCGAGAGTGCGCGTTCAACGGATGCCTTGCAATGGCCGCAGTTCATGCCTTCGATATGGATGCTTTTTTTCATGGTGTTTTTCCTTTCAGGAGTGGAATCAATGGTTTCGGAATGGACGGGTGGCAGGGTGCCTGCCAGTGCACAGGCATTTTCCGGCATTTCAGGACGTTTGGCCGTGAAGAACCGCAAACGCAGGGCATTGAATACGACGGACACCGAAGAGAAACTCATGGCGGCCGCGGCGATCATCGGGTTCAGTGTCAGCCCGGCGATGCCGTAAAAGACACCGGCTGCGACAGGAATGCCGACGATGTTGTAAAAGAACGCCCAGAACAGGTTTTGCCGGATGTTTGACATGACGGCTTTCGACAGGTCGATGGCGGTTGCCACGTCCATCAGGTCGCTTTTCATGAGGACGACGTCTGCCGACTCGATGGCGATATCCGTTCCCGCGCCGATGGCGATGCCGACGTCGGCACAGGCCAGTGCCGGGGCATCGTTGATCCCGTCGCCGACCATGACGGTTTTTTTGCCTTTTTCCTGAAGCAGCCGGATTTCCCGTTCCTTGTCCTGTGGCAGGACTTCCGCCACAACCCGGGCGATGCCGGTCTGGCGCTGGATGGCGGCGGCGGTTTTGGCGTTGTCGCCGGTGAGCATGATGACGTCAAGGCCCATGGCCTGAAGCCTTTCGATTGCCATGCGGCTGGATGGCTTGATCGTGTCTGCAACGGCGATCAGGCCGAGCAGGGTGTTTTCGCGCACGAACCAGAGTACGGTCTTGCCGTCGTCGGCGAGTGCCTCGGCTTTCTGCTGCCATGTGCCATCCGGGACGATTCCCGAGGCAGCCAGCAGGCGTGCGTTTCCGGCCGCGTAAGGGATGGCGTCGATGGAGCCGGCGATGCCCTGTCCCGGCGTCTGGGTGAAGCCGGTGACTTTGTGCAGTGTCAGGCTTTGCCGTTCGGCTTCTTTCACGATCGCCATGCCCAGTGCGTGCTCGGAGAGTTTTTCCAGCGAGGCGGCGATGGCGAGCAATTCCGTTTCCGTGATGCCGGATGTGACGACGATATCGGTCACGACGGGTTTGCCTTCGGTGACGGTGCCTGTCTTGTCGAGCACGACGGTATCGATGCCTTGCAGTTTTTCGATGGCTTCGGCGGACTTGAACAGGATGCCGTTCGCGGCTCCGCGTCCCGTCCCGACCATGATGGCGGTCGGGGTGGCGAGTCCCAGTGCACAGGGGCACGAGATGACGAGGACGGAAATGGCGATCGACAGGGCGAATTCCGTGCCATGGCCGAGCAACAGCCAGACGAGGGCTGCGGCGATGGCGATGACGATGACAGCCGGGACGAAAATGCCGCTGATTTTGTCGGCCAGCCGGGCGATCGGTGCCCTGGATGAGGTGGCCTCATCGACGAGTTTCACGATCTGGGCCAGTGTGGTGTCGTCCCCGACCTGTGTGGCGCGCATCAGGAAATGGCCGGACTGGTTGATCGTGGCGCCGGATACTTTCCCGCCCACGAGTTTTTCGACCGGGACGCTTTCGCCGGTCAGCGCCGATTCATCGATAACGCCATGGCCTTCCGTGATGATGCCGTCAACGGGCACGCTTTCCCCCGCTTTGACGACGAGGATATCGCCGACGGCAACGGTATCGGCCGGGACGGTTTCTTCGATGCCGTCTTTCAAAATGGTGGCGGTTTGGGGGGCCAGTTCCATCAGGCGGGAAATGGCTTCGGAGGTTTTGCCTTTGGCCCGTGCCTCGAAATAACGTCCGAGTGTGATCAGGGTCAGGATGACGGCAGCCGATTCGAAATACAGGTTCATGGCGAAGTCATGCGCTGTGGCCATGTCGGCATGTCCGAGGGCGTAACCGATTTTATAGATCGCGTAAATGCCGGAAACGGCAGCTGCGCCGGAACCGATGGCGATCAGCGAGTCCATGTTCGGTGCCCCGGAGAAAAGCGTTTTGAAACCGGTCCGGTAAAAGTGGAAATTGACGAAGATGACCGGAATCGTCAACAGGAATTGGGTGAACGCGAACGTCAGGCTGTTTTCCGTGCCGAGGAACAGATCAGGCAATGGCAGGCCGGCCATATGGCCCATCGAGAGGTAGAAGAGCGGAATGGTGAAGAGGATCGAGACGAACAGGCGGTGACGGATGGCCTTGCGTTCCTGTGCGGCGGTATCCGCAGCGGCGTTGCCGCTCTTGTCGGCCGTGCTGGCACGGTTGCGGGGAATCGCACCGTAACCGGCGTTTTCCACGGCTTTCATGATGGCCTGTCCGATTTTCAGGCTGTTTTCCGTTTCATCGAAAGACACACTCATCGTGTTTTTCAGCAGGTTGACACTGACGCTTTTGACGCCGTTGACGGCGGCCACGGCTTTGTCAACCCGTGCGGAGCAGGCCGAGCAGGTCATGCCGGTGATGTCGAATTGTTCTTTTTGCATGGTGTCCTCCCGTGTTCAGGCAGGTGTTTTCAATGATCCGTTCATGTCGATATAATTGTATCTGTTAATATATATTCCGCAAGAATGCACTTTTTTGGTATATAGTACCCAAAAGGATACTGAATCGTCATGAAAGAAAACCATACGGCCTCATGTTGCACGCCCATCGAGACACATTGCCCGGTCGAGGCGACGATCCGCCTGATCGGCGGCAAATACAAATCGCTGATTCTGTGGAAACTGACTTCCGGGACGCTCCGATTTTCGCAGCTCGGAAAAGAAGTGCCTTGCGCCACGCCAAAGATGCTGACGCAACAGTTGCGTGAACTGGAAACGGATGGCCTGATCCGGCGGGAGGTTTTCCCGGTCGTTCCTCCGAAAGTGGAATATTCGCTGACCGATTTCGGCCGGAGCATCCGGCCGGTGCTTGAATCCATGTACTATTGGGGAACGGGCTATCTGGAAGGACAGGGCAAAAAAGTCAATTGTTCGATGACGCCGCCGGACTGAATCGAATTTTTATAATATGATGAATCAGGGTAGCGATATAAAAAATTTGAAGGTTTTTAAAAACTAGGCTACCTATACGGCAGTGAATCACCAGAAACCGCGCTTGATTATCCGCGTATTCTTCTAAGCTGCCTATGCGGCAGTGAACATCTCCACTTTTCCATAGAGCGTGTCTATCGTCTTCTAAGCTGCCTATGCGGCAGTGAACCATTAATGCAGGGTAAAACGAGTTGACATCAACTTCTAAGCTGCCTATGCGGCAGTGAACAGTATATCGAAGCAGGGCTGCCGAATATTGAACTTCTAAGCTGCCTATGCGGCAGTGAACTTCCTCAACCAGAGGGGATGTTTTATAAAGACCTTCTAAGCTGCCTATGCGGCAGTGAACCTTCGGAAAGTGCCCATTGCACCTCATCTGTCCTTCTAAGCTGCCTATGCGGCAGTGAACCGTTCATGCGGTAAAATATACCGCCTCAATAACTTCTAAGCTGCCTATGCGGCAGTGAACAACTCTGGAGCATATGACCAGATTGAACGTTCCTTCTAAGCTGCCTATGCGGCAGTGAACCGATAGTATAAAATCCGATGATTTTGTTGACTCTTCTAAGCTGCCTATGCGGCAGTGAACGAAACGTTCAGGGACGAAGCAGGATTGCCCGTCTTCTAAGCTGCCTATGCGGCAGTGAACTATAACGATATTTCATTAGATGCGGATAACATCTTCTAAGCTGCCTATGCGGCAGTGAACGTCTTGCAATGATTTTTTTCGCTCATTCACAACTTCTAAGCTGCCTATGCGGCAGTGAACGTCATGCTCGGTAAAACGGCAGGAGTAATTACCTTCTAAGCTGCCTATGCGGCAGTGAACTCTTTCCACTTCGCAGCTGATCAAAGAAGCGACTTCTAAGCTGCCTATGCGGCAGTGAACTTCATTTTTAACTCCCTGTGTTGTTTGTCTATCTTCTAAGCTGCCTATGCGGCAGTGAACAATGGAAGGCCGCGAAGTCAATCAGTCTTTCACTTCTAAGCTGCCTATGCGGCAGTGAACTGATCTTCCCAAAAAAATTTGAAGAATATGTGCTTCTAAGCTGCCTATGCGGCAGTGAACTGTATATAAAAAGAAAAAAATATAGTTATAACAAAAACTTGGATTAAAGATAATCAATTAACCCAAATTTTAGATGTTTTTATAACTTATTGATTTTATTGAGTTGTTTAAGAGCTGTAAAAAATTGGGTTAAAATTCTGGGATAGTTGCTTCAGTACTCAATCCATAAGTGGTAAAGGACTTCAGGTTTTCAGTTAGTGCTTGTTTTTTTTCAATAAATAATTTGAATGCGTGGCCATTGGTCAAGCTTTCAATTTGTACGTAAGGCAAATGTGTTGTTGTTATTGTTTTTTGATAGTGCTGCACGGCTTCATTGAAAGATAAATCTGGATGTCTTTTTATTTGGCGCCGTGCAAGGCGTTCTGCATTGGTCTTTATATGTTTTCTGCTGAATATCGCGTAACCAGTAATATTATTTAAGGGGACTGTGCGAATTGGGTCAATGTGAATACAATTTTTTAAACGCGAAAGCCATTTGTGAATGTCGATTTTCTGCAGCGTCGTTTCATCTTGCGCAAACAGACGCAATTTTGTTCCCAGCAAACCTATACCTTTTTCTTTATGATAGTAGTATTCTGGAAAAGATACGCCTATGTTTACCTGATTGACAGCATCCATGTTTTCTACCAGAACCAGATGCAGTTGGGTATACAGTCTGGACCATAAGTGATACATGGGGAAATCAGGGGTGCCAGTCAATGTGATTTCAATATAATGTTTCATGGGTTCTCTCTTGTATCGATACTGGTGACATAGGCAAGTCCCTTTTTGCCCAGATAAAAGGAAGATACTCCTGCGTCAAGGATTTTCTGTTCGAGATCCATGGCACGATCTCTGGAGATGTTGAGATTGATTTCAAGTGTGCCATTGGCCTTGGTCAAGGGATGGGAAATTTCTCCTTCTCCTTTTTTTCTTTCTTTCAGGATATACGGATTTCCCCAGATAAGTTTCTTTTTACCGGTGGTATAGCGATCCATAAAGTCTTTTTTGGTGAAACCACGTTTGGATATGCCACTTAATCCTCCGGATTTTGTGAGGGCCATGCTCAAATCATATTTTTTACCCAGACGTTGGATCTGAATATATAAAGCGGAGGTATACAGACTGATTGGTGAAAATTGGTTTTTTGCTGTCAATTTATAGTCAATGTCGGGAAAGATTCTGTGGAATGTCTCCAGACAGGCTTGGACCTTTCCGATAACATCGATCGCTTTTTCACTAAAGATATTTTCGAGTTTTTCAATGACATTGAGCGGGTTTAGATCAGTATGGATATCCACTTCGAAATTTTCATCCAGTATGAAATCCATCACCTTCTCAAGATCAAGCCACAAGATACCCCACAGTTTTGAGGAAAAATCCGAATTGAAGGCCGGATCGCCTGATTTAATCATGCCAGTAAAGGCATTCTGATCCGTACTGCCCGATATATTGCGCAAATAAACGATTTCGTTGTGTGGTCGGGATTGATCGACAATATCTTCTTCTTTTAATATATTTTCTATGTCCTTGAAATAATAATTGCTGTCCTGCCGTGCCTGATACAGTTTTCTCTGATCGCCAATCAGGCGGTTCAGGATGCCCATGACGGTGTCTTTGGTGACTGCCTGTGTTTTGAAGTTTCCTTCTTTTCCGAGAGCTGTCATGGAGCCGATGAAGTTGCGTCCCTTTTTAGGTAAGGGTTCATTATTCGAACCATCCAGAAACGAGTTTCGCCAGGATGATTCATATTCGATGGTTATTCGCATGAATGCACCTCGTTATTTCGCTTCAAAATAGACGGCATAGCCGGTTTGAGGTTCAGGACTGGCCTGATCCGGGTGGCGTTTGATGCGCATCATCCTGTTGCTGTCGTTATAGTCGACTTCCACTTCCTCGACGTACATATAGCCTTTGGCCTGTTTGATGGACAGGTCACGAAGCATGTTCAGTGTTTCATTAACGAGAATATCGATTGCAGTGTCATCCAATAAAATGCCGACCTCACCTTCGTTAAAGATGGTGCCTTTTCTGACGTAGTTTGTATGAAAGATAGCTTTGGGTTCACGGGCGGAATCCAGACTTTTGATGTAGTCCTGAACCTGTGCAGCAATTTTTTCACCATCGCCTTCCTTGATGATCATGGATGCCCGGTCGAATTTTTTGTCCAGTGAAATAAATTGTAATTGCTCGATGCTGATTGATCCATAGGCAATGTATTCAGTTTCTCCAAAGGTTGTTTTGGAAAAGAAGGAGTTGCTGGCTTCCTCTCCCTTTTTATTCACTTCTTTTTCTTTCGTTCCAGAACGGCCCATCTGTTCAAAATTGCCATTGCCGAGCTGATCGACAAAATCCGTGATTAGTAACGGACTTGTGCGCTTGCATTGGCTGGACGGAACAACATATCCACGAATCAAACCGGTTATCGATGCAAGAACATTGACCAGGTTTTTATCGTTGGCATAATGCAAATCGAACGCATGATCCCTGAAGAGATGATGTCTGATGCAGTTTTGGCTGATATACATGGGGGTTTCCCTGAAGTTTATCTCCGATGGGTCTTTTTTCAGCTTGTAACCTTTTTCCGATTCCTTGCCTGTCAAGTTGGAGTAGCCACGCAGTTTAGGCATGGTGTGGTTGTCAATGATGCGACCATCGCTTTGCAGGGTGGTTGGGCCATTCCAGTTGACAACGCCATAGCCTGAGGCCGTAATTTTGAAATCGACGCTTTTGATACCGGTTACTTTGTTTGACATGATTTACTCCTCGGTTTGGTTAGGGGTCAGGGTGGAAATGGTTTTCAGTGCGATAGCGCCTACCGGCTGTTTATCGCAAAAGGCATAGTAGATGGCTTCGCTATGACGGGTGGATGAGCCTTCGATTTTATTCAAATCATCTTCGGTATAACTTAAATACAGGGGAAAATCGGCATCTCTTGAATAATTTTCAAGAATTTTTTTTCGTACAGACATTTTTTTCTCGGGAATATCTTTGACAGGATGGGCATTATCAATTCTCCCGTGTTTCTGGGCGATGAAATCGATTAATCCCAGGTCTTGAATCAGTGAAAGGGATTCGGTCAGGTTGTCGACTTCGTCCGAATTATTCAAAGGAGGACGGTATGCATATTCATTGATAAAGATGGGATGATGGTAATCGTTGACGTCAAGTTGAGCCAGTTGTACAAATCGATTGTCACCACGCAGCGAATTTTTACTGATTTTTGTTTTTCGTTCTGCCGTTTTTGTTTTGATGAAACGGGTCGGTTCACTGACCTTATTTTTGATTAACGGAATGCTGCTTTTCAATGCGTCCTCAAGATCCTGGCTGATGATGGATTTGATCGTCTCATCGCTATAAAACGCTTTGTAAAGCCGATATATTTCAGGCAAGGTAAATGTCCTGCCTTCCAGTTTCTCTGTCAGGTACTCGTACCATGCTTTTGTCGATTGCAATCCATGAAGTTTTTTAAGGAACCGGGAGGAGGAATCGGTTCGTTTTCCTCGTTTGATGCTGTCGGTGATGGCGATTTTCAGGATATTGGTCCGGGTATTTTCACCAAAGCGGTCGAGCCTCCCCAGACGCTGGAGGAAATTTTCCGGATGACTCATTTCGCTGACCATATGGTCACAACTGATGTTGAGGGATGCCTGAACGATCGGGCCACTTCTCAGGACGTCATATTTGCGAGTACCGTTTTTCTTGAAAGATTCGTAAACCTCGTTAAACCAGTATTTTTTGTCACTTCTTTTGAATTTTGAGTGAAACAAGACACTTTTTTCGTTTTTCTGGCGGTATATGAAGCCTAATTGGGCTGTTTGTGCCGTATTGCTAATGATAAAGGTGTTGTCTGCATATTCCTGATAGAAAGGACTATTCAGTTTGTCGTTTTCATCAAATTCACAGAATTCAATTTTGTATTGGCTCGGGTTAAAAGATGGCATCTCAACAACATCGTAAGTCGTATCGATATTCAGAACTTTTTCAAGATACAGGTAATGGGGCGTGGCGGAAATGAGGAGGGTGTTTTTATTTCCTTTCGTTCGCATCTGTTTGTTTGCGACGAGTTCGGCAAACAGAAGATTGAAAATTTCCATGCCAATATATTCGTGGTATTCATCAAAGACCACATGGGCATTCATGAATGGTAACAGGCTGTTTACTTTGGTATGGGTGACAATAGATCCGAGAATTTGGTCAATTGTTGTCACGATGATGTCACCTGAAAAGTAATCTTTTTCAGGTGTCGGCTTGTCCCAGTTATCGGTATATTTGAATTCCCCGGTCAATATTTCTATTCGGGCATCGGGCATGTATTCTGTCGTCAGCTCCTCAAAAATTCCCTGACACACCTGTACACGGGGACATATCCAGATAATTTTTTGCGCATTTTTGAGTTTCGCCCATTCCAGTGCAATTTTTGTTTTTCCGCATCCTGCAGCACCTGCCAGAACGGCGATGTCGTCAATTTCAGCCAGTTTTCGGGCCACTTCCGCCTGTTTTCGGGTACGTTCACTATCAGGAAAACAGGTCAGGGCATCCGCCAGATGACTGGATAGGCCAGTGGATTCTTCTTGCCTGTTTTCAATTAATTCATCCAGCCGATTCTCGCTGATGTATTCAGATAGCTCGTTTGCGCTTAAAGATGAAATCAGCCGGTCAGCACTGATGACGCAAGCACGCAAAATATTGTGCTGCGCGTTTGCTGCGATTGCACGATGTAAGGTTTCAGAATCAGTGGATGTGTAATGCTTGAATTCCGGAAAGTGTGAATCGTTTTTACGGTAGCTGAAATCTTCAATGAGTTCATCGAAAGATTCGATTGTCCATGGACAGTTTTTTTCGATCTGGTTTAATGATTCATCGTAATGATGTGCAATTTGATGAACACGTTTTAAAAGCTGGAACGTATTTTGAACCAGTTTCTCTGTTTGTTCGCGTGAAATGTTTTTGAGAAGAATTTCATAGGCTTTACAAACACCTGTAAATGAATCGTTATGGCGGTAGGGTTTTGCATGATGCCAATAGATAGCGTGTTGCAAGGCAGTTTTGAGGGAATTGTTGATACCTTTGCACTGGTTTTCAAACAGATTGAACAGAAAAAGGGAAATTTCATTATGACGGGGATGTTTTTCGAAGCTGAATGTCGAATTATCGATGTGTTGCCCATCATCGTCCGGGTCTTTCCGTTTGCCTTTTTTTACCCAATCCTGAAACGACGGCTCAAGTTTCCCTGCATCGTGTAAACAGCCTGCCAGAAAAGCGGTATTGGCCAGCTGGATAAAGTCATCGTTATCTACCGTTTGTTCCAGCAGTTTTCTTGCAATATATCCCACGGCAAAACTATGTAGGGCTAGAGGCTGGAAATGTGTGTTTGCATAAAACTCGTCTTGTTTGGGTTTCATTGTCGTGATATCCATGAAAACATCTTTTTGGGTACTGTTGACCGGCACGATTCCTGCGTTATTGAATTTTTGTCGATTGCCGACGATCCACAGTAATTCACTGCGGCGGCGGGAACGTATCCAGTGGCATGACACAGCTGTGTTTTTTGTAGCAGTTTTGCGCAGCAGTTTTCTGACAGCGATTAAACCGTCTTCAGTGATAACCGTCTGCCATGTATTGTTTCCAATGCGATTGGCAAAAGCATCGAGTACACGACGGGTACGGGACAAGGCTTTCTTCTCGCACTGTGAAACAAAGGTTACTATCATGAAACTGTCTCACCAATTTGTACAGATGAATGCAGGGCTTGTTTCTTGACTGAATCGAACATGAAGTCCAGAGCATTGTGCTCAGTGAATTTCTGAAGGATCTGTTGTCTGAATTCCTGTTCTTTCATCCCTTCTTTTGCACAGATAAAAGCCCAGGGAAGGACAATAGCATCCTTGATCAGGTCGGCAACGTCAAAAACCAGTGCACCGCGACGGGTCTTGCCGTGCATGACAGCGAAGCCGTGCGGTATCCCCAGTACCCAGAGTGTAGTCGCTGCCAGTCCGTATGCCAGATAATTGCCGTGGTTCAGAAAAGTATTAGCCAAATCGCTCTGTTCAGGAGCGCGGATAAAATTTCGGGTATCGCAACGTATTGCCGCGATTTTATACAGTTGCCTGGTAACGTTGGCTTCTTCAAGCAAGAGATCGCCCACTTTTTGTACAGAAGGGATTTTCCTTTCAAAAACGGTCAGGGCTTGTACAATATCCTGAGCGTCAATATCAAATCCTTCCGTTTTTAGATCACGATCATTTTTCCAGACTTTGCGGATGAATTTGATGCGAAACAATTGAAACTGTTTTGCGACATCCATGCGTTTGGCGTCATCAAACCAGAAAGATAACCAGCCCTGAATGTATTCAGTCGGACGATATTCACTTTGTGGTGTGAGCCATTCCACTTCACTACCAGCAAACAGGGGAGTTCCGCCACCTCCGCAAAAACCGACCAATACACCTGCAGTAGCAAGCATGCGCATGGCTGCCTGAGTAATGGATGTACCTGTGCCAAGCAGAATAACAGTTGTGTTGGCAATGGGGATATTCCAGTAGTGATTCTCGTTTTTTGCCTCTGTCAGGTAGAGTACACGCCCGTCTTTTTGTATTACTCTGCAGTGTTCGAGGTAAAACAGATTTGCCCGTTTGGAATGGAGGATTGATTTTAGATCGGTTAATTGTTCCATGGTCTTGATCATGAATGGGGAATCTCTCAATTTATATTCGAGGTCTTCTTTATTACCAGGCACAGCAGTTATAGTTAAGTATAAATCTTTGTATAATCAGGATGAAGTAACTGTACGTATAAATACAAGGCTCGAAAGATTCTTTCGTTATATAACGATATTGTGCATGACCATGACAGTATAGGTTTATTCAAGGTGTTGACGTTTTAAAATAATAGTTGGAGACCAGACATGTAAAATAGCGCAACACAAAAGAAATTCCATTTTATGAGAGGTAATTGAAAAGAGAGCCAGTATCTCGTTGAGCCTTATTTTTGTTTTGGAAATATCTTTTCAGGCATGAATGATCCCAAAATTTCAGTTAGTCTTTTTCTTGAATCGTGATTGGATAGCTGATTCAGTGCCAGAAAAATAATCTGAATTTTTAATACTTCAAATACAAGAAAGTTGCTGAAAATATGCATATTCTCAAGTTCTTGCGCACACTGAAATTCCAGTGGGTTGCGGTGGTCAACGCCGTTTTGCTGCTTGCCGCGCAATTGTATCTGTCTTATCTGCAAAGGCAGCCGGCTGGCGAGCAGGTGGATGCCATGAAGAACGTTCTTCATTCCAACAATACGTCGATGCTCTGGTACCTGCTGATCGGGAGTGGTTTTTATCTGTATACCCGTTACAAGGAAAAGAAAGTCGGCTATACGGGGCAGTTCATGTCGTCTTTCTGGATTCCTCTGGCGGTCTGGTGTTTCGGCATGCTGGTGACGACGGTCATGACTCTTGATTCGCTGGCGAGACTGTTCTGATTTTGGCCGAGGGGCACAGAGCGGAAATGAATGTCATGTGAATCCGGGCCGGTGCCGGTTTTTCCGCCCGGTGAGATGAAACTTGCCGTGAAGGCAGGTTTTTTTATATTTGGAGAGACAGGATTTTTGTTTTTTTGCTGTTGCTGTTTGCGGGGATGCCGGGATGTATTTCGTTAGGGAGGGAAACGGGTTTTGCGGTATTATTGATACGGTAGTGTCGTTCTTCATTTTTCCCTGTAAGGAGTAAGGAAAGAATCATGGGACAGCTTGCGCAATCGATCAGAAATGCCGGTTTGTTTCTTTTCGGAATGGCTTTGATTGTGGTGGGATACAAGGTGAACGAGGCACAGGCCCAGGCGAAGCTTGAGGCGGCCAATGTGGAGGCTGAAAAGCGTAAGGCGCAACGGGAACAGGAAACCGCTGCCCGAATGGAAGAGATGGAAGCGGGCAAGAAGAAAGCGGAAAAGGAAAAGTCGAAGGCCAAAGAGAAAGACAGGGCCAAGGCCAAAAAGAAGAAGTCGAAGCTTGAAAAGGCCAGACCTGAAAAGGCGCACGCTTCCAAATAACCGGTTTGAATTCACAACTCATGGACGGGTTTTTATACCGGGTTCAGACGCGCTTTCTGTTCCATTCCCACATCCGCATCAAGATTCCCGCCGCTTGTGGCGAGGACTGCCTCGATTCGCTTTTCGAATTGGCCGAGTCGATTGACCGGCAATACAACTCGTATCGGTCGGGGTCATATTTCGACCGGATCAACCGCAATGCCGGGGCTTTCGTCACGGTGGATGACGAAACGGTCAGGATGCTTCATCAGGCAAAGAAACTCTCGGCGTTTTTCGGCGGGCGGTATGCCATTACGGTCATGCCGCTGGTACGTTTGTGGGGATTTTACAAGGATGATGTCCGTCGCGTTCCTTCGGAAGACGGGCTGGCGAAAGTCTTGCCACTGGTGGATGACGGCCTGATCGATATCCGGGGAAATGAGGTACGGATC
This sequence comes from Pseudomonadota bacterium, assembly GCA_023449275.1. Taxonomy (GTDB): domain Bacteria; phylum Pseudomonadota; class Gammaproteobacteria; order Burkholderiales; family Burkholderiaceae_D; genus Oxalobacter. Next base: position 43,456 of record JAEXJM010000065.1, on the reverse strand, counting down.
GCGAAGGGACAGGAGATCGTGACCGGTTCGTTCATCAAGGCGTATGCGGTGGACAGGCTGATGGAAAGGATGCGCGAGATGAAAATCACGGATGCGATCGTGAATGCGGGGGGCAGTACGATAGCGGCGATCAATCATTCGGGACATCCTTTCTGGCAAGTGGGCGTCGATGTGCCGGGCATGGAAGATCCGCTTTTCACGCTTGATATTGCCGATTGCGCGTATTCCACGTCGGCGCAGGGCGACAGTTTCGTCGAGATCGGCGGCAGGCGCTACGGGCATATCCTGAACCCGCAAACGGGTTACCCGTCGGATAACCGGATGGTGGGGGTCGTCACTGAAAGCGCGATGCTGGGCGATATGGTCTCGACGGGGCTGTTCAATGAATCGCCTGCCGGTTTTCTGGAAAAGATGGCGGGGTTGCGACAGGATTTTTCCATTGAAGGGTTTTTGATGGATGCAGCGGGAAAGATAACGAAGTCGGACGGTTTTCTGGCTGACTGGGAGGTGCCGGTATGAGCCGTGAAGCCATCCTGAATGACAGGGTGAAGGCGCAGCCGGTCAGGCGGCTGGCGGATGCGCCGTTTCTTTATGTTCCGCTGTCCGCCTATCGGGGGCATTTTGCCCGTCCTGTCGTCAGCGAAGGCGACAGGGTGGAAAAATACCAGTTGATCGCGGAAGTTTCCGATGCTTTTTCGGCGAATGTTCACGCACCGGTTTCGGGCGACGTGGCCGGTATCAGGGATGTTGCCGGAATGGGCGGTGAAATGGTTCCGATGATTGTCCTGAAAAACGATTTTCAGGAAAGATGCCGCGATTTGCCGGAGGCCTTGCCGGAAGCGGCGGCGGACGAATCCGTTTTGCAGGTGATCGAAGCCGCCGGGATTGTCGGTGCCGGTGGGGCGCAGTTTCCGGCGGCGCTGAAGTACCGTGCGGCAGGGACAGGTATCGGGACGTTCATTGTCAACGGGGTCGAGTGCGAGCCTTTTCTGATGGCGGATTTTGCGCTGATGCGTGAACGCACTGAAGCGTTTTTCGAGGGAATCCGTCTCGTGAACCGTGTGCTTCGGGCCAGTGAGGTCGTGATTGCGATTGAGGAAAAGAACCGCGAACTGGTCGCCGTGTTCGCGCCTTTTCTGCGCCGGCTGCCTTATGCCGGTTATCGGGTGCAGGTGCTGGCAGGCCCTTATCCGCAAGGCAGTCAGTGGCAACTGATCCGTGCCGTGACCGGAATCGAGATGGCACCTCCGGCACATGCGGCAAAAGAGGGGATCGTCGTCAGCAATGCGGCGACGGTCTATGCCGCGTATCAGGCACTGGTAAACGGGAGGCCGGTCGTTTCGCGCATTCTGACGGTATCGGGTGAGGGGGTGGAGAACCCCTGCAATGTGGAGGTGCCGGTCGGCACGCCGGTAGGGTATCTGCTGGCGCAATTGGGCGTGACGCCGGACAGGTACACGATCGTGCAGGGAGGCCCGATGATGGGACGGCATGTGACGGACTGGTTCTCGCCGGTGACGAAGGGAACGAACGGGGTTCTGGTTTTTCCGCGGGAAAACATCCGGCGCGAACACTGCATCGGTTGTGGCCGGTGTATCGAGGCCTGCCCGATGCGGCTGATGCCGCTGAAGTTGGCGGAAGGCTGGCGGCGGGGCAATATGGCGATGATGGAACGGTACCGATTGGGCCTGTGTGTGGAATGCGGGGCGTGCGAGTCGGTCTGTCCGTCGAACGTGCCGTTGGTGGCGTCGATACTGGCCGGAAAACGCCGCCTGCGTGAAGGAGCCGGATCATGACGATGTCGCCGGAACGGCTGCCTCCCTTTGTCCGCACTCCGGATTCCGTTCCGAGGATCATGGCGGATGTGCTTTTCGCCCTGTTGCCGGTCTGTTTCATGGCATGGCTGGCGTTCGGCATGGAGCCGGTACTGGTCATTCTCGTGGCCTGCGGCAGTGCGGTGGCGACGGAATTTTTGTTTTCCATGCTGTATTCCGGCAAGACCGATGGGGTGGCCGATGGTTCGTCGCTGGTGACGGGAACCATGCTGGCGTGTACGCTGGCTCCGTTTACGCCCCTTTATGCCGTCGCTTTCGGCGGGGCGATGGCGGTGCTGTTCGGCAAGCTCCTCGCCGGCGGGCTGGGCCGGAACCGGTTCAATCCGGCGCTTGTCGGCAGGGAATTCATGACTGTGTTTTTCCCGGCAGTCATGACGTCCGGAACCATCTGGTACAACCATGAGGCGGTCAATGTCGCCCGTCTGGACTGGTTGCCGGATACGTTTGCCGATGGCCTGATTTTCCGGGGCAGCGGGGCGATCGGCGAATATTCCGTCGTCCTCCTGATTCTCGGTGGCGTCTTTCTGCTGTTGCGCAAGCGGATCAGCTGGCACATTCCTGCCGCACTGACGGTATCGTTTACGGTTCTGTTTTTTATGTTGCCGGAAGGCGATTACCGCTTTTCACTGGCCGGTGTCCTGCTGGGCGCCATTTTCATGGCAACGGATATGCCGACAAGCGCTTCCACGGTTGCCGGACGCCTGTATTACGGTGCGATGATCGGGGCGGTGGCGGTGATGTGTATCGGGTTCGGGGTGAAGCATGAATACATGTCTTGTTCGATCCTGCTTTTGAATGCCTTTGTCGTTCCGCTCGACCGGGTTTTCCGTCCCCGTGTCTGGGGAGAAAAGTCCCGGCTGGCCGCGCGAATCGTTCAGGGCATGGGGCTGACGGCGGCGATTTTCGCGACGGCGGGTATCGTGATCTGGCTGTATTACCGGCAATGGGTCATGTATCCGGTTTTTCTTTACATCATCTGGAGTATCGGCGGTTTTTTCTGGCGGCAGCACAAACCGGATGTGGTCGCTGACTGAGAAAATAAATACCCGGGCGGGATTGGCCTGTCTATTTTCCATATAGACAACTTTTATACGCTAGAATAATGCTTTTTCATCTTCTGGCGGGTCTATGCTGCAGTACAGAAAGGAACTGGACGGGTTGAGGGCGCTGGCGGTCATTGCCGTCCTTTTTTATCACGTCAATCTGGTTTCCTATCCATTGCTGGAAAACACCTTTTTCACCCGGCAGAACCTTTTCAGGGGTGGTTTTTTAGGCGTTGACGTTTTCTTCGTCCTCTCCGGTTTTCTGATCACGGCCATGATCAAGTCCGCCATGGACAGGCAGGCTTTTTCGTTTAAGGATTTTTATCTCCGTCGTGCCAGAAGGATCATTCCGGTATTGCTCGTCGTTCTGGGTGTCGCCACCGTCGGCGCGTATTTTCTCCTGTTTCCTGCAGAAATGCTGCAGTTCGCCGAATCGCTCAAATCAGCCCTTTATTTCGGTTCCAATTTTTTCTTTTACGGGGATACGACGTACGTATCGGATGCCAGTATCTACAAGCCCCTGTTGCACACATGGAGTCTGGCTCTCGAGTGGCAGTTTTATATCCTTTACCCGGTTTTCTTCTGGTGTATCTACCGGTATTTCCGCTCCAATGCGTTCTGGATATTGCTGGCGCTGTCGGTGGCTTCCCTTTGTCTTGCGCAATGGACAACGGGCCGTTACCCGGATTTTTCCTTTTATCTGTTACCCACCAGAGCATGGGAGCTGATGTTCGGCGGCCTGATCGTTCTGGTCGGGCGCGATACGCTGGTGGCGAAGACGAAAAAACATCCAGTCTTGAGGTGGTTGCCCCTTACCGGGATTCTGCTCATTCTCGGCAGCTTTTTTCTGATCGACGACAAGGTCGCGCATCCTTCATTCATTACCTTCCTGCCGGTGCTGGGCACGGTGCTGTTTATCCTTTTCTCGCACGACCGTGACGGCGTGACGTTCGTTTTCTCGTGGAAGCCGGTTGTCTTCATCGGCGTCATTTCATACTCGATTTACCTGTGGCACCAGCCGATATTCGTCTATTTCAGGTATATCAAATACGAATATATCCGGATGGAACAGTTTGCCATTCTTTCCATTTTCTGCGTTTTGCTGTCCTGGCTGTCATACCGCTTCATCGAGTCTCCGTTCCGTAAAAAGGATGCCGGGCTTGCCAAATGGGGCGTACTGGCCTGCATCTGGATAGGATGCGGTGCCTTTGCCTTCACCGCCATCGCAAAAGACGGTTTTGGCGACAAGCTGGCGAATCTGGAAAAACTCTACGATGTCTACAAGATACCGGAATACCGGCACCTGAAGGGAACGACGCCCGGCATCGATCTTGTCTCGGGCAGGGAGTCGCAAATGTGCATCGGCAGGACGACGGATACGGCTTGCCGTTTCGGCGACGAAAGCTGGGTCTCTTTGGGCGACAGCTACGAAGCAGTGCATGACTTCGCCCTCCAGGAAGAACTGGCGAAACAGGACAAGGGGCTGATCGTCCTGACGCATGAGCAATGCCCGTTTGTATCGACGGAGTTCTGGTTTGCCAATACGCCAGAATGTCCTGTCGTGAATGAAAAGCGGTGGGAAATGATTCATCAGTTCAAAGACAGTAAAAACTTCATTATCGCCGCCTCACTGAACCAGTTCGACAACCCGAAACGAAGGCTGGACGACCCGCTTGGCAAGGCACGTGACGGCTTCAAGGGTGGGGATTACGATCCTGCCGCTGCCGGGGAGGTATGGCAGTCTTATGCAGACAATATCCACAAATTGCTGTCGATGGGCCATACCGTCACTCTGGTTTACCAGCCGGTTTACCCGGACCAGAGCGTCGAAAAAGTCGTGACGACATGGATGAGAAAACACAAGTCGGCTGACCTGCCCGTCACGTATATCAACGGAACGAAGCCGTATGAAAAGGTGGTGGAATTCAATGCGAAACTCGATCACTACGTGCCTGATCAGAAAAACCTTTATAAAGTCCGCCAGACGGACGTTTTCTGTGAATCTCCTGACCGGTGCATGATCATCAGGAAAGAGGGGGGGATATTTCAATGGCGGCCCGCACTTGAGTTACTGGGGGGCGAAAAAGCTGCTGGAGCATGTCCCGTTGCTTAACCGGAGAAGGCAGGAGTGATCGATCCAGGTTTTCGTCGTCAGGGCCTGACCTGATCGCGCAGCCGGTTTTCCTTGCTTTCCCGGTTTGCTGGCGGGATTTGCCCGGCGGTTTTTTGCATATTCCTTACGCCGGAAAAAGGATTTTTTCCCTATCTCCATTATCATGGTGGTACCCTCCTGTCGTGTGCAGGAGGCAAGCCCCAAACCGGCCGTGTCCGGAGAAAGGTGAATCCGTATGATGAAAAAAACGACGATCGACTATTCCAGTCACTCCTTGTACGAGGTGTTCAGGGAGCTTTATGCTGCCAGTTTTCCGGTATTCGAGCAAAGGACGGAAGAACAGCAGCAAATCGCTTTACGGTCGGTAAATTACCATCTGGTGGCGAGTGTTGATAACGGCCTTTTCATCGGGTTCATCGCTTTCCGGGAATGTGTCGTATATGTTTATATCGGGCATTGCGCAGTCAGCCGGGATATCCGGGGAGAAGGATATGGAAGCCGGCTGCTGGCGGATTTCATCGCGGCAAACAGCAAAACGGTTTTGCTGGAAATCGATCCTCCGACAGATGAAGTGTCGAAAGCACGGCTGGCATTTTATGGAAAATGCGGGTTCCATGAAAATTTCTTTACGCATTTTCATCCTCCTTACCGCGACGGTTTCAAGCACATCCCCTTATCGTACTGACGACGGGACGAGAGCTTCCGGAAGAAGAATATCTTACTTTCCGTAAAGACCCGAGTGACGTCGTAATGGCTTTCTGAAACCGTTTCCGTTTACCGCTGGCCTTGTCCTGTTCCTTTCAGGGGGGGTGAGTCGCCTGGGCCATGAAACCGGTTGATGAGGATAGAGCCAATCAGGCCAGTCGCTTCAGTCACTGCCTGAATAATGCCGGAAGGCTTCGTCCGGCGTCATCTTCACCACGCGCGAATAGCAGGAAGACCATGCCGATTTCAGGGCTTCGTCGAGCTGGTTCAAGGTCGCTTGCCACTTTTCGAGGGATTGCTTTTCCGTTCGGGGGGATTCGGGCCTCATGAAGTTGTCGCAATAAGGGCCGGGTGTGCTGTCGAAGTTGCCGGGGGAATTGAAAGGCTGGCAGCCCTCGTCAAACGTGTAGCCACGCAGCATTTCTTCCTGTGCGGATTCGATGTTCCATGCCACGTCGTTTCTTTCATTTCTGATGCGTCTGACGGTTTCGTCTCTCTCGCATACGGCTTTCGCCCGCTCGTCGGGGGTCATGTTCCTGAAATCCTGAACGGTCGTACAGCCGAATAGGAAGACCAGCGGAAACAGGATGCAACAGGAACGCTTTTTCATTTTCGGTTTCTCCGGAAAGGTATGACAGGTATGGGCGGTTTTCATGCAGGGATGTCATTTTCAGAACGACGGGATATCCGTGACAGCATAGGAGAATGCTTTCATCGATGGCTTGATGTTTTTTAATACCGTGCCCGAAAGGAAACCCCCGGCTATTGGGGTAAAATGGCAGGTGTTTTTTCCGGTCAGACGCCCTGTTTCGATTTCGGGTGACTTGACTGGCTTTTACTGACGGCTCTGGAGCGCTTCTTGGATTCGGATTCACCGGCCCATCTCATTTATTCCGATGACCTCAAGGTATATGAGGAGGATCTGGTTCGCCTGATGGAACCGGATGGCCCGTTTGCCAAAGTGGTCGAGGGCTATAACGGGCGTCCGATGCAGCTTGAAATGGCGCAGGCGATCGCGAAGGCGATTGTGCGGTGCGAAACCTTTGTTGCGGAAGCCGGAACGGGAACGGGCAAGACCTTCGCTTATCTGGTGCCCGCGCTGATGTGGGGCGGCAAGGTCATTATCTCGACCGGAACGCGCAATTTGCAGGATCAGCTTTTTCTGCGGGATATCCCGACCGTGCGCAAGGCGCTCGTCTCGCCGGTCACGGTGGCGCTTCTGAAAGGCCGTTCCAATTATGTCTGCCATCTGCATCTGGCAAGGACGGCGGAATACGGGCGCATGGCGACGAAGATGGATACGGTTTATCTCCGCGATATCGTCAGGTTCGCCAAGATGACCGATACCGGCGACAAGTCCGATCTGGCGAGCGTACCGGAGACGGCGTCGATCTGGGGGCTCGTGACTTCGACGAAAGAAAACTGTCCCGGAACGGAGTGCCCGCATTACCAGGACTGCTTCGTCATGAAGGCACGCAAGGCGGCGCAGCAGGCGGATGTGGTCGTCGTGAACCATCACCTCTTTTTTGCCGATCTGGTGCTAAAGGATACCGGCGTGGCGGAGTTGCTGCCGATGGCCAATACTGTCGTTTTCGACGAGGCGCACCAGTTGCCGGATACGGCGACGACGTTTTTCGGCCAGTTCTTTTCGACCGGCCAGCTTCACGAGTTGTGCCGCGATACGCAGGTGGAAGGCCTGTCGCAGGCGCGTGACGGGGCGGACTGGGTCGATCTGGTCGGCAAGGTGGACAAGGCCGCGAAAGAATTGCGGCTGACGCTGCCGGAAGGCATTTCGCGGCAGGCCGTGCACCAGATCGCGAAACAGGACAAATTCATCGCAGCAGTCGAGGCGCTGGAAAAGGCCTTGCAGGAGCTGGGCGAGCCGCTCAGGACGCAGGCACAGCGTTCGGAATTGCTGGAAACCTGCCGGCTGCGCTGTGCCGAGATGGGGGCATTCATCCGCAAGTGGCTTGCACTGGCAAGGGGGGAAGAAAAGACCGAGGATGTGCTCTGGGTCGAGACTTTCGGCCTGTCGCTACAGTTGCACCTGACACCGCTTTCGGTTGCGGAAGTGTTCAACAAGCAGCGGGAAGGCACGCCGCGCGCCTGGATTTTCACGTCGGCAACGCTGGCGATCAAACAGGATTTCACGTATTTTTCTTCCCGGATGGGGCTGTCGGAAGCGGAATCGAAAACATGGCCCAGCCCGTTCAATTACGGCGAGCACGGTCTTTTGTATGTGCCCAAAACCATGCCGATGCCGCAATCGCCGGACTATTCGGATGCCGTGGTCGAAGCGGCCCTGCCGCTGATCGAGGCGGCGGGCGGAGGCGCTTTCATCCTGTGCACGACGCTTCGGGCCGTGAACCGGATTGCCGAACGTCTGCGGGAAATTTTCAGGGAAAAGGAATGGCCGTTTCCGCTGTTCGTACAGGGCGAATCGGGCAAGACGGACTTGCTGGAACGTTTCCGCCGTTCGGGTAACGGAGTGCTTGTCGGCAGCCAGAGTTTCTGGGAAGGCGTGGATGTCCGCGGGGATGCCCTGTCGGTGGTCGTGGTGGACAAGTTGCCGTTCGCGCCGCCGGACGATCCGGTTTTGTCCGCCCGTATCAAGGCGCTGGAAAAGGATGGCGGAAACGGTTTCATGGATTTCCAGTTGCCGGAAGCGATCATGAGTTTAAAACAGGGGGCGGGACGGCTGATCCGTGACGAGCGCGACAGGGGCGTGTTGATGATTTGCGATCCCCGGCTGATTTCCAAGTCTTACGGACGGCGTATCTGGCAGAGTCTGCCGCCGTTTTCACGCACACGGGATGAAGGGGAAGCGTGCGCTTTCCTGAAATGCCCGCCTGAAAAGGGATAAGTCGTCTATCCAGCCCTGAATTGTCGTCTCTGATGAATGAATTTCCGGATTTGCCGGAATGAGGCGACAACGGCTGCCTGTGCGAGCCAGAAAACGATCAGGCGCAAGGGGCCGGACGTTATTTTCCCGAACCGCCAGACGAGTTTTGCCAGCAGGGTGGCGGCGATCACAAGCAGTTTCTTTTCCATGTCTGTCTTTCCCGGTCTGGTGCCGAATGGGTTTGTCAGGCACCTATTTTATGCGATCCGGAAATTTTTTGCACGGATAACTATTTGATATCAAATGGTTATTTGTTCAGTCCGCTGGTGTTTGGGCGGATTTCCGGGTTTTGTAAAGGAAGCGCAGCCAGAACATGATCCCTGCGCTGGTCAACCCGAACGGGAAGGCCATCCAGACGCCGACGATGCCATAGCCGAGCACGAAGCCGAAGACATAACTGGCGGAAAGCGAGATGACGAAGTAGGCGATGAACGAAAAGACCATCATGATTTTCACGTCGGAAATGCCCCGCAGCGAATTGGCGAAAGCGATTTGCAGGGCGTCGCCGAACTGGTAGATCATCATGGGCACGAAGAGGCTGGCGACGGTGGCGATCACCAGTGGATTGTCGGTGAACCAGCCACCGATACTATGGCGGAATTGCCAGAAGGTGCCGGTCGAAATGACGGCCATGACCATGATGAGGTGAAAGCCCGAGAAGGCGGAACGGCGCAGGTCGGGAAGGTTTTCCCGGCCCTTGTAGTAGGCCACGCGGATGGCGGTGGCGGCACCCATGCCGTAGTACATCATGAAGAAAACGGTCGAGATCGTCAGCATGACCTGATGGGCGGCCAGCGCGACGGTGGAAATCCAGCCGACCATGATGGTCGTCAGGGAAAAGGACGCGGTTTCCATGCCCATTTGCAGGGCGAGAGGCCAGCCCATCGCGTTGAGCTGGCGAAAATCGGCCCGGTTGAAATGCGAACGGAAAAAACCTTTGCGGTATTCGCTGTATCGTGGCAGGCAGAGGAAGATCACGACGAAGATGGCCAGCATCAGGAAACGGGAAAACAGGGTGGAAATCCCCGCGCCGAAGAGGCCGAGTTCGGGCAGCCCTGCCGCGCCGTAGATCAGGGCATAGTTCAGCACGATATGGATCAGGTTCCCGGCCAGAAGAATCCACATGGAGGTGCGGGTGTCCATGATGCCGTCGGCGAACTGCCGGAATGCGTTGAAGAGCAGGATGAAGATGAGCGAGCCGAGCAGGACAAGGTAATAGGGCTTGATCAGGGGGATCAGTTCCGCGGGCTGGTTCAGGTTGTCGATGTTGAAGAAAAGCACCGTCATCGCCAGTATGAACACGAGGGCGACGACGAAATTGACAAGCAGGGCGTTTTTGAGCTTGCCGCCGATGGCAATGCGGTCGTTGTGCCCGAAAAGCTGCCCGATGACGGGGGTGAGTCCGTAGGCGAAACCGGTGCTGCCGATAATGACGAGGTTGAAAAGGTTGTTGACGAAACTGGCGGCACCGAGTTCTTCGGTGCTGTGATGCCCGATCATGATGGTATCGGCGAAGCCGAGCACGATCATGCCGATCTGCCCGATGATGATCGGGACGCCCAGTCTGATCAGTTTGCGGTAATGGTCAGGATAGCTTGCCGGCTGGTTCATGAGTGGCCTCGTTATGCCCCTCGACTCGCAGTAAGACGGCCCGGGCGTTTCTGGCAGGAACAGAATGTTAAACGGGTTTGGCCCGGGCTGTCAAAGAGGGAACGGATTTTTCCCGGCAGGGGATGGCCGTTACCGTTTTTCCGATACTGTCCCTTCCAGTATCGGCAGGAGTTCGTCGAGCTTCGTGATTTCGTAATCGGCTTTCAGCTCCGGTTTGGCCGGCTGTCCGGAAGGGTTGTACCAGCAGGTATCGACTCCCGTGTTCTTGCCGCCCTGAATGTCGGACGTCAGCGAATCGCCGACGATCAGCGCGTGCGATGTCTCGAACTTCGGGATGGATTTGAACACGGCGGAAAAGTAATGCGTGCTCGGTTTCTGGTGGCCGATTTCCTCGGAAACGAAGATGCCGCTGAAATAGCTGTCCAGCCCGCTGCCGGAAAGGCGGCTGTACTGCGTGGCGGCAACGCCGTTGGTGACGCAGTAGAGGCGGTATTTCCCGGCCAGTTTCTCGCACAGCTCCCTTGCGCCATCGATCAGGTAATAGCCCTGTGCGAGCGCTTTCTGGTAATCGAGATGGAAGCGGCGCCCGTCCACATGGTAGCCCACGGTATCGAATACGCGCTGGAACCGGGTGGAGGTGATGGTTTCCTTGGTGATTTCGCCCCGTTCGAAAGCCGACCACAACTCATGGTTGACGGTTTTGTAAATGTCCCTGATTTCTTCGGTCAGGGTCAGACCGTAGTTCCCGAAAGTGTTTTCAAGGGCGGCTTTTTCGGTTTTGCGGAAGTCGAGCAGGGTATCGTCCGCGTCGAGCAGGAGCGTGTCATAATTTTTTTTCATGATGTTTCCCGTATGAAGTGCCTTGTGGGCAATCCGGGATTATACCGGTACCGGTTTTTTCATGCATTGAGCGAAGCCTGCATGGAGGCGTAATGGGCCGATTCCGGATTGTCCTTTTCCCTGTCCAGCCGTTTCCTTTCCTCGATGTGCAGGGCCAGTGTCAGGTAAACGATGGCGTTGCGGACAAGCGACAGTACGTCGGTCGTGGCTTTTTCCAGTTTCCCGCGCGAGATCGTGTTGTCGACGATGGCATCGTTTGCCGGTTCGAGTTCGACCACGCGCAGGTAGCCGGTTTCCAGTTCGCTGGCGATGGTTCCCAGACGGTCGCTGCCGGCGTCGATGGAGGGAAGCTGGCGCGTGGCCGGCAATTCCTTTGACAGCCAGAACAGGGCGCGCAGCATCCAGTTGTCCGAACGGGTGAAGATACCGGCAATGCCATCGGCCGGATGACCGTTTTTGTACCAGACGTTTTTCAGGCCGGTTTTGCCGGTGGCGAGAGGCAGATCGAAATACGCATGGATGACGTGCGCGATTTTCGCCAGAAGCGAATATGCAGACCGGTACGCCAGCTTCAGGGATTCCATCGCCAGGGAATAGGCGAGCGGTTCGGTTTCCCCGGAATCCAGCCCGTTTCTGGCAAGTTTCCTGACGGCCTTGGCATGTGCGCTATCGTAGGCAAGGCGGCGGGCGGCGACGTATTCCAGCCGGATTTGCGAGAGGAGGCGGAAAGCTTCCGGCGTCATGCGCAGGGATGAGGGGACGGTTTCGGGCTGTTCCATGCGGTCGTATGCCGCACGCGAGCTGTGGTCGAGGTCATTGACCGGATTCAGGTACAGCCTGTTGGCAAGTGCCCATTTCCGGAAGCCTTTGTCCTTTCCGGATTTGTCGGGCCGGGTACGTGTGGCGCTGGCCAGAACCGTCCCGTCATCCGGATGGTAGAGCTGGGCTTCGATTTTTTCCTGTTCGGCACGGAAATATTCACGGGCCTGACCGTCACCGAAATAACGGGCGTTCTCACGGGTCGAGGCAGCGAGGTTTTCCAGTGCGATGCCGAGGAAAACGGGTTTTTTGTCCCCGTCGCCGATCAGCTCGGCATATTCGGCGATGCCCTTGCCACGGTTGCCCAGCGCCATGCCGAAGGCCGGGTCGATTCCGATCGCCCTGTCCCAGCAGGCCAGTGCCCGGATGAAATGGCCCATGAAGGCGAACTGGTTGCCGAGGCTGGTCAGTATCTTGCAGCGCAACAGTTCATCCAGAAACGGGAAGGCCGGGTCGCTGACGGCTTTTTGGAGGTGGTAGATCGCCTTTTCGATATCAGGTTGTTCCCAGTGCCGGATGGCTGGCGCTTTCTTTTCATGATGGCGGCTGATCCATGCACTGGCGGTGTAATAGTCGAGCAGGCAGCGCTGTACGCCGTCCAGCCGCTTGCGGCTGGCGATGGCGCACCACTCCAGCGCCTTTTCCGTCGCTTCAGGGTGCTTCAGGCGTCCGGATAGCTCGATGAGCGAGCCGATTTTGTCGAGAAGCAGGGCGGGATTGCGTCCGGGGGTGCTTTTCAGAAGGGCGGCCAGTGCCGCTTCGTGGGAGTCGGTTTCGGTACCGGTTGTTTTTTTGCGTGCCATGATCTGTCGGGATGGAGTCGGTGAGTGTCTATGATGCCATGAATGGGGCCGTTTTGATTCCGGACATGTCAAAAAAACAGGGGACGGCATGCCGGTCAGGGCAAATGGCTGTCCGGAACGGGAACGGTATCCGGTCGGTGACAGTTCCGCCGGCATGTCGGCAATGTACCGGACGAAACGGGCCTGCCACAAGAACGGTCTTGCACTGGTGTGGCATGCCTGTCCCGACAGGATGGTTTGCATGCCGGTTTTGCCGGTACGGATGTGCCGGATCATGAGGGAAAAAGGAGAGACGGTATTGCCAATGCAGCCCTATCCGGGGCATGATTTTGAAATGACGGCGGAGTGATGAAGGGATGGAATATGAAATGTGCGGGAATATTCGGAAAAGGGTGGGTCATGCTTGCCGTTTCCTTTTCACTGGTGAGTGCACCTGCCTTTGCCGATCCTCCGGATGGAAAAGGCAGGCCGCACAAGACGGAAAAACATGTGAAAGAGAAGTATAAAAAAGCGAAAAAGAACAAAAAAGGGCAGGAACACGATGTGGGAGCCGTTTCTCTGGTCATGGCCGGGATAACGGTTCCGGAGGCACGCCATCTGGCATCGGAATATCACCATACCGGTTATGCATCGCTCCCTCCGGGTATCAAAAAGAATCTGGCCCGTGGAAAACCACTGCCTCCCGGCATCGCGAAGAAGAGGGTTCCGTCAGGGATGCTGTCGCGTTTGCCTGAACATGCCGGATACGAATGGCGCATCGCCGGAACCGACCTGATTCTGGTGGCGGTCGCGACCGGTATGGTCGCCGACGTATTGTCCGGTGTTTTCAGGTAAATGCTTTTTTGATGAGTGTGGCGAATTTGCCAAACGGGCTTATCCCCATTTCCTGTGGATAAGTTGGTGAACAAGTCCGAAAAGGTGATATTTTACCGGCTGCAAGTCGGGCGTGCCTTATTTTTGTGCGAATGGAAAAAAACGTTTGTTTTCTGTTTTTTCGGCTTGCGCATTGAAAAAGACCATGCTATGGAAATGGTTTTCCGGCATGAATGAATGATGATTGAACGGGGTTGTCGAGATGCAGAAAATAATCAGTGAAAAGGGCAGAAAAACGATTGAAGCGTTCGTGAAAGAAAACCTTTCCGGCCGCGTCAACGAGTCGACCATACAGGCCTATATCGATATGGCCAAAAGCAATATGGATATCCACGGGGGGCTACCGAGCCTTGAAATATCCATGTGTTTCTCCCTGACAGGCGATGAGGAAAGCCTCGATCTGGAAAAGGACGACGTCACGTATGAAGATTGCGTGTTCGACGATGCCGAAGCGCTTTGCACCGTTTTCGGCGATGGCATCCTGTCCGGACTGGATAGGGCCGGTTTTGAAAAGAATACCGCAGCAGGGGAAGAAAACTGGCGTTCATCGGTCAGGGTCGCTTACGATGGATACGAATTTCTGGTGACGGCAGTGAAAAGAACACCGCCGCAAAATGCAGGCGATGTGGATTTCTACAAGGCAGAATGTCTGGGCATTTGTCCGGAAATGCCATAACCGTACAGATGTTCTCCCTATGTGGATAACTTTGAGGGGGATGTGACAAAAGCCGTTAACTGATGGTTTTTCCCCGGTTTCATGATCCCTTCTGTCATGATGTTGTCATCCTGTTTCGTTAAAGAGGAAAAGTCATGGAAAAAGACTGGAATCCGGAACTGTATCTGCGTTTCGAAGCGCAGAGAACGCGTCCCGCCATCGAACTCCTTTCCCGTATCGACGGCTCAAGCCCCATGAATGTGGCCGATCTGGGATGCGGGCCGGGGAACAGTACGGCGATACTGGCGGAACGCTGGCCGGATGCGAACGTCACCGGTGTGGATTCATCCCCCGCGATGCTCGAAAAAGCGCAAAAGCGTTTGCCGTCGTGCCGGTTCGTCGAGGCGGATATGGCACACTGGCACGCGGATGTACCGTTTGACCTGATTTTCGCCAATGCCTCATTGCAATGGGTATCCGGACATGAAATGCTGATTCCGCGTCTTGTCGGCCAATTGTCCGAAAACGGGACACTGGCGGTACAAATGCCTGACAATCTGGACGAACCGACTCACGTGCTGATGGGAAAGGTGGCACGGGAAGGGCACTGGAAAGACCGGATCGGCGATGTGTCCGCCGTCCGCACGCGCCTGTTGCCAGCCGGAGAATATTACGATTTGCTGACCGGGGCGGGGTGTCGTGTCGATATGTGGAAAACGGTTTACATGCATGTGATGCCTTCGGTGGATGCCATCGTCGAATGGCTGAAATCGACGGGTCTGCGGCCTTTTCTGGAACCGTTGGGCGAACGGGAACAACATGAATTTCTAAACCGTTATCTGACCGCACTTCGCCGGGCTTATCCGGTGAGACAGGATAAAAGTGTGCTTTTGCCTTTTCCACGGTTTTTTTTCGTGGCGACCCGTGGATAAGCGGCGGCTTGCCGTTACAATAGGCGCTTTTCGATTTTTTCAATTGGCCGTTATTTTTTTGAAGGACGACTGCGATGAGTGAAGCGGATCAGCTGGGCGACCAGTTCATACAGAAAAAAGTGCTTCTGGACATGGGCATCCCCGTGCCGGAAGACGCGCTGGGCTTTTACACGAGGGGCGATACCCTGTTTTTCGAAGTGTTGAACACAGACGACAGTTTCGGCACGTTGCTGATGAATGTCGAATCGGAAGAGGTGTCTCTTTCCGATGAACTCGTCGAAAAACTGAAGGCGGCAGGCTGCTACAGTGAAAAGGGTTTCCGTCTGGGGTGACGGCTATCCGGAAAAAACTTCGGTTGGCACATGTGTGAAAGATAAAAGAAAGCCCCTTCTGGAGGGGCTTTTTAAAGAGAGTAGAATGGCCTTTGCATCACTGCAAAAGACGAAGGCTATTGGGCTGACAATGGCCTTCGCCGTAAACCAGTGTGTGTATATTACCGAAACTTATTTTTCTTATAAACAATGCAAAACAGGAAGTTTTCTTCGGTTTTGTTGAAGTATTGACGGGCTGCAATATACCGGTTGCCGTTTCCCTCTACAGACTGTCCCGTCCCGTCGCCTGCCACGGATATCGGTATGAAAGCGGGGGTGAAAACAGGATTGACAAAAAGGGTTCGGGATAGGGGGGATGTCCCGTCCCATTTCATCCGTCCGAAAATGTCCGGTGTGCATGAAATGGCGGCTTTGCGTCTGTTTCTGCGCATCAGGCAGGAGGCAGGACTGGAAATGAAAAACCCCGGCAAACCGGGGTTTTTTCACTGGTAAGTGTCAGGTAATCATTCCGGGGGCTGGATCGGACAGCAAAATAATCAATCTCTCCCTTTCGTTGCCCGGCAATCTATCCGTTAACCCCCGGATGACCGATTTATTGTAGCCAATCGGAATATTCCGGCAAAGCATGTAAAACGGGATTCATTGTTCCGTTTTCTTGAAGAATGGCAGGGAGTGTTTGTGCCAGGACGGCAGGAAGGGACGATACCACTGGCATGGCTGCCCGTGCGGAGGGCGTTTTTGCCCGGACAGGGGCGATATTCCTGCCGGAAGGGAAGGCTCATGCGTTATACTGATCCCATCGTGTTGTCAGGAGTTTTTCTTTCATCCAGCTTTTGAAAGGAGTGTGTCGTGCTCTCTTTTTTCAGGATCCACAATTTCCGCTCCATTCTCGATATGACGGTGAATTTTACCTTCGCCGAAAAAAAAGCGCCTCCCGGTTTCAGGGAATCCGATCTCGTATTTTTTTCCGAACCGAAAAAAGGGGAACGGCTCGTTCCCGTTCTTGCCCTGTATGGTTCCAACGCATCGGGCAAATCGAATGTGCTGATGGCGTTGGGGGCTTTCCGGGATTGCGCCCTGTCGGGTGTGGCGGGCAAATTCCGTCCCAACAAGCTGCATCATGGATTCCTTTCCACCGTTTTCGAAGCGGCTTTCTTTATCGATGGCCGGCCATTCGTCTATTTGCTGGAATACGACCGGGATGAAATCCTCAGGGAGTCCCTGAAAGCGGATGGGACGCTCTTGTATTCCATCGAAGCCGGACAAGGCGTTTTCGACGCAGTGGCGACGGCGTCCTATCCTGCCGCACGCCTTCTGGAAATATTCCGTGTCGAATGCAGTACGCCGAAAAAGAAGCAGACGAGTTCGTTCCTTTCCGTCATCGGACAGCGTTATCCGGGGCTGAATTCACGGCTCACGTCTGTCTGTGAGTATTTCCAGTCCAACATCGCCGTATTCAGCGAGAACGGGATTCACCTTTCACGCGGGGTGGACAGGCTGGCCGCCGTGCTGGAAAAGGAAGACGACCCCGATCCCCTGATCACCGCATTCGGGCGCATTACCGACCTGCTGGAAAACCTCGATATCCACATCAGCCGGATGGAACTCGACCGCCGCCGCAAAGTCCTCCCGCGCGACATGCAGGATCATACCTATCTGGACGTCAAGCCGGACTTCCTGACGCGGGTGACGAGTTTCGGGAAAGAAGGCGAGAACATCGTTTTGAACCGGGACCGTGTCCGTTCGTTCCATGAAGACGTCGAGGGAAAAGAAGTCGAATTCGATTTCGCGACGGAAGAATCGTCGGGAACACAAATCGTGGCTGGCCTGCTGGGCGTGTTTCTGGCGGCACTGGATACCGGCGGGGTCGTGGCGATCGACGAGCTGGACCGTTCGCTGCATCCCCTTTTGCTGATCGAACTGGTGCGCCTGTTCAAGGACAGGCGGTACAACCGGAAGGGGGCGCAACTCGTTTTCACCGTGCACAATACCGACATTCTCGACGCGAACCTCTTGCGCGTTTCCGAAGTGGGGATCATCAGCAAGACCCTTGAAGGGGGGACGAAACTGTGCCGGATTTCGGATTTCAAGGGGGTTGGCAACATCGAGAATTTCAGGAGACAATACCTGACAGGCAGTTTTTCAGGCATCCCGTTCCCGTATATATGAGAAAGCCGAAACGTCATTTACTGGTCGAAACGGTCGTGGTCATCTGTGAAGGCTCGTCCGAGTATGTCTATTTGCAGGAGCTGAACCGTTTTTTCAGGGCCAACCACATTCCACTGGCCTTTTCCGGGCAGGTGATCGGCAGCGGGGTTTACAAGGCCGCCGCCAACCGTTACCGGGATATCCGGCGCAACATGAAAAACGCCGAAATCGTGATCTGGGTGGACAAGGACATTTACATGGACAGCCAGAAAAAACTGTACGAAAACAAGCCCGCCTCCATGCCGGATTTCCTGTTTTCACGGATGAATTTCGAGGATTTTCTGGCAATGCATCTGGACAGGAAAAGCCTCTTCGAATGGCAGAAAGTGTGCGAGGAGCACAACCACTTTTCCGAGCCGATGTGTTCAGCCGTTTATCTGCCCCTTTTCCGGGCATCCTGTTTCGAACACTACCGCAAGGGCAAGCTGCCTTTCAGGATCAATGAGGAAACCCTTTCCCACCTTTTCGCCAACCTCCGGCGCAAGCATGTCCGCTTCAAGTGCGATTTCGGGGATTTTCTGAAAGAACGGCTGAACATCGTTCTGGAACAGTACGACTGATGCCGGATAAAACGGAACCCGTCAACAATCAAGTCGTGCCTGTTTCATTTTTCTGTTGCATCACCGGTAGCGGACAGGCTATGCCTATATGAAACCATCATGCCTGCGGCATGGCGAAAACGGAATGAAGAAGTGGGCATTTTGAGGCATGTTAGTGATGCGTTTTTTTGTGGAAAAAGACCACTGCAGGACGGTCTACGAAAGCGAGAGGGCGTGGTTGCATTTGCCGCAGGAATTGAAGGGTGAGTGAAAATAAATCAGGCATTATCGAGAAGCGATATATATTGATTCATCGCGCTTTCAGCGGAGCATTTAATGCGCAGTTGTGTTGTGTCCGTGTAATCGTCCAGATTCCCTGTTGATATATCGTTTATAAATTGCCCGATGTTCCCGGCAGAGTAATCCGGCAAGAAGTGATTTATGACGAAATTTCTGTGCAACAGACGGTCGAAGTTGTCTTTGACGACGAATCGTGAGTTTTCGTAATCTTCACTATGGGTTGCAACGAGTGCGGGGATACCAAAGGAAAGGGCTTCTAATGGTACCTGTCCCACTCCGCCAACAAACAAATAATCGTCGGCTTTTTTCTCGAGAAATCGAACAGTATCAACAGGACCGATATATGCGTCGGGTTTCAGATTCGATATGAAGGTACCCATTATAGTTTGCGGCCTGATCTGTCCCGCTATTTCATAGTCACAGCCGACAGCCTCGCAAACTTGTAAAAAACTCTTGAGAGTAGGAAATTTGTCGTCGTCCAGACGCGAAATGAAAAGAGCCTTGTCTTGACTGGAATAGGTCCATAGTGGAGAAACAGAATTGACCCAGTTTCGAATTATAGGAATATCCTTTCCGTTTTTTGTTTTCAGCGTTGAACAGCTATCGCGATAGGCTGCTAACAAGCCATAATCCATTTGATTTATGAACGCCTGATTGATTCCCTTTACTTCGTTATGAATAGCCAGACCGACTTTGCAATAATGCTTTAAAAGCGGCAAGTCGATATTTGAGATGTAATCAATGCCATGACACTGAAATTCAACAAAATCAAATCTTCCGTGCCTGACGATTGAAAGGAGATGGTCGGAG
Source organism: Pseudomonadota bacterium (assembly GCA_023449275.1). Lineage (GTDB taxonomy): Bacteria > Pseudomonadota > Gammaproteobacteria > Burkholderiales > Burkholderiaceae_D > Oxalobacter. The sequence goes on along the minus strand of JAEXJM010000065.1, from coordinate 24,136 downwards.
AAGTTTGGTGCATAGAAATCAAGATGAAGGTTAATAAAGTCGAGAGAAGGTCGAAAGGTATTCTTTTGAGTAAGCAGCGCTATTTCCAGCGAAGAGGAGCGAAGGATATTGATCTGTTTTACCAATCTGGTTTCCAAGCCTCCGACAAACTCCAATGAATCGGTAATGTAGAGAATCCTTCGGCCTTTGTATGCGCTCAAGCGGCCCAGTTGGTCACGGTTTTGCTGATATTTTGAATTATTGTAGAGTGCCCGAAATTGATTTTCACAGAATATTTGAAGCCTGTCGATTGCCGGATATCGTTTGCTATAGAGCTTTCGGCCGAAAACGAATACTTTGGTACGGAAATCGTCGCGTTCAAGTCTGAAAATTTCCTTTCCGAATACCCTGAGGATTTTTACTGATTGGCGGGACATTGATAGCATTGTTTTAAAAAGAAGATTTATCAACTCGCTTGCATAGGCGATCTGATGTGAGTGATATAACGGTTTAGAGTGACAACGGTACAGGGATTTCCTTTCCCTTACTTTTCATATCGGAAAGAATGTCTTTCACCATATCGACAATTCCGGAAAGCGCTTCCGTTTGAGAGGGGGACAACCATGAAAGATCGGGAAATTCTTCGCAAATACCAACAAATTGATGGTCGTCTTCAGACCAGAATACAAGATAGGTATATTTTTGAGCATCCATCATTTTATTTTTTCGTTTTCTCGAGTTTTACCATCGCGGAAAGCATCTGTTTAATCAAAAAGATTTATCTGCTTTTTTTTCTTTTTCTTGAACAAGGTATGGAAAGCAGTCCTGACCGTGAGATAAATTTTGGAAACAACAGGGTGTCTGGAAAACATTCGATATAGAAAGCGAACCTTTTTCGGGCAGATATCGGAGACAAGAAATTTATTTAGGGCATCAGTGGAAACCATGTCATGGTTGACGCCATTAAATTGTGCCTGATATTTCGAGTAATTCAGGAGGATTGGCAAATAGGCTGAAATCGCAACGAAATGGGAGTGCTCAGAAATACGTGCAGCAAGAGGGATGCAAAGTTCCCGACATTTCAGGTGGCGGAACATAAACCTGCCATCTCGGACAAGTGAACCCGACCTTTGACGGTATCCGTATAAAAGTGTCGGCAAAATGGAGATTCTTGCGGATTTCGTTGCTGCCTCAATGCAGAAAAGCTCGTCTTCGACGATTTCCTTATTGTTTATAAATCGAATGCCGGAGATGGTTTCTGCGCGAAACAGTTTAAAAGGAAAGCCTCCTGCCCCGTGTGTATTGTTCCACTCGCCGAAAGAAAATACCAATTCTACAAATTCCTCGCTATTTATTGTTTTTCTGGGAGGAATCCTTCCATCAGTTTGTTTTCCGTCTGGGTGGAGATGATAAAAGGCGCATACTGCTATATCGCTGTTGTCCGATTTGATAGTCTTTATGAGCTCGGTATATATGTTTGATTCTATCCTGTCGTCACTGTCAACAAAATGGATGAATTCGAAACGTTTTTTTTCTTTTTCGATAATGTCGAGAGCGAAATTCCGGGCAGTGCTGACGCCGCCGTTCTTTTTGTGAAACACTCTGAAACGAGGGTTTTTCCTGGCAAACTGGTCGATTATTGTGCCGGAGCGATCGGTCGAGCCATCATTGACCACAAAGCATTCCCAGTCTTGGTAATGCTGGTCAAGAATGGATTGCAGACATTCGGCAACGTACTTTTCTACGTTGTAAACGGGGACAACTATTGCGATTTTTGATGAGGAGTCTTGACTTCCACTAGCAATTGCTGTGGGGGGGTAAATACTGATGCATTTTGAAATGTGTTATATGAGTAATTCTGGATAAAAAATTTTATATTTTTTATGAGGGAATGTCTATTTTCTTGGTAAGCACATATCGTGTTGACGGTTTCTGCCGGTTATCTCAAGCTAGAGATATTGGATTTTTTGGTACAGTCAAATCGTCTGATGGGGGAGAGATTCTTAATGACAACCGGAAGATTTGTCCAGAGTGTTTTTTCATGCGCTCTCAATGAGAGGGGCGATTCCGTGAAAAAGGGGTAAAGGCTGGTTTTCGGCGGTCGTCTGCAAAAGAGACTTTGGCAGGCCTGCCTGTATGGCCTGTTGTTTCCCTTGCAGTCTTTCCTGCTTCTTCGCCTGTTCCAGCCGTCGTTTTTCGGTTTCTTTTTCCAGAGTACGAAATGGTTCATCGGGGTAGTGACTGGAGGGAACATATCGCCAGCGTTGCCGGAATCATCGCCAAATGGCATTGGAAATCCTCTTGGTATGAAAAAAGCCTTCCGATCCTGTAAGTGGACGGGAGGGCTTAGGTATGAAAAAAAGGCCGGCCAAAAGGAAGGGCACGAGAAAAGGGCGCAGTGTGCCCTGACGTTTTATTTATACACGGTTTTCTTTTTTCGGTCAGCTATGGACAAGGCATACGAACGGCGAACAAGCTTGCCCGGTTTCACCGGCAGGGATCGGAAATGAAAAATCCACCGGCAGAACCCCTGCGGGTGGATTTTTGTGCAGGGCGAAGGGCGATTATGGTTTCATCTGTTTGTCCAGCGCTTCGGCAAGCTGTTCCAGCGCCTGTTTGAGGGTCGCTTTCGGGCAGGCGATGTTGATGCGCTGGAAGCCTTCGCCGCCGGGGCCGAAGATTTCGCCGTCGTCCAGCCAGAGTCCGGCTTTTTCGGTGATGAAGTTGTCCAGCTTTTTGCCTTTCATGCCGGTGGCGGAAAAGTCCAGCCAGGGCAGGTAGGTGCCTTCCGGTTCGATCAGTTTCACTTGCGGCAGGCGTTCGGCCAGGAATTTCCGCAGCATGTTCAGGTTGTCGGTCAGGTAGGCCAGCAGGGCGTTGAGCCATTCCTCGCCTTCTTCGTAGGCGGCTTGTGCGGCGGCGAGTCCGGCGGTGTTGAGCTGGCTGTATCCGGTCGCGTCCATTTCGCGGGTGAATTGGCGGCGCAGGGCGTGGTTGGCGATGAAGATGTTCGAGGTTTGCAATCCGGCGATGTTGAATGTTTTGGACGGTGAGGTGCAGATGATCGCTTCCTGAAGGTATTTTTCGCCGAGGGTGCCGAATGGTGTAAAGGTGTGTCCGGGGAAGGTGAAGTCAGCATGGATTTCGTCGGAGATGATCGTGACGTTATGTGCCTGACAGATGTCGGCCATCGTGACCAGTTCTTCTCGTGTCCAGACGCGCCCGACGGGGTTGTGCGGGTTGCAGAGGATGAAGAGACGGACTTTCTTGTCGATGATCTTGCGTTCGAAATCCTCGAAGTCGATGGTGTAACGGCCGTCACGCAGGACGAGTCCGTTATTGACGAGCTGGCGGCGGTTGTCGCGGATGGAGGCGGCAAACGGGTAGTAAACGGGTGGCTGGATCAGGATGGCGTCGCCTTCCCTGGTCAGGGCGCGGATGGCGGTGCAGATGGCGAAGACGACGCCGGGTGTCTTGACGAGCCATTCCGGTTTGATTTCCCACTGGTGACGTCGTGCAAACCAGTTTTGCACGGCTTCGATGTAACCGGGCTTCGCTTCGGTATAGCCGTAGATGGCATGGCCGACCATTTTTTGCAGGGCAGCGGTGACGGCAGGTGGACAGCGGAAGTCCATATCGGCGACCCACATCGGCAGTACGTCTTTCGGTTTGCCGCGTTCTTCGGCGAAGTCGAATTTGAGCGAACCGGTACCGGTACGGTCGATGACTTCATCGAAGTGGTAAGGGGAAAGGCAGCTTGAGCATGGACAGCCTGACGGGATATCGACGTCCATGGCCTGTGCCAGGTCGGCGATCAGGTCGCAGGGGTTTTCCAGTCCGACGGACAGGCGCAGCAGTTTGTCGGTGATGCCACGGGCATGGCGTTCTTCTGCCGGAATGGCGGCGTGCGTCTGGGTGGTCGGGTAGGTGATCAGGGTTTCGGTTCCGCCCAGACTTTCGGCGAACCGGATCAGCCTGACCCGTTCGAGGATGTTGCGGACAAGGCCTTCACCGCCGGCCGATTCGGTGACTTCGAAGGAGATCATGCCGCCGAAGCCGGAGGCCTGTTTCAGGGAAATGCCGTGGCCTTTGTGGGATGGCAGGCCCGGGTAATGGACTTTGCCGATTTTCGGGCAGGATGCCAGCCATGCCGCGATCTGGCGGGCGGATTCTTCCTGTTTTTTCAGGCGCACGGACAGGGTTTTCAGGCCGCGCGAGACAAGCCAGCTGTCGAATGGCGCGAGTGCCGCTCCGGTGGTCAGGCGCAGGTAGCGCAGGCGGTCGGCGATAATGTCGGAATCGCAGACGAGGATGCCTGCCAGTGTGTCGTTGTGTCCGGCAAGGTATTTGCTGGCGCTGTGCAGGACGATGTCCGCACCGAGTTCGATCGGGCGCAGGAATACCGGTGACAGAAAGGTGTTGTCGACGATCAGGAGGATATGGTTTTTGCGTGCGATTCTCGCCATGGCCCGGATGTCGGTCACGTGCATGAGCGGGTTGGTCGGCGTTTCGATGAAAATCGCTTTCGTTTCGGGACGGATCAGGGCTTCGACTCTGGTCGGGTCGGAGGTGTCCACCCAGTCGAAAGCCAGCCCGTTTTTGATCGAAATCTGGTTGAAGAGACGATACGTCCCACCGTACAGGTCGTCGGATGCGACGATATGGTCACCCGGTCTGAACATTTCCATCAGGCAGGTGGCGGCCGCCATGCCGGAGGTGAAGGCCAGCGCCTGTGCGCCGCCTTCCAGTTCCGCCATGGTCGCTTCCAGTGCATCCCGTGTGGGATTGGAATCGCGGGTGTAATCGAATCCGGTGCTTTTGCCCAGTGCGGGATGGGCGAAAGTCGCGGTCTGGTAGATGGGCGTCGAGATGGCACCGCTTTTGTCGGTGTCAGCCCGCCCGCCATGGATACAGAGGGTTTCCAGTTCCATTGTTCGTCTCTTTTTCAGAATGGTTTTGATGCCTGTCGGCTCATTCGTCGGGGAACAGGTCGGTGGACAGGTAGCGTTCGCCATTGTCCGCCAGCAGTGCGACGATGGTTTTACCCCGGTTTTCCGGACGTTTCGCCAGTTCGGAGGCCGCCCAGAGTGCCGCGCCGGAGGATATGCCGACGAGTACGCCTTCGGAACGGGCCAGTGCCTTGGCTGTCGCAAAGGCCGCTTCATTCGGTACACCGATGACTTCATCGAATACGTTGACGTCCAGTGCGTTCGGGATGAAGCCTGCGCCGATGCCCTGGATTTTGTGCGGGCCCGGTTTGCCGCCAGCCAGTACGGGGGAGGCGGCCGGTTCGACGGCGACGACCTGAACGTTCGGGTTCTGCGATTTCAGGAAGCGGCCTGTGCCGGTCAGGGTTCCGCCCGTGCCGACACCGGCGACGAAGATATCGACCTTGCCGTCGGTATCGCGCCAGATTTCGGGGCCGGTCGTGGCTTGGTGGATGGCGGGATTGGCCGGGTTGTCGAATTGCAGGGGAACGAAGCTGTTCGGGATGGTCGCGGCCAGTTCCTGCGCTTTTTCAATGGCGCCTTTCATGCCTTTGGCGCCTTCGGTCAGGACGAGGTCGGCGCCATAGCCACGGATCAGCTTGCGGCGTTCGACGCTCATAGTGTCGGGCATTGTGATGATGACGCGATAGCCCCGCGCGGAGCCGACGGCAGCCAGTGCGATGCCGGTATTGCCGGAGGTCGGTTCGATGATGGTCGAGCCGGGGATCAGTTTGCCGTCCGCTTCGGCGGCTTCGATCATGGCTTTGGCAATGCGGTCTTTGGCGCTGCCGGCCGGGTTGAAGTATTCGAGTTTCGCCAGAACGGTGGCGTCCAGGTCGGCCTGTTTGCCGAAACGGGACAGTTCCAGAAGAGGGGTGTTGCCGATCAGGTCGGTCGCGCTTTTTGCAATATTGGACATGATGATTCCTTCAGTGATTTTTATCGGTAAACGGTGTTGGAAACTAAACTGGCCGGGGTTCGAATGATCCGGGAGCGGCACATTCGGTATGAGCCGGGATGACAGGAGCCATTGCCGGTCATGGCAGGGAAACGGCAACGCACGCCGAAAGAGATGTCATTGATCACTGCAGCACGGATAGCCGTGCCGGCGTTTCTTTCGGATGGCAAGAGCGTTGCGGAAGTCATATGGTTCTCCTTGTCGGGGAAGTATAAAACGTTTTGGACACTCGTCAGTGGAAAAACGGGATGAATCCTTTATGGTGTTGCCGGACATGGTTCGCCCAGTTTTTTTCTGGCCAGATCGGCCAGCGTGGTACCGTTCAGGTAATCCGTCATGACCTGATACAGGCCTTCCCAGAAGTGGACGGTGGAACAGCTGTCATAACGGGGGCAGGAATTCGGCGTTTCCTCAAGGCAGGCGACGCAGGCGAAAGACCCCTCGATAGGGCGGAGGATTTCGCCGATGGTATAATTTTCAGGCGCCCTGGCGAGTTTGTAGCCTCCCTGCGGCCCGCGTACACTATGGATCAGGCCGGCCTTGGAAAGTGAAGTGGCGATCTGTTCCAGATATTTGGGCGAAATGGACTGGCGTTGGGTAACGTCTTTGAGCGAGGTATAAGCGCCGTTGCCGTTCTGGACAAGGTCGATCATAAAACGCAGGGCATAACGTCCTTTGGTGGAAATTTTCATTTTTCAGGGCTCCGCAAATGCCGGACTGCTGCCGGTTGTTCAGGTGGGATTATTATACACATTTCCTATATGAAAGATAGGGATTTTTTGGGGGGAAATCGGAAATGTCGTTTTCAGGAGACTGGCAGGGGGGATGCGGGTTTTTGCGATAGCGGCAGAGGGATGGGACTATCCCGGTAATGTTGTCCGGACGTGACTGTACCATAACCCGTCTGTAAGGGGGTTATGGTACAGTCAACGAATCCTCTTTGGACTTCCTGTCACCTGCGCTGTGGTTCACTGGTAAACCCTTAGATAATTGCGTGATAGTGACTTCTAAGCCACCTGCACGGTGGTTCACCCGGACTGTGGGCTTGCTGATCCAGCCATACACTTCTAAGCCACCTACACGGTGGTTCACAGAAGACATACCAGCAGGCAACCCCTTAGGAACTTCTAAGCCACCTACACGGTGGTTCACCATAACCATCCGGCGTACGCATTAAAGCATGACTTCTAAGCCACCTACACGGTGGTTCACCCCAGCTCATAGCCGAGGGGCCGACAGTACTCCTTCTAAGCCACCTACACGGTGGTTCACCGATAAAGAGAAGCTTCATGCATGACACGAACCTTCTAAGCCACCTACACGGTGGTTCACTCCGGTAATGTTGAAACTGGATATATTTCGCCCTTCTAAGCCACCTACACGGTGGTTCACTGGGAAAACTTGACTTAGGTCAATGATTTTTTCTTCTAAGCCACCTACACGGTGGTTCACGCCCATTTGGGCGAACAGGCGGTTTTGAATAACTTCTAAGCCACCTACACGGTGGTTCACTTTTATTTTGACGCGTTCTTCGATGTTGTTAACTTCTAAGCCACCTACACGGTGGTTCACGCTTGATCGATATCGACATCACGCCCTATCTCCTTCTAAGCCACCTACACGGTGGTTCACATGGGTTTGTCCTGTCGATTTGTCGCCAGATTCTTCTAAGCCACCTACACGGTGGTTCACGATTTAGACGGAAGCGCTATTTTTTGGAGCAGCTTCTAAGCCACCTACACGGTGGTTCACGTCGTCCGGCCAGAGGGCGGCTCAAGCGAGCACTTCTAAGCCACCTACACGGTGGTTCACGAACTGTCGATAACCGTGTCAATCTGTCGGCGCTTCTAAGCCACCTACACGGTGGTTCACTCAAGCAGACCGTTTATATGGTTGAGTGTCATCTTCTAAGCCACCTACACGGTGGTTCACACCGGAAACGGTAATCGTGACGGCCCCGGTATCTTCTAAGCCACCTACACGGTGGTTCACATTTCTTGGATATGTCGCTAATGATCTTTTGCCTTCTAAGCCACCTACACGGTGGTTCACGTAAAAGTACATGATATTTTCGACCCATTGCCCTTCTAAGCCACCTACACGGTGGTTCACAGATGAAGAAGGAACCGAAGAACTTAGACAACCTTCTAAGCCACCTACACGGTGGTTCACTGATAATTCGTAGGACGTTACCCTCGAAAAAACTTCTAAGCCACCTACACGGTGGTTCACCAAAACGACAATTGGAAGTTCTTTCGCTTTAACTTCTAAGCCACCTACACGGTGGTTCACCGTCCATCATTCGGACAACAATAAATTGAAAACTTCTAAGCCACCTACACGGTGGTTCACCCCGGTCATCAAGCGCAGAATGAGTGCCGGCACTTCTAAGCCACCTACACGGTGGTTCACGCCCGCTTCACCGGAACCACCTTCGCCTTTCACTTCTAAGCCACCTACACGGTGGTTCACCGCTGCGAGAATACGGCGATAACGATCAATCGCTTCTAAGCCACCTACACGGTGGTTCACAAATTTAACGTTACCCCTTTTAAAATGGGAAGGCTTCTAAGCCACCTACACGGTGGTTCACTAAAGAAGGCTTTTTGAAACAATGTGCAAAGACTTCTAAGCCACCTACACGGTGGTTCACAAAGCGGAACCAAGCCGCAAGGGTCCGGATTCCTTCTAAGCCACCTACACGGTGGTTCACTCCGGCATCTCTACTTTTCCTTTCATCCATCTCTTCTAAGCCACCTACACGGTGGTTCACTTCCGCACCTGTTCGGAATAGGCTTCGTCAATCTTCTAAGCCACCTACACGGTGGTTCACCATAAAGTCGGAAACGATACCCGTGTTTTGACGCTTCTAAGCCACCTACACGGTGGTTCACATGCCTTTCTGGCAGTTTTGCCAAAACGTCCGCTTCTAAGCCACCTACACGGTGGTTCACCCATCCCGGCACCGTTCACGGTGCGACGAGATCTTCTAAGCCACCTACACGGTGGTTCACAAAGCATGACTTTATTCAACATAAATGCATGACTTCTAAGCCACCTACACGGTGGTTCACTCACACGGGATTTTTTTAGTTCGTTTTTATTCCTTCTAAGCCACCTACACGGTGGTTCACGTTGGCAAATACGTTATTTCTAGCGGGGAAACCTTCTAAGCCACCTACACGGTGGTTCACATCGTGATTATTTTAAAAACGCGAACTTTAGCCTTCTAAGCCACCTACACGGTGGTTCACTCCGAATGATGAATCTGGTCGCGTTTCTTTGTCTTCTAAGCCACCTACACGGTGGTTCACCCGTTCGTTTATATGCAGTAGAGGTTTACGAACTTCTAAGCCACCTACACGGTGGTTCACCTTTCTAAAATTTCTTCGTATGTCATTTAAATCTTCTAAGCCACCTACACGGTGGTTCACACATTTGGGTATGCAGCTAGAAGAAGTTTTTAGCTTCTAAGCCACCTACACGGTGGTTCACGGCGCTGTACACCGTTAGCGTCGGTATATTTCCTTCTAAGCCACCTACACGGTGGTTCACCAGAGCATTTCAAGTATAACCCATTGTTTCCTGATATTTTTCGTGTTTTTTTACCTGAAAACCTTCGTTTTTTTCGATGGGTTGCAAGTTGTTGATTTTCAATGATTTTGTGTTTCCCTGAAAAATCGAAGCCCAGGGAAGGGGGATACGGTCGCTTTCCGGCGGAAAAGGGGGAGAAAGCCCGGACAGCCGTAAGGCCGAATCCGGGGCATGAGGTACCGGTTTTGCCTTTCCGGTTCCGGCGTCATGCCCGATCTTTGTCCTGAACGTGTCAAGGTCGGTTTCCCTGATCGCATCGGAAAACGGACGCAATGTGTCGATAAAGTCGGCGATGGTGAGAGCGCTTTCCATGAGTGTGTTCCAGATGCGTGGCAAAAGGGATTCCTGTCATGGGTCAAACGATGGGAGAAAACGGTACGGCCTTTGGAAGCATGGGCACATGATGCCATTTTTCATGGAAACGTTCTGAATTTGTTGCTTTTCTGGAAATATGGTGAAAAGGTATTTGCCAAAGGCCTTGTGGTTTCGTTCCTGCCGGTTCATGCGTGTTTGTCGGGCATGATCCCGGCATCGATCCGGTCTTGCGGCCAGCCCGGTGGTTCAGGGGCATGATGTCCATGAGCGGGGAGGGTTTCCCGGTACGGCCTTCAAAAACGATACTCCCGGGATACCCTCATGAAATCGTTGCATTTTCGGCTTGCCAGAGGGATGGCTCCGGTGGTCGTTTCCGTTCGTGATGTGTCGTGAAGGTGGCGTTTTTTCCGGTACAGGGTGCAAGAAGCATATCCGTCAGGCGGGAGAAACAGCCTGACGGATCAGGATTGGGCGTGTGTGAAAGAACCCGCAGGCGTTTTACCGGACATGGGCGGATCCGGGTGGGCTGTCCGGGCCTGTTTTCTTTCGGGCTGTATCGGCTTTTTGTGCCCATTCATCGGAGAGGGTTTGATTGGCCGGGATGTGCCGGTAACCATACTGGTAAAACATGGCCAGTCTGTCCATGGCTTTCACGTTACCCTGAGAGGCACTTTTCCGGTACCAGTAAATGGCCTTGTCGATATTGCGGGAAGTTCCCTGTCCGGAACGGTAGTACTCGGCGAGATTGTATTGGGCGGCGTAATCGCCGTTTTGAGCGGCTTTTGTGTAGAGTTCAAACGCTTTTTCATCGTCTTGATCACCGCCCAGCCCCATGGAATAAAGGATTCCCAGATTGGACATGGCACCCGGGTGACCTTGATCGGCCGCTTTTTGATACCATTGGCGGGCCTGGGAATAATCCCGCTGAACCCCATTGCCGTTTTGAAATAAAACACCAAGGTTATATTGGGCGTCATCAAGCCCGGATAAAGCAGCTTTTCGGTAGCATTGAAAAGCTTTTTCATAATCCAGTTTGATGCCTTGCCCAAGGTTATACATAACGCCAATGTCATAAATAGCCTGTCTGTTTCCCTGTTTTGCCGCTTTTTTCAACCAGAACAAGGCTTTCTGATAATCCTGTTTGACAATGATTCCTTTGGTGTACATATAGCCGAGGCTACGCTGCACTTCTGGATTTTTTTGGGCTGATGGTTTGGAGAAAAAACGATAAGCTTTCTGATACTGTTCTTTTTGATAAAATTGCAAACCCTTGGCCGCGTCATCAGCATAGGTTGAAAGGGAAATCGAACAGGAGAATAGACCAAAAACAAGAAAATGGAACCATGATCTGAAAAAATTTTGAAAACCGGTTTTTTGCATATCATTCTTTCATCGTTCATCCAGCCAATAATAGTGTTGGCACAAATAAAACTTTATTTCTGGTTCTGTCTTTTTTGCTCTTCAATATTTTTTACCATATTATCGACGGTCATATCGACAAACTTGTTTGAAATCGAATCCGAGATCACCGAGTCGATGACCCGGCTGACCGGATCGAGGACGGATTGATAGTCGAGAGGGGCCTTTTTCGAAGCCAATCCGGAGGGTTGAAGATCCGAAGCCAATGTTCCTGTTGCGCCATAGCCCAGTGCCAATGCAAATTCGTCATTGCCCGTTTGTTCCAGAACCCGCAGGCGTTTTACCGGACATGGGCGGACTCGGGTGGGCTGTCCGGGCCTGTTTTCTTTCGGGCTGTATCGGCTTTTTGGGCCCATTCATTGGAGAGGGTTTGATTGGCCGGGATGTGCCGGTAACCATACTGGTAAAACATGGCCAGTCTGTCCATGGCTTTCACGGTACCCTGAGAGGCACTTTTCCGGTACCAGTAAATGGCCTTGTCGATATCGCGGGAAGTTCCCTGTCCGGCACGGTAGTACTCGGCGAGATTGTATTGGGCGGCGTAATCGCCGTTTTGAGCGGCTTTTGTGTAGAGTTCAAATGCTTTTTCATCGTCTTGATCACCGCCCAGTCCCATGGAATAAAGGATTCCCAGATTGGACATGGCGCCCGGGTGACCTTGATCGGCCGCTTTTTGATACCATTGGCGGGCCTTGACATAATCCTGTTCGACACCTCTGCCTTTGTCGTATAAAACACCCAGATTATATTGTGCGGCTACATAGCCATTATTGGCAGCCAGACTGAACCATTGCCATGCTTTTTCATAATCCTTTTTGACCCCTTCACCTTCATAATAAAGAGTGCCTATATCAAATTGGGCATTTGCATTTCCCTGAGCTGCTGATTTTGCATACCAATTCATCGCTTTGACATCATCTTTTTGCACGCCGGAACCGGTGGAGTACATATATCCGAGACAACGCTGGACTTTGGCGTTGTCCCGGGCTGAAGGGCGAATAAAATATTGATAGGCTTTTTTATATTGTTTGCTGCCGTAATATTGGAGACCTTTGGAAATATCACTGGCATGCGTGTATGTCGAACCGGTAATGAGAATAATGAAGAACAAGATTTTAAAAATATGAAAAAACGTCAAGTCGCTATGATATTTATTCATTTTTCTGCCTGTTTTTTTCATCAGATATGATGGATAATATTTCTGTTTTTATTTATCGTTTCCCTGATCTTTTTTCTTTTCAATGTCTCTGGCCATATTATCGACGGTCATATCGACAAACTTGTTTGAAATCGAATCCGAGACCACCGAGTCGATGACCCGGCTGACCGGATCGAGGACGGATTGATAGTCGAGAGGGGCCTTTTTCGAAGCCAATCCGAAGGGTTGAAGATCCGAAGCCAATGTTCCTATTGCACCATAGCCCAGTGCCAATGCAAATTCGTCATTGCCCGTTTGTTCCAGAACCCGCCGGTATATGTTGTGTGACAGTCGTGACCAGTTGTTCAGGGAGAGGGTCATTCCCGTTTGCGGCAGAGTGCCCCTGACTGCCGATAAAAGGCTTACGCCAGCTATGCCTCCGAGGATATGGCTGTATTTTTCACTTGCCCTGCTGACGGCTTCGGCTGTGGGTTCCGTATATTGATAGCGTTCCTTCTGATATTGCCGGTTGAATCCATCGTTCAATTGTCCCAGTTCTTTCACATCGTCGTAACTTGTCTGCAAGGGAGTTTTACTGGTGTAAAGATCGGGATATTCGCTGGCCCGGCCGAATTCCGTTCCCCTGTATTCTTCCATCATGACATTCATGACAGCATTCCCGAACCCGTTATAAAACGCTTTGGAATGGGAATAGGCGTCTTTCCCGTGATTGTCGTAATCGAGGTTGCCCACTTCCCGGTCGGTCTTTTCGACGACGTCAAGGCCGGACACGCGCCTGCCGTTTCCCTGTACGTCTTTCCAGAAGGAGGAGGATGGCTGTTTGTCGAGGTCGTATTGTGCCCCGAAGGTGTTTTGAGCGACGTCGTGATTCATCCCCTGAAAGAGGCGTGTGGATGCGGCGTTGTCCGGGTGGTGTTCGTCCTGGATGGCCGATGAGACGGTATCGTGTCGGCCCGCCTGAAAGAGGCGCGTGGATGCGGCATTGTCCGGGTCGCTGATGGCGTCTTTCGTGTCGGCGACGGCGTTCATGCCTTGTCCGAACCGGACTGAAAAGGTATCTTGCCGTCCGGCGTGCGGGGTGTTTCGGGCTGTCTGCCTCGGCTTGCCGGTATAGTCGGGTAATCCGGAATCGTCTGGTGCCTGATGTGCATTGACCGGATAATCCGGTTCGGGGTTGCCGTTCATGCGGTGGTTGTTTTTCTTTCTGTAAAAACCGTATTCGTTTGCCATGTGCACCTCCATGAGAATTCAAATGGCTTGTTTATCTTGTAACACGGTTTGTCAGCTGCTCCGGACATTTATGGAAGATTTGTGACGTTCACTCCGGTTTCAAGGCGTTTATGGGCTGTTTTCGGATATCTTTTGGATAATGTGTTTGTTTTCAGCAACACCGGGTTTGTGGTGGACATGCCGGACGGGGGATGTCCCGTATCGGGCCATTGTATCGCCTGTCATTGCACCCAGTCGCGGTTGTCCGGATCGAAATCGTTTGCAACCGGTTTGGGGGTCTCGATTTCGGTTCTGGCCGGTTTTGCCGGGGCTGTTCGCGGCAGGGGAGTGATCACCTGTGTGTTCTGGCGCTTTTGCAGGATGGCGTCGGCTTTCCGTTTCCAGCTTGCGGCCAGTTTGCGGTTGGGACGCTGTCCCAGTTTGCCGTAGGTGTAAACGTCAGCCAGGTATTCCATGGCGGCAGGGTGGCCTGCGGCGGCGCTTTTCCGGAACCACTGTAATGCCAGCGCATCGGTTTTGTTCCGGTTTTCATGGCTGATGGCGTCAGGATGCTGGACGTAGAGGGTCGCCAGATTGTATTGCGCATGGGCATTGCCGAGCCGGGCGGCTTTCTGGAAGTATTCGCCGGCTTTTTTGCGATCCATTGTCACGCCCATGCCGTCCAGATAGGCCATGCCGAGGTTGTTGATGGCTTTGGGATGGCCTTTGGCGGCCGCTTTTTCGAACCATTCGGCGGCTTTGGTGTAGTCCTGTATTGTTCCGTGGCCCAGATAGAAGAGTTGTCCGAGATTGAACTGGGCTTCCATGTTGCCCTGTTTCGCGGCGGCTTCGTACCATTTTTTCGCTGTGGTGAAGTCCCGCAGGACGCCGATGCCGTTGTCGTACAGGTATCCCAGATTGTTTTGCGCCGGAGCATAGGCTTTTTGGGCGGCCTGGGTGTACCAGCTGACGGCAAGGGAGTCGTTCTGTTCGACGCCCAGCCCGTTTTCAAAGAAGAAGGCCAGGGCGGTCTGGGCGATGACGTCGCCTTTTTCGGCTGCCGGATAGAACCAGCGTGCCGCTTCGGTGTAGTCGCGTCTGGCGATGACGCCTTCGCTGTATATCCTGCCGAGCCGGGTCTGTGCGGCGGGAAGTCCGCCTTCGGCCGCCTTGCGGTACCAGTGGATGGCCTGTTTGGGGCTGGCGCGTGTTCCGATGCCTTTTTCATAAAGGATGCCGAGTTTGTAGCAGGCGTTGGGCACGTTTTGTCCGGCGGCTTTCCGGTACCAGAAAAGGGCCTGCCTGTCATCCCGTGGCGTGCCCAGTCCCTTTTCGAACATGTAGGCGACGTAGAGCTGGGCCATCGCATTGTCCTGTCTGGCCGCCTTCAGGTACCATGACAGGGCTTTTTCATGATTGACGTCCACGCCGAGTCCCATCGAGAACATGTTGCCGAGCGCGGCCTGTACGAGCGGGTCTTTTTGCGCTTCGGGGGCGTTCAGGTGGGGCAGTGCCTCGATGTATTTTTTCTGCTGGTAAAGCCGGATGCCTTCGGCTTTCGGGTCGGCCATGTCTTCGGCGGCGGCCGGATTCGGCAGGCAGGCCAGCATGAAGAGGGCCAGTATGGGCAGGAGCCGTTTGAAAAAGGAAAAAAAGCCGGTGTTCATGAAAATGGTATGCCCGATGTCTGGATGAACGTTGATCCTTTCATTATGACAGGCACTCGCTTTCCGGAAAAGCGTGGACGAAACGCTTTTGCGAAATAAATCCGTGGAGGGGCGGTATGGGGGAAAACCGGTGCTGTGGCCAGCCGGAGGGAGACCGCTTTTTTCTGGCGAGAGGGGTTTGCAAAAAGGCTTGTCACTGGAAGGGGGCATGTCGATGTCTGGCTGATACGGTCAGGGCTTGCACGATGCCATCCGTTTTTCATGATGTCGCCAAGGCGGCGGATATTCCGGGGTTTCGGGACAGGGGCGTCCATTCAGGATTTTCAGGCAAGTTTGAGATCGTTCGTGACGGTATCGGCGGGCATGGAAATGGCAGGCGGGTTTTCGTTTGCGGTGTGGTCTGGCTTCCGGCCGGAGATGGGGCGGCCGGCCTTTTTCATGTCACTTTTCATTTCGTCAGCAGCACCAGACTTCCTCCGGCAATCATCATGCCTCCGGCTATGACGCGCCAGTTGACCGGTTCTTTCAGGATGACGAACGACAGGATGATGGTGATGACCACGCTGAGCTTGTCGATCGGTGCGACGAAGGAAACGTCACCGGCCTGAAGCGCCTTGAAGTAGAACAGCCATGACAGGCCTGTGGCAATGCCCGAGAGGATCAGGAAAATCCAGGTATGGCGTCCGATGGCGCGGATTTCACCGAAATGGTTCCCCGACAGGACGATGCCCCACGTGATGAAGAGAATGATGAGGGTTCGGATGGCCGTTGCCAGATCGGAATTGACGTCCCTGACGCCGAGTTTGGCGAAAATGGCTGTCAGGGCCGCGAAAAAGGCGGACAGGAGGGCGTAGGTTTTCCACATGTCATTCTCCGGGTGATCGGTTCCGGTTTGCCATGGAACACGTGTTTTTCAGCAATATGGTACAAACGGAAGGCCATATCCCGATCCGTTCCGGATCCATCCGGCATTCGGGACGGATGCCGACGGATCACTGGATGGGGGCGGTACTGTCCGTCAGGTCGGACTGGCTCCCTTCAAGATACCATAATGGCTGTGTCGGGCGCTCGTCGTGTATCAGGTCGTAGGCGCGTTCCGCTCTCCGTCCCGACCGGCAGATCAGAAGGACGGGGCCTGCCGGAACCAGTTCGGGCTGGTTCGTCAGCACATGGACGGGGATGTTTATGGCGCCGGGCACGTGTCCCTTTTCGAATTCGGCCTCATTGCGCACGTCGATGAGGGTCACGTTTTTGTGCACCCGGATCAGCTTTTTCACTTCCGAGGGGGACAGGGTGCCTATGGGCGGGTGCGGGACGGGGGTGATGTAGGTGTTGACGGCATGGGCGCCTGCCGCCAGTATCAGGAACAGAAAACCGGACAGGAATGGAAACCAGTATCGGGCAGATTTCGTTTTCATGGGCATCAGGTAGCGGGGCAGGGTTTGTTATGGCGTATGTTATTGGAAACATTCATTTTACCGTATTTTCCGGAAATCCATGAAAACGGAAAAGACGGTTTCCGGTATTTTTCAGTCATCCGTTTTGTCTGCCGCCGGTTCGGGAGCGCCGGATGGATAAACCAGATAGGCGATCATGTGCCAGGTTTCCTGGAACAGGAAGTTCAGTTTGGCCTTCCAGCTCGCGTATCGGGTCGATGGCGTCGGTGAGGAGAAGGCGGTGATGTCGAGGTCTCTGGCGATTTGCATGGCCCTTCTCATGTGGATGGGGTCGCTGACGATGATGGCGGTCGAAAGATGGTTTTCTTCCATCAGTGCCCTGGCGTTCAGCAGGTTCTGGCGCGTGGTCATCGATTCTTCCTCGATGAGGATGTCTTCTTCCGGCACCCGGTTCTTGAGCGCGTAACGCCGGGCGACGAAAGCCTCGGAAAAAGGGGCTTTTCTGGATTTTCCGCCGGTCAGGATCAGTTTTTTGACATAACCGTTCCTGTACAGCCAGATGCCGTGGTTGATGCGTTCCTCGAATACGGGGGAAGGCCGTTTATACCAGGCGGCGGCGCCCAGTATGATGGCGGCGTCTGCCGTCTTTTTCTCGTCAACGGTGGAGAACCACGCGATCGAGAGAAAGATGTAGGCGATGAAAATGCAGAATGCAATGACAGCGATTTTGATCCATTTGCTCATGCCGGTATTGTACCGCGAGCCGGTGTTTTGTTTGTGACGGGAAACGGGGGGCTGGTGAAATCCTGAAAACGGGATGCCGTTCCGTCTGTGTGCCGGCGTGTGGGGGATGGCGGCCTGATCCTTTTGGGACACGGTTTGGGGACATTGTTTTCAGGATGACAGGAAAACGGGGAGCGTTCCGGTATTGATGTGTGATGGATGGGGGTCGTCGGCCGGAATTTCGGAAAATGAAAAAACCTGCGATGTCGCCGGACTCGCAGGTTTTTTTCGGGCCGGATGCCCTGTCCGCTTTCGGGAATATGGGCAAACCGGTATGGCAGGATTATTTCTTTTTGTTCTTTTTGGCTTCCGCCGCCAGTTCCTGCGGTGTCATTTTGCGGAAGTGCCTGTTGCGCAGGCGCTTCATGAACAGGTATTGCACGACCCACAACAGGATGATGATGACGGCCGTTCCGAGGAACAGCATTTTGCGCAGGAACGCCCGGTTTTCGGCTTCTTTCGGGTCTTCGGTAACGGTGGCCCGTTCGTACTGGGTTTTGCCTTGCGGTTCTTCAGCCTGCGGCGCAGCCTTTGCGGCCGTATCGGCCTTTTCCGTCACGCCGGCCGGCTTGTCTTTGGTGGCATCCCTGTCATTTGACGGGACGGCCGGTGTCTCGGCGGCATAAATCACATCCAGTGCGGCAATGGCCTGTTCGTGGCCTTCCTGAGCCGCTTTCTCGAGATAGGGGGTCGCTTCCCTGAATTTTTTCTGCTGGTACAGTTCCATGCCTTGCGAGAGGTTGTCCGCGCGGGCCGTATCGACCGGTGCGGCGATGGAAACGGCGAGGATCAGGAGCAGGGCGAGGAAAAAGGCCAGAGGCTGTTTTCGGTTTGTCGTGCGGTTTGTCGTGAACATGATCGGTTATGGGCTGTTGGCCCGAAGGTTTCGGCAAAAGCCGTATTTTAGCAAGTTGGATGCCGGTAAACAATTGAAAGATCATCCCTTTCCGCGCCAGGGACGGAAAGGGAACGGAGGGCCTTGTATCAGTCCGGGAAGTTGGTGTCGATGGCGACAGGCTGGATCGAATCCATGTCGGCCTGCACTTTCCTGATCTTGCGGCTGGCCACCTTGTAGGCGTCGGCACCGAGGAAAAGGTGCAGGGGCGGCTGGGCCATGTCGGCAACGGAGAGGATGATTTCGACGCCTTTTGCCGGGTCGCCTCCCTGTTTGTGGTTCATGCCTTTCAGGAGCATGTGGAAGGCTTCGCGTTTTTCGGTGTAATCGGGGATGGCACAATCCTCGAACTGCATGGAATCCGCCAGAAAGTCGGTACGGAAGTTGCCGGGCTTGACGCAGGTGACGGCAATGCCGAAGTCGGCGACTTCATCCCTCAGGGATTCGGAGAGGCCATCGACCGCGAATTTGGAGGCGCAGTAAATGCCGCTGCCCGGAAATCCGGTGTAGCCCGCCATGGAAGAGATGTTGAAGATATGCCCGCTACGCTGTTTGCGCAGGGTCGGCAGGGTGGCGCGGATGACGTTGAGCGTGCCGAATACGTTGACGTCGAACTGCCTGCGCAACAGGGCGTCGCTGATTTCCTCGATGTAACCGAACTGCCCGTAGCCGGCGTTGTTGACGACAACGTCGATCGTGCCGAATTTCCTGACGGTTTTCGCCACGGCTTCCTGAACGGACGCTTCGTCGGTCAGGTCGGTTTCCAGCGGCAGGAACCGGTCGGTTTCACGCGAGAATGCCCCTTCCAGATTGGCAAGGCGGCGGGTGGTCGCGGCGACCCTGTTGCCTTTGGAGAGGAGTTGTTTGGCCAGTTCCAGTCCGAATCCTCTGGATGCGCCGGTGATGAACCAGATTTTGTTGTTTTTCGGGCGGCTGTTTTCCATATTTGCTCTCCAGTGAACAGGTTGTCGGTAATTGTGCGGTTTGTCCCGTTTGCGGGGGGACACCGGAAAGTGTACCGGATTTGGGCCGTGAATAGAGAAACGGGCTGACGATTTTTGAAAAAACGGGATGGATTTTTTCTTTTATGGAGGCATTGGCGGGAATCCTGTCCCGTATGTCCGGAGTGGGGGCTGTCACAGGGCATCCGGCTGGCGGGCGTTTGTCATGAAACGGTTCTTTTCTGATAAATGTGAGGTGTTTCAGAGGGAAAAAGCCGTTTTTCCATGAAAAGATGAAACGATCGATGTCACGATTCATGAATGATGTGCAGGGTTGGAAAACAGGAAAGTTTCACAGGCGTTCAGGAGACTTCCGGCCAGGCCGTTGCCGCGATATTCGGGCTGGGCAATATCCCTTCAGGATATCCGGCCGTGCGGGTCGTTGTCCCTTCGACATCATCATGCCTTATCCGGCACCGGGCGAAACCGGCATGGGCATTTTTCTGTTCAGGAAGGAAAAAAACCGTTTTCCCCTGATTCATCAGGGTATCGAATCCAGTTTTCAGGTCTTCGAAAGAAGGCTTTGTCCACATCAACAACGCCAATTTGGCCAGATCATCCGGATCGTGCCTTGTCGCCTGCCGGATCCTGCAAGGGGATTCTTCCATTTTCAGCTCGCCCACCGCTTGCGTTGCCATTCAAACCGCGATCGGTGCGGCAATGGCGGGGTGCGGGTCGTAGCCGGTGATGTCGAAGTCCTCGAAACGGTAATCGAAGATGGATGGCCTGTTGTTCAGTTTCAGTCGCGGCAGGGCACGGGGTTCGCGGGAGAGTTGCTGTTTCGCCTGATCGAAATGGTTTTTGTACAGGTGCAGATCGCCAATGGAATGGATGATCTCGCCGGGTTCCAGACCGCACTGCTGTGCGATCATGTGGGTCAGAAAGGCGGTGGATGCGGTGTTGTACGGGATGCCCAGAAAGATGTCGCCGGAACGCTGGGTCATCATGCAGGAGAGCCGTCCGGCGGCCACCTGGAACTGGTACATGACATGGCAGGGCGCCAGTGCCATTTTGCCTGCCCTGACGTTGTCCTGCGGGGACATTTTTTCGCTCGGCAACAGGGCGACGTTCCATGCGCTGATGATGTGGCGGCGGCTGTCCGGATTGCTGCGGATGGAGTCGATGACGGAGGTGACCTGATCATGTATTTTCCCGTCGGAGCCTTCCCATGCCCGCCATTGTGCACCGTAAATGGGGCCGAGGTCGCCGTTTTCGGTGGCCCATTCGTCCCAGATGGTGACCTTGTTCTCGTTCAGGTATTGGATGTTGGTACCGCCCTGCAGAAACCAGAGCAGTTCATGGATGATGGAACGGATGTGCAGGCGTTTGGTCGTCAGAAGCGGCAGGCCGTTTTTCAGGTCGTGCCGCATCATGCGGCCGAAAACGGCGCGGGTGCCGGTGCCGGTACGGTCACCCTTGTCGATGCCGGAATCCAGTATTTCCTGTAACAGGCCAAGGTATTGTTTTTCCATGTTGATGTCTTGTCGGTTGGGATGCCATGAACGCGATTGTAGCGCAATCGGCGGTATGGCGGTTGCGGTTTCTCCGGTTCAGGCCTATGGGGGGTTTTGCCCGGTTGCGCCGGTTCCGGACGGGATGGCGGTTTCCATTTCGTCGAGTTTGGCAAGGGCGTTCTTCGCCTCCGGATGACCGGCCTTTTCCGCTTCCAGAAACCACTCGCGCGCTTTTTTCAGGTCAGCGACGACGCCATTGCCCCTGACGTAAATGGTACCCAGTATGTATTGCGATTCGGCGTGGCCGTTTTTGGCTGCCTGCGTAAAGTATGTTATCGCTTTCGGGATATCCTGTTTGACGCCGTAACCGATGTAAAGGATGCTGGCGTAGAAATGCTGGGCTTCGACATGTCCGTTGGCGGCTGACGCCGAAAGCCATGTGACGGCTTTTTCAGGATCGGGTTTGATGCCGGTGTCACCCAGATACATCAGCGCCAGATGATATTGGGCCGGAGCATATCCCTGCATTGCCGCTTTTTCGAACCATGAGAACGCCTCGACACGATCGACAGGGGCGCCACGTCCCTGTCCGGTCATCAGGCCCAGCTGGTCCTGACTGAAGGCATCGTTCATCAGGGCCGCTTTTCTGAACAGGGCCGCGGCCCGGGTATCGTCTGCACGGGTGCCGATACCTTCGAGATAGAGCCAGGCAAGAGATGCTGTCGCGCGGACATCGTTTTGTGCAGCCGCCTTTTCAAACCATGATTTCGCTTCGACGGGATTTGGGGGGATTCCATCGCCTTTCAGGGTCAGGTATCCGAGGGTGTACTGGGCAGGGGCGAAGCCGTCGCCGGCGAGTTTTCCGAATAGTCCGATGGCGGCCGCCTTGTCCTGTGGGCCGTATGTGCCGGAAAACTGCATCAGGGCAAGCTGGTATATGGCAGGTTTGTATCCCTGCTCCGCCGCTTTTTCGAAGTATTCGCCTGCCATGGCCGGATCGGCGGGAACGCCATAGCCGTTTTTTGCCATCATGCCCAGATGGAACCAGGTTTTGGCGTCGCGGTTGTCAGGGGCCGGCTTGCCGGAATCGGGAACCCTGTCGGCTGTCTTGCCGGATGGGGGGGAAACCGGTAGGGTGGTTTGGGCAGGCGTGATGACGGCTTCGGCCGGTTCAGGCGCGTCCGGCTTGCCGTCATGAGCCTGTGCGGCCGGAATCAGGGCCAGTGCATAACAGGCAAATGCGGTTTTCAGCAGGATTCGATGAGGTGATGGCATGATATTCAGGCTGGGAGAGGATATTGCCGTCATTGTATCGCAGGGAACCGGGCCGGTGCATCTGGCCCGGTGTGCGGGGGAGCATCGGCTTACAGGTTGCCCAGATGCAGGGTTTTGACTTCAAGGTATTCTTCCAGTCCGAGAACGGAACCTTCGCGACCGAGGCCGGATTCCTTGACGCCACCGAACGGGGCGACGGCGGTCGATACCCCCGTGTCGTTGATGCCGATCATGCCCGCTTCGATCGCTTCGGAAACGCGGAAGACGCGGGAAATGTCCCGGGAGTAGAAGTAGGCGGCCAGCCCGAAAGGCGTGTCGTTCGCGCGCCTGACGGCTTCTTCTTCCGTTTTGAACCGGAAGCAGGCGGCGACCGGCCCGAAAGTTTCCTCGCGGGCCAGCAGCATGTCGTCACGGGCGTCGGCGATCAGGGTCGGTTCGTAAAAAGTGCCGCCGAGCGGGCTTTGTCGGCCACCGGTGATGATTTTGCCGCCTTTCGATTTTGCGTCACTGACATGGCGCCGGACTTTTTCAAGCCCTTTTTCGTGGATCAGGGGGCCGATGGTCACGCCCGGCGTCATGCCGTCGCCGACTTTCAGCGACCGGATGGCGGCCGCCAGTTTTTCGACGAACGTATCGTAAACCGTGTCCTGAATGTACAGGCGGTTGATGGCGACACAAACCTGCCCGGCGTTGCGGAACTTGTTGGCGATGGTACCCGCCACTGCCAGATCGAGGTCGGCATCGTCGAAAACGATCATCGGGGCATTGCCGCCCAGTTCCATCGAGACGCGCTTCATGGTGTCGGCGGCATTTCTGACCAGTGTCTTGCCGACGGCGGTCGAACCGGTAAACGTGATTTTGCGCACGTCAGACGATGCCATGATCGCGTCGGAAATGGCGAGCGTGTCGCCGGATACGCTGTTCAGGACACCGTCCGGCACGCCTGCCTTTTGCGCGATCGCCAGCAGGGCATTGGCGCATAGCGGGGTTTCATTGGCTGGCTTGATGAGTGCCGTACAGCCTGCTGCGAGGGCGGGGCCGAGTTTGCGCGTCAACATCGCCATCGGGAAATTCCAGGGCGTGATGGCGGCGACGACCCCGACGGGTTCGCGCGTCGCCAGGATGCGTGAGTGGGGCCTGACCGGCGGGATGATGTCGCCATTGGCCCGTCGCGCTTCTTCGGCGAACCACTGGATGAAGCTGGCGGCGTAATCGACTTCTCCCAGTGCTTCGGGCAGGGGTTTGCCCTGTTCGGCGGTCATGAGTTCGCCAAGGAAGGGACGGTTTTCCACCATCAGCGCATACCAGCGGTTCAGGATGGCGGCACGTTCGGTGGCGGTGGTTTTGCGCCAGCTCCGGAAAGCCTTGCCTGCGGCGGCGATGGCCGCTTCGGCCTGTTTTCTGCCGCAGAAAGCCATGTCCGCCAGTTTTTCGCCGGAGGCCGGATTGGTGACGGGAAAGGTTTTGCCCGTTTCGACCCATTGCCCGCCGATGAACGCTTCAGGCCTGAAAAATTCGTTTTTCCCGAGTCTTGTGTGCAGCGTACTCATGTCAGTCTCCTTGTTTCCAGGAATTTGCACGTTTTTTTTCAAGAATACTCCGGCCAAAAGGCTTTGGCTATGTGAAGAACCAAACGTAAGCCATGTTGGTCTCGTCTTGTGAGGACAGCACCATACCGCAGGCATACCGCCTGAATCCATGCGGGTAGCCGGTGAGGGAAACCGCTGCACCGAAGCCTGTTGCCGTTTCGGCTCCCTCTTGCATTGGCCTGTACCGGCACGCTGTCCGGTTTGCCGTTCTGCCATCCGTCACACGGGCATGGTCATTCCGGTTCGAAAAGGGCCGGTAAAAGAACGACATCGGCGCCAGCAGACGTGTCGGCCATTGATTTTTTCCCGCTGTTGAATGAATCCGTCAGACCGTTTTCCCCAGCCGACACCCGAACTGTCGGAATACGTATCCGGGCGGTGGCCATGGATCGTCCTGTCGGTTTTTCCCGCCAGGTTACCGGCCGGTCCCACCGGATCGGCCGGATGACCGCGC
>JAEXJM010000059.1 GCA_023449275.1 Pseudomonadota bacterium | reverse complement strand
ACCGATGCCTCCCCCGGCATAAGTATTACCATTTTCAACAGAGCGGGCCTTGTCCGAAGGGTTTGCCACAGGCTTTTCCGGTCTGGGAATGTTTTTTTGATTGCTCTGTCTGGAAAGGGAAGTGATCGGCCTGCCTTGAGCAGGTTTTCCTTTTTCGACGGCCCTTTGTGGGGCATGACGCTCCGTCTGCACTTCTGTGACGACTTTTGTACCGGCAACTGTCTTGCCAGCATTGGCGCTGCCATCTCCCGCACCGGTTCCCGGCCCGATACCACCCCCGCCACCCAGTACCACTTCAATAACAGGAGAGGCTGGTTTGAAAACAGATGCCGTTGGAGTGACAAATTTCACTGATAGCACAATGGCGTGTATCAGAACGGACACAGCAACAGCTATGACTAATCCACGATTTTTCAGCATTGAATCTGTCGGCATCTGACCAAAATAATAATCTATACGCTTGTATTTCAAAAGAATTTATGCGTAACTACTATACACCTTTTACTCTGGCAGTTCTTCTTCGTTTTCAGCGGACGTCGCCTCATCGACATTGTCCGTCACATCAAGCACACGAGCCTCGACAGACAAATCGACCTCATCCCAGCGTATCAGATCGACCCGAACCTGTGTGCCACGAGCCAACGGCCTCATTCCCGGCATGGCAATAGTCAGTGGTATATCGACAAGACGCAACATTTCATCTCTGATGACAACAGCTTCAGTCTGCCTGACATTGTTTTGGTACAACCAGCGCAGACACCAGTAACGTTCCATCTTTGACTGAAACTCTCCGTAAGTGCTGTAAACGGAATCGAACGCACTTACAATGGCGAACAAACTGGCGTCTTTAGGCTTGAATGGTGCCGACAATGGCGCAGTGATTCCATACCTGACACAAGCCAGAATTTGCCACTGGTTGACGAGGTCGGTGTAACGCCGAAGCGGAGAAGTACACCATGCATACTGGTCAACTCCCAGCCCCTGATGGGGCGCAGCATGCGTCACCATTTTGACTTGCATCCGGTTCAACCAACCACCCGGGCTTCCTCCCTGACTTCGGTAAATGCCGGGAATTCCATGCTCCTGCAACAGTTTTCCCCAGGAACTGTTCGCGAAAATCATCAGCTCTGCCACAATCCTGTCCAATGGCGCAGTCCGCCTGCGGCGTTCGATGGTCACAATGTCGTTTTCATCGACATAAAAATTGAAATCCACGCGATTGTTCTGTTCCGGCCGCAAACCGAAAGCTTCGCGTTTCGCCATCCGTCTCTGTTCGAAAACCTGTGAACAACGCCATAAAACAGCGATATCTTCCTTGTGGGGATAATCCCCTTCCCCATTTTCAAGGCTGTCAGGCGTTATCAGGCTGTCAAGATCGTTATGACGCAGATTTTCAGCAACACGAATCATTTCTGCCCGGGTTTCCGTCTCGATGACAGACCAGTCTTCCGGATTGAGTGTCGCATACAAACTCATGGCTGGCCGTCTTTCACCGGCACTCAAGGTAAACCGATTGACCAGTTCATCGGGCAACATGGTGATTTTGTCGCCCGGCATATAGACTGTAGAAAGACGCTTTTTTGCGATTTCATCGAGTGCATCGTCCGGTTGCATACCCAATGCCGGCGCAGCGATATGAATACCGATGCGCACATGTCCATTGGGTAATGTCGTTACAGAAAAGGCATCATCTATTTCTGTGGTCGTAATGTCATCGATGGAAAAGGCATTAACCTCAGCTTCAGGCAAATCCAGCACCGGATCAGGGACATCGATTTGCGGAAATTTCGTACCTTTAGGGAAGTTTTCCAGCAAAAACCGGGCAAGATGCAATTCTTTCGGATTGGCGATGCCACCCAGATCAAGCAGCAGACGTTCCGGTGAAGTATGCAAGGTATCACACGCCGTTACCAGCGCTTTATATTCGATACTGTTTTTATCCGGCTTGCACAAGAGTGCAACCGCATTGTTTTTGAGAGGATCCGGCAACCGTCCCTGAACAAGCTCTTCCACATATTGTTGCTGTATGATTGCCTGCTGGCGCTTCTTTTCCAGACTGGCCAGCGCCGCCTTCAAGGATTTTTCCGGAGCAGCCTTGTAGCGGCCTTTGCCCTTTTTATAAAAATAGATGGGGGCGGAATGCAATCTGAACAACAATGCAGCCGCTTCCTCCGGTTTCAGATCATGTCCGAAATATTCTTTTCCCAAATCCTGATAATCAAATTCATTTTCTCCAGCCACTTCCCACAGGAAATCCAGATCGATTTCTTCCGAGATCTGTGCGGCTTCTGAAATCAGTTCCGCAGGTTCATGCGAACTGAACTGAAACAAAACATCCCGTGCACGAACCTTTGTTCGTTTGCCCCCCGCAAGCTCTACCTGAAACGCCTCACCGACCTGATTCAGTATGCCACCCGTTTTAAATTCGCCAGATTCTTCAAAAAATAAATTCATTCACCGCTCTATTCTATGATTCAGTTTTTTATTTTGGCACTCGTTTTTTATCTGGCCGGGATCACCAATTCCACAAAATGACAGCACGTCATCAATATATTGCTCAAAATCGGACAAACCATGATCACTGCCATCAATAATGATCTGTTTCGCACCCTCATAATGCATTTGCATCATTTTCCAGTCCAGTAATTGATCCCCTGTGGCGGCAATCAGCATATATCTGTCTGGCCGGGTAATCTTTGTTACCCGTATTGATTCGAGTTCTTTTTCATATGTTTCAGTAAATTCAAGCCATTCACGTACCCTGAGATCGCTTCTGTCCGGACTGTCGCCCAATATTCTGATTTTCCAGGGATCGATTACCGGATTTAACAATACAGCCCGGCATTCCAGTTCTTCCGCGATCCAGTTCGCATAGTAACCGCCCAATGAAGAACCGATTACCGCAATGGGCTTTGAAGAATATTGACGAGCTGATTTGAGTGCAAGTTCAATCGATTTCTCTGGAGATGACGATAATTGAGGACAGATATACTCATTCTGCCGTTTCAACCGCTTTAATTTTCCTTCTATCAATTGCGCCTTGAAAGAATTTGGAGAAGACTGAAACCCATGCAAATACAAAATCATGAAGATCCCTTATTTTACCGATAACTTATCGAGTATTTTCTGATGAATGCCGCCAAATCCGCCATTACTCATCACCAGGACATGATCCCCCGGACGTGCCTCAGCCGCGATATCATCGACGAGCAAGTCAATATCACTGAACACCTTCGCTTTTGATCCCAATGGAGAAAGAGCTTCAGCCAGATTCCATCCCAACGCATTTTTGCCTTCTTCCGCTCCGTAACCAAAAACCAGATCCGCTTCCAGCAGACTTTGCGGCAATGCCTGTTTCATCACCCCCAGCTTCATCGTATTGGAACGTGGTTCAAGAACAGCCAGAATACGCCCATTTGATCTGGTACCTGTCTTTTTCTTCAATCCGGCAATCGTGGTCGCGATCGCCGTGGGGTGATGGGCGAAATCATCATATACCGTGACGCCTGCGACATTTCCGCGGCATTCCATGCGTCTTTTCACATTTTTGAAACGGGATAAGGAATCAATGGCCTGTTCAGGCCTGATGCCAACATGGCGAGCTGCAGCGATTGCCGCCAGCGCATTCAGGCGATTGTGCTCTCCTGTCAAATCCCAATGTACCGTCCCCTGGAATTTTCCATCAAAAAATACGTCAAAATCGCTGTCTTCCCTATCCATTAACGACCAGGAATCTTTTCCTTGCACGCCAAACCATTCTTTTTCACTCCAGCAGCCACGCTCAACGACCCGTTTGAGTGCAGGTTCCCGACTATTGACGATCAGCCGACCATTTCCTGCTACCGTTCGGATCAGATGGTGAAATTGCGTTTCAATGGCCCCGATATCGGGAAAAATATCGGCATGATCGTATTCCAGATTATTCAATATGGCTGTTTTCGGGCGATAGTGGACGAATTTGCTTCTTTTATCGAAGAAAGCCGTATCATATTCATCCGCCTCGATAACAAAGAAAGAAGATTCCTGCTCGCCGTGCAAACGTGCTGAAATATCGAAATTCAGCGGAACCCCGCCGATCAGAAAGCCCGGCGAATAGCCTGCATCTTCCAATATCCACGCCAGCATGGACGTCGTCGTCGTCTTGCCATGCGTTCCCGCCACGCCAAGAACCCATTTATCATTTAAAATGTGCTCTCCGATCCACTGTGGCCCCGATACATACGGCAGCCCGCGATTCAGGATGGCTTCCATCAGCGGATTGCCTCTTGAAACGACGTTGCCAATGACAAACAAATCGGGTTTCAGTTCAATCTGCTTCTCATCATAGCCATTGATCAGTTCGATTCCCTGCTCTTGCAATTGTGTGCTCATGGGCGGATAGACATTCGCATCACAACCGGTTACTGTATGCCCTGCCGCTTTTGCCAAAACAGCGACTCCTCCCATGAAGGTTCCGCAAATACCAAGGATATGAATATGCATGATGCGTCGATCAATTAATAAGTTCAGAAAATTTTAAACGATACGTGG
The DNA here is from genome assembly GCA_023449275.1 of Pseudomonadota bacterium. Classification (GTDB taxonomy): domain Bacteria; phylum Pseudomonadota; class Gammaproteobacteria; order Burkholderiales; family Burkholderiaceae_D; genus Oxalobacter. Next base: position 27,894 of record JAEXJM010000059.1, on the reverse strand, counting down.
CAGTTTTCGCCGGGATTTACTCAAACATGACAATCAACCGTTTAATCGATATTGCCAATTTACGACAGGAAATCGCTATTGCCGCCGCTCGCATGATAGCAGAGGAAGGAGCGGGTTACGAAGTCGCCAAGCGCAAGGCGGCCCGGCAAATACTGGGAAACAACCGGGTGAGAGGTGAAATCCTTCCGGACAATCTGATGATCGAAAAAGAAGTAAAATTGTATAATGAGCTTTTTCTTGCCGATTCACAGCCTGCGCGATTGTTGCACTTACGCACACTTTCCCTGAAATTGATGAAAGAACTGGAAGAGTTCAATCCCTATATTACCGGCGCCATCCTGAATGGCACAGGCGGCGAACATAGCGACATTCATCTTCAGTTGTTTACGGATAATGTAAAAGACGTCGAAATCTTTCTTCTCAACCGCGGTATTGATTTCGATGTGTCGGAATTGCCTCATTTTCGGGGAAAAGGGCATGTCATCGAAACGATTCATTTCATGTGGCATGATGAAATCGCCCATCTGACTGTTTATGAATCCGACGATATTCGCAAGTCAGGGAAACTTTTCGGCGCCCATTTTGCCAGAACCAATATTGCAGGCTTGCAGCAATTGATCAGTCAGGGGAACCTGCCTGAAACTGAATAATTTTTTATATTCCAGGCGTTTTTCCTTGCCTCTTTACGTCATTTGACGGCAAAATGCTGAAAATCCAATTGAAAAGCAATTTTTACAAGCCATGGCAAAAAACATTCTTCTGCTGAACGGCCCAAACCTGAACCTGCTTGGCACACGCGAACCGGACGTTTACGGAAAAACGACTCTGGATGATGTTGTTGCAACCGCCAAATCGCAGGTTGAAGCCGCAGGAGGTCAATTTGCCAGTTTTCAAAGCAATCACGAAGGAGACCTGATCGATCGCATCCACCAGGCTCGTACCCAGAATATCGATGCCATTATCATTAATCCGGGCGGACTGACTCATACAAGTGTCTCGTTAAGAGATGCCTTGTCCGGGGTCGCCATCCCCTTTTATGAGGTTCATATCTCCAACATCCACCAACGTGAGCCTTTCCGTCATCATTCTTTCCTGTCTTCCATCGCAAAAGGTGTAATATGCGGTTTTGGAGTGGATGGATACCGTATGGCTATTGAACACGCTCTCAAATATTAATTACCAACTTTTAACAGCATTTTTGCGGGATTTATATGGATTTACGTAAATTAAAGACCTTGATCGACCTCGTTGCCGAATCTGAAATAGCTGAGCTTGAAGTGACTGAAGGCGAAAGCAAAGTTCGCATTGCGAAAAACTCTGCCGTACAGGGGCAATCTTATGTCATGCAGGCTCCTGCAGTTATGCCCCAGCAATATATGCAACCTGTCCCGGGTATGCCGCAAGGTGTGACCGCCCCTCCGGTAGCGGTCGCAACAGAAGTCGTGGCTGAAAACGCGGTGATGGAAGGTCACGTTGTAAAATCGCCAATGGTTGGCACATTTTACAGTGCGCCGGCTCCAGGCAATCCATCCTATGTGGAAGTTGGTTCTCCGGTAAAACAGGGCGATACACTGTGTATCATCGAAGCGATGAAACTCTTAAACGAGATCGAGGCAGAGACTTCGGGTGTCATCAAACAGATTCTTGTAGAAAACGGCGAACCAGTCGAATTCGGCCAACCGCTGTTTGTTATTGGTTAAATACGCTTAAATTGAGCGAAAATCGCTCTTTTTGTCGTTATTTTCGATTTACGGAACAATCGCCACCAAATTATGTTTGAAAAAATCCTTATCGCCAATCGCGGTGAAATTGCGCTGCGTATCCAGCGTGCCTGCCGTGAACTGGGCATAAAAACCGTTGTCGTTCATTCGGAAGCGGATCGTGAAGCGAAATATGTCAAACTCGCTGATGAATCTGTTTGTATCGGACCCGCCTCTTCTGCACTGAGCTATCTGAACATGCCTGCCATTATCAGTGCCGCAGAAGTGACTGACGCGGAAGCGATCCACCCGGGTTATGGCTTCCTTTCTGAAAATGCCGATTTTGCAGAACGTGTTGAGAAATCTGGTTTTGTTTTCATTGGCCCCCGTTCCGAATCTATCAGGGTGATGGGCGACAAAGTCAGTGCCAAGCAAGCCATGATCAAGGCCGGCATTCCATGTGTGCCAGGTTCTGAAGGGGCATTGCCGGATGATCCGCAGGAGATCATCGCAATCGCGCGCAGAATAGGTTTTCCTGTCATCATTAAAGCGGCAGGTGGTGGTGGTGGTCGTGGCATGCGCGTCGTTCATACCGAAGCTTCCCTGCTGAACGCAGTCACGACGACGAAAACGGAAGCCGGAGCTGCTTTCGGGAATCCTGAGGTTTACATGGAAAAATTCCTTGAAAACCCGCGTCATATTGAAATTCAGGTACTTGCCGACGACCACAAGAATGCCATCTGGCTGGGCGAACGTGATTGTTCCATGCAACGCCGCCACCAGAAAGTGATTGAAGAAGCGCCGGCACCGGATATTCCCCGCAGACTGATCGATCGTATCGGTGATCGTTGCGCCGATGCGTGCAAGAAAATCGGCTATCGTGGCGCAGGTACCTTCGAATTCCTGTACGAAAACGGCGAATTCTATTTCATCGAGATGAATACGCGTGTCCAGGTCGAACATCCTGTTACAGAACTGATTACTGGCGTGGATATCGTTCAGGAACAGATTCGCATCGCGGCAGGTGAAAAACTGAGCTTCCGCCAACGTGATATCCGTTTGATCGGACATGCCATCGAATGCCGCATCAATGCGGAAGATCCTTTCACATTTCTCCCTTCTCCCGGAAAAATCACTTCCTGGCACGCACCGGGTGGTCCGGGCATGCGAGTGGATTCACATGTCTATGCCGGATATCGTGTACCACCTTATTACGATTCCATGATCGGCAAGATTATCGCTTACGCTCCGACACGTGATATGGCTATCCGCAGAATGCAGGTTGCCCTGACCGAAATGGTTGTTGAAGGTATCCAGACCAATGTGGCACTTCATCGTGAATTGATGCATGATCCCAGCTTCATCAAGGGAGGTACCAACATCCATTATCTGGAACATAAACTGGCTGAAATGTTTCCGGAAACCGACAAATAATCAGGTCAATCCGTCTGGAGTTTATTTTGAATTGGAATGAAGTTGTAGCAGAAGTCGCTTATGATGTGACAACTGCGTTCTCTGATGCCCTGATGAACGCGGGAGCACTCTCCATCACGGTGGAGGACGCCGATCTTGGAACTCCCGCAGAGCAGCCTCTGTTCGACGAGCCCGGTGCAGATTCCAATGAATATGCCTGGCAGCGTAGCCGTGTCATCGCTTTGCTTCCGGAAGACGCCAATGCCGATGAAATAATAAAAAAGGCCGCAAAAGAGTGCGAATTAAGTGAAATTCCTCCTTTTATCATTCGTGAAGTTCCGGATGAAGACTGGGTTCGCGTAACCCAGTCGCAATTCGATCCAATCCATATTGGCGAGAAAATCTGGATTGTACCAAGCTGGCATGATATTCCGGATCAAAACGGCATTGTGCTTGAGCTTGATCCGGGGCTTGCTTTTGGCACCGGTTCCCATCCGACGACACGCTTATGTCTTGAATGGCTGGAAAAAAACGTGCAAACAGACCAGACCATACTGGATTACGGGTGTGGTTCGGGTATTCTGGCAATCGCCGCCATCAAGCTGGGCGCAGGAAATGTGACTGGTGTGGATATCGACCCACAGTCGGTTATTACCTCAAATGAAAATGCCGAACGCAATCATTGCGCATTTTCGTGTTATCTGCCGGATGAGTTCACCTCTTCCGAACCTGACCGCCAATATGATATAGTCGTCGCCAACATACTGGCCGGTCCATTGAAGACTCTGACGAAAACCCTGACTGAACGCATCAGGAATAACGGTTTTCTGGTTTTGTCAGGCATTCTTGATGGACAGGCCAACGATGTGATCGAGGCATATGCCCCATATATTAACTTGACGGTCTGGAAAAGCCATGATGGATGGGTCGCTTTATCAGGCCAACTTAACCGGCGTTGACTCCAAGCATGTCACTGGCTACACGTTGTCCCAATTGCAATACCGTTTTTCAGGTTAATGAAGAACAGCTTAAACGCTATTCCGGTGTTGTCCGCTGTGGTGTCTGCAACAATCCATTCAATGGCATTGACCATCTGATCGGACGCCTTTCGCAAACGGATACATCCTCTTCTTCCGCCAAAGTCGGGAAAAGCGCTTCGGTTACTGCCGCAAATGAAACAAGACCGGACATACTGACGGTACGGGAATCACCGCAAGTCAACACTATCTATCCGAATTTACAGCCTTTTTCAGAGAAGATAAGCGACGATACTGACAATACCATTGAAAGTGACGTCATAAAGACAAGAGAAGCTGCCATGAAAGCAGCTTTCGAAAAACAAATCCAGTCCATTGATTTCGATCTGAACCTTTCTTCATTGGATGAAGAAAAACCGGCTTCGCATGTTGCCTTTTCCGGTTCTCCGGCTAATGACGATGCCAAAGTGGTGGAGAGGGAAAAAGCACAGGTCGAATCGGATAAAAGAGAACCGTTTTTATCGTCGGACACGCTCAAGGACAATGCCATGCCCGGGCTTATTGTCGATGCGCCTGAGAAGATAACTGACAAACCAGCCTCGGCGGAAGATCTGGTCAAAATTGTCCAGAAAAAGAAAAAACGATCTCTTTTCTCGCAAATTCTCTGGGGGACAGGTACGTTTTTCCTGCTCATTCTATTGGGCATACAAGGCATATACCGTTATTCTGAAGAAATTATTGCCTGGTGGCCTCCGGCTGAAGAACTGGTCAACACGACGTGTGAATTATTATCGTGTCCTGTTGAAACACCCGTCACCATTCCACCTCTCACGGTCGAGGCAAACGTGCCGGAAAAACTGGAAAACGTACCAGACCAGTACTCCCAGATCGTTACGATCACCAATCACCGTCCCGATCTGCAAATATGGCCAGCACTTGTCATGGAGTTGATGGATTCGGACAACAAGGTCTTGTTGCGCCGCATTTTTCAGCCTGAAGAATATCTTCCTGAAGAAGCTGGCACGGCAAAGGGACTTCAGCCATTATCTGGCATCAGTTTTAAAATGACATTCGAGTTTGCACACCATTCGGCGGTCAAGAACCGGATATCTCTTCTTAACAATCCCTGATCACTAACACCAATAATATTATGAGCTCTCTAATTTGCGGGTCGCTTGCGTACGACACCATCATGTCATTCCCGGACCGGTTTTCCGAATCCATTCTGGCTGACCAGTTACACAATATCAATGTCTGTTTTCTCGTTCCCAGTATGAGACGCGAATTCGGGGGATGCGCCGGCAATATTGCCTATAACATGAAGCTGCTCGGTGGACTGCCCTATATCATGGCCACGATCGGCATGGATGGCGCACCTTATCTTGAAAGGTTGGCCGAGCTGGATATTTCCCGTCGCCACATCAAGACAATCAAACGGTCCTATACAGCACAGGCATTCATTACGACGGATAAAAACAATAACCAGATCACGGCTTTCCATCCGGGAGCGATGTCTTTTTCCCATGAAAACAAAATCGAAAACACCGCCGGAGAGAATATCCAGCTGGCTATTGTCGCTCCTGACGGACGCGACGGCATGATCCAGAATGCGGACGATTGTGCCCGACTGGGCATTCCTTTCATTTTCGATCCCGGTCAGGGTCTCCCCATGTTCAATCAGGAAGAACTGAGACACTTTATTGATATCGCCACTTATGTCGCAGTCAATGAATATGAAGGTGAAATGCTGGCACAAGCGAGTGGCTGGTCTTTGACCGAAATCGCATCCAGAGTCAAGGCGCTCATCGTGACCTGTGCAGAAAGAGGGGCTGTCATTTACGAAAACGGCGAAAAATATGATATTCCCTGCGTCAAGGCAGCAAAAGAAGCCGATCCGACGGGTTGTGGTGACGCATTCCGCGCTGGTTTCATGTACGGCCTGACCAGCGGAAAAGACCTGTTGACATCCGGGCGTCTCGGCAGCCTGATGGGGGCCATCAAGATCGAACATTTCGGTCCCCAAAGCCACAAATTGACGGCAAATGAGATCGCTGACCGTTTTGAGAAGGAATTCGGTTACCGTTATTGAAAACGGAAACAACAAAAGGCACGCTTGAAAAGCGTGCCTCAATACAGCAACATACCAGTAAAGCTACCTGAAACTCAGGCAGCCGCGGACATTGCTTTCAATGCAGCAGCCAGACGGCTTTTATGACGTGCGGCCTTGTTTTTGTGAATACGTTTCTTGTCGGCGATTCGGTCGATGATCGAAACGGTATTGTTGAAAACGGAAGCTGCAGCTTCCTTGTCACCAGCAGCAATCGCTTTCTGTGCCGATTTGATTGCAGTACGCAATGCGGAACGCTGACTGGAATTGTGTGCATTCAGTTTTACTGCCTGACGAGCACGTTTGCGTGCCTGAGCGGTGTTAGCCATAAAATTTCCTAAGAACCTGTGTTAGTTGTGTGATTACGAAGTTTTTCGCAATACAAAATCTGTTTAGCCTTTAATTTTAATCGATACAAAGGCTTATGACAATGCCTATGTTGCACATATGTCTTCTAAAACGGGAAGAACCCTGAAGAGAAATACTTGTTTCCCCTGTCGGCCATCATAAAAACGATGACTGCCTGATCGACTGTTTCCGACAGGCTTAAGGCCACCTCGCAGGCACAGGCAGACGATAACCCACAAAAAATCCCCTCTTCAGAAGCCATTCTTCTGGCCCGGTATTCTGCACATGCCTGACTGATCTCTTCAATCCGGTCCACCCTTTTTTTATCGTAAAAGCGCGGGCGCTGATTTTCCTGCCAATGATACATTCCGGTAATGTGATCCCTATTGGCTGGTTCGACCCCGATTATCTTTACTTTTTTGTTTTTTTCTTTCAGAAAACGCGAAACCCCCATGATCGTGCCTGTCGTTCCCATAGGACAGACAAAATGGGTAACCTTTCCCCTAGTCGCACTCCATATTTCCGGACCGGTTGTTTCATAATGTGAAAGAGGGTTATCGGAATTATTGAACTGATCCAGCAATACACCTTCACCAGCACCCGCCATTTGCTCGGCAAGATCACGTGCGTACTCAATACCGCCACTTTTGGGTGTTAAAACAATTTTCGCACCATACACGGCAATGCTTTGCTGTTTGAAATAATTGGTACTTTCCGGCATGACCACAATAGCGCGGTAACCTCGTGCCGCCGCCATCATCGCCAGCGAGATTCCGGTATTGCCTCCGGTCGCCTCGATCAAGGTATCGCCGGGCCGGATATCACCCCGTTCTTCAGCGTGACGTATCATCATTTTAAGCACACGATCCTTGATCGAACCGGATGGATTGCCACACTCCCATTTTCCAAGAACGATATTCCCGCGATTCCTTGCGTTCTCACTGGTTGAACGGAGCAATTCCACCAAAGGAGTAGAACCGATTGTACCTTCGATTGTTGTATATGCCATATCAGGTTGACCGCCTATCCAGAAAAGCACGCGCTATGGTACCGACATCGACGTATTCAAGTTCCGCTCCGACGGGAACTCCCCGTGCCAGCCGGCTGACCCGGATACCTCGCGCCTTGAGCATCTCGCTGATGTAATGAGCGGTTGCTTCGCCTTCATTGTTGAAACTGGTGGCAAGAACGACTTCCCTGACGACCCCGTCCGTTGCCCGTTTGATTAATTTGTCGAAATGAATTTCTTTCGGCCCTATTCCGTCCAGAGGAGAAAGGCTTCCCATCAGCACAAAATAATATCCCTTGAACGTCAGGGTCTGCTCGATCATCATCTGGTCGGCTGGTGTTTCCGTGATGCACAGCAAGGAAGCGTCCCTCTCCTCATCACGACACATTTCACAGATATCCGACTCTGTAAACGTATTGCATCGTTCACAGTGGCGTACACTGGAAATGGCATTGGCAAGTGCAACACTCAACTGCACAGCACCATCCCGGTCGTGTTGCAAGAGATGATAAGCCATTCTCTGCGCTGACTTCGGCCCTATACCGGGCAAATGCCGGAAAGCCTCGATCAATTGCTGGAGAGATGAAAGCGATTTCACGGATAGAAATGGATCAGAAAGGCATTTTGAAACCGGGAGGCATCGGCAATCCGGCAGATACGCTGGCCATTTTTTCCTGGGCTGTGGCTTCCGCTTTACGAACGGCATCATTGAAAGCGGCCGTAATCAGATCCTCCAGCATTTCCTTGTCATCACTCATCAGAGCCGAATCGATCGACACCCTTGAGACATAATATTTGCAGCTCATCAACACGGATACCATACCAGCGCCAGCCTGCCCTTCAACAATGGTTTTGGCCAGTTCTTCCTGGGCCTTTTCCATATTTTGCTGCATCGCCTGAGCCTGCTTCATCAGGTTTGCCAATTGATTTTTCATATTTATTTCCATTCCAGTTATAGTGGTTTTATGGAACCCTCGACGATATGTCCGCCAAATTCAGCGACAACGGACTTTACATAAGGGTCGTTTGTCATGGTTTCTTCCGCCTGACGCTGCCTTTCGGCACGCGCTTCAATCGCGTTCTGATTGGCCGTTTCCTCAACCTTGCCTACTTCGGTGCTTATCTTGACCGGAGAACCCAAATACTCTGTCAGGACACCAGAGAGCCTGTTGATGTTATTTGGCGTGCAAAGAGTAGCAATAGGCGATTTCAAATGCAACAGATACCCGGAATCATTCTCTTCCCAATAAACCAGTTCTGTTTGCTGTGCCAGTTGCTGAACCATGCCTCTGACCGGCAATGTCGCTGCCAGTCCGGGCCAGTTTCCATCCCAGCCGGCATTTCGAATGAGGTTCTGGGCGACAGGAGTGGTAACAGGCGATGCCGGCACGCTTTCCTGTATGACAGGAGCCATTGTCTCCACTGGGACACCAGGCGATTCACGTCGGCTTTTCACCATCTGTGGCGAAACAGGTGTTTGAACTTGCCGGGTTGAAAAAGACTCATCATCAAGCCACGGAGGAATGCCATCCGCTGTTGCCGGTCTTTTCTCAGATATTGGCGTTTCTTCCATTACAGGAGAGACAGAGGACTTTTGTTCCGTTTTTTGTTCAATGCCCGTATTGCTTTTCACGCGATTTGTGGCGGGAACATCATTTTTCAATGCTGCATGGGAAATTCCGCACTGTCGTTTATCCGGGCTGAAAGCCAGCATTCGCAAAAGCGTCATCGAAAAACCGGCATATTCATCCGGGGCAAGCCCCAGTTCGTTTCTGCCATGAATCGCAATCTGGTAATAAAGCTGGACTTCTTCAGGTGAAAAGACGGTCGCCAGACGCGACAGGTTTTCCGAATCGGCAATGTCGTCAACCGGATAATCCGGAACACTCTGGATCATGGCGATTTTCTGCAACAGCAATCCCAGATCCTGTAATGCCGTACCGTAGGATAAACTGCGGAAGGCCATTTCATCGGCGACTTTCAGCAGAGCAGCACCATCCTTGTTGGCCAGATGGTCCAGCAGCCGGATCAGGTATGTCTGATCCAGCGCTCCCAGCATATCCTGTACGGCTTCGTCCGTAACATGACCTGCGGTATAGGCAATGGCCTGATCGGTCAGGGAAAGCGCATCACGCATGGATCCCTGCGCTCCTTGCGCCAGGAGGCGAAGGGCCGGTTTTTCAAAAGGGATATTTTCCAGTTCAAGTATCCGGCTCAAGTGATCGACGATATGAGACATCGGCATCTGTTTGAGGTTGAACTGCAAACACCGGGACAAAACCGTTACCGGGATTTTCTGCGGATCGGTAGTCGCCAGAATGAATTTGACGTACTCCGGCGGTTCTTCCAGGGTCTTTAACATGGCATTGAATGCCTGCGAGGTCAGCATGTGAACTTCGTCAATCATATAGACCTTGAACCGGGCTGCCGTCGGCGCATACACAGCCTGCTCCAGCAATTGCAACATATCGGCGATACCACGGTTGGAAGCGGCATCCATTTCGACGTAATCGACGAAACGGTCGGAATCGATGGCCCTGCATGCTTCGCATACACCACAAGGCGTTGCCGTGATTCCCTTTTCACAATTCAATGATTTGGCAAGAATTCTCGACAGCGTTGTCTTGCCGATGCCTCTCGTACCGGTAAACAGATAAGCATGGTGCAAACGCTGGCTTTCAAGAGCATGAGACAAAGCGCGAACAACGTGATCCTGCCCGACGATATTTTCAAAATTCTTCGGACGATATTTTCTGGCAAGGACTAAATAGGACATGGCTGAATTGTACCTTATTGCTTCCTGTTTCGTTCAAAAGCAAGCCACGATAGCCTACTTCTTTTTGAAAGCAATGATACTGCGAAACCGGATTTTTGACGCCGTTTCAACCGGATGGAACCAGTGAAAAATCCGAAGGCTTGAAGGAAAAATACAAAGGCGAGCCTTGACTGCGGCACTCGCGAAGATTGGCTGTGGCTGCTTCGTTCCCGACCTGACCAGATTCACCATTTCGCAATGCGCAGGGGCCCGCCAACCGGCATTGTACAGCAAAGAATTCGTTCTGCAATAAAATAATACATGCTTTACAGACCGAGATCACTCCATAAATCATCCACTTTTTTCATTACATCACCATTCATGCTGATTTTCGCCCCCCATTTCCGGCTTGTCTCACCATTCCATTTGTCGGTCGCATCAATGCCCATCTTGCTGCCAAGACCACTCACCGGGGATGCGAAGTCCAGATAATCGATCGGTGTATTGTCGACAAGAACAGTATCCCTTATCGGATCGACACGTGTGGAAATCGCCCAGAATACCTCTCCCCAATTCCTTATATCGATATCCTCATCAACCACAATGATGAATTTCGTATAAAGAAACTGTCTCAGAAAACTCCAGATACCGAACATGACCCGACGGGCATGACCTGCATAAGCTTTCCGTATCTTGACGATGGCGAAACGGTAACTGCAGGTCTCTACGGGCAAATAAAAATCGATTATTTCGGGAAACTGCTTTTGCAACAGTGGGATGAATATTTCATTCAAGGCCAGCCCGAGCATCGCAGGTTCGTCAGGCGGTTTTCCGGTATATGTCGAAAGATAAATTGGATCCTTGCGCATGGTAATACGGTCGATCGTGAAAACGGGGAAAGAATCCTGCTCGTTGTAATATCCCGTATGGTCGCCAAATGGGCCTTCCATTGCATGTTCATATCCCGATTCATGCATTTCATCAGGATAAATATGACCTTCAAGAACGATTTCCGCACGAGCTGGAACCTGCAAGTCACTTCCCACGGTTTTTACCAGTTCGGTACGCTGACCGCGCAGCAGTCCGGCAAACTGGTATTCAGACAATTCATCCGGAATCGGCGTCACGGCACCCAACAAGGTTGCCGGATCGGCACCGATCACAACGGCGACCGGAAAGGGCCGCCCCTTGCAGGCAACACCGTGTTCCCTGAAATCCTGTGCGCCACCCCGGTGCGCCAGCCAGCGCATGATTACCTTATTGCGGCCAATGACCTGTTGCCGGTAAATACCCAGATTCTGCCTCTTTTTGTTTGGCCCTCTTGTGACCACCAGCCCCCATGTGATCAAAGGCCCTGCATCGCCAGGCCAGCATGTCTGAATCGGCAAGGAATTCAAATCGACGTCTTTTCCTTCCAGCACGACTTCCTGACAGAGAGCGCTTTTCTGTTCTTTCGGCCGCATATCCATCAGGGATTTCAGCATGGTCCCCATCCCGAAAAGATCAGAGAGTTTCTCCGGTTGTTCAGGCTCTTTCAGAGAAGCCAGAAATTGCCCCATACGTCTCAAATCGTCCATTGTTTCCCCACCCATCGCTCTGGCTATACGACGAGTCGTCCCGAAAAGATTGGTTATGACCGGCATCGAATAAGCTGCCGGATTTCTGAATAAAAGAGCTGGCCCACCCTGATGCAATACGCGACGTGACACTTCAGTCATTTCAAGGACGGGTGATACGGAAACGACAATTTCCTTTAATTCCCCTTCATTCCCGAGTTGTTCGGCGAAGTCTCTCAAGTCACGATATTTCATTTATTTTCTCTAAGATTATAACGAAGTTTCCAGCCTTCAAATATTTATCAAGCATTTGATTTTTATATGAATTATTCTATTTCCCGGCTTTTTTCATATAACAAAAAAGAATATGCCGATCATTCTTTATAATTGACTTGATATAAAACCACACATAAAATGCGCCCAGTTTCCTAACAAAATGTTTTTCAAAAACAAATATACCATTCAATAAATTGATGCATGTCACTGCATATCGGAAACAGACTGAATTCGATAATGACATATATCAAGAACTCTCAGGTAGGCAAAGAGCCTTTTTTGTAGTTTAACGGTTGCGAAGCTCAACCTCTTTAGAAAACTGCAACTCCATTGAGTTCATCCATTTCGTGTCCACAAGACACAAATGGAAATAATTCGGAAAAACGATGCCAGCAGACAAAAGAAAACCTCTTTTGTTTTGTTCGTTTTGACACCGTTTGATATCCGGGGGAGTTTTCATGTTTCAGAATTTTTTAAAAAATTTGCATTTTCAGAATTTGAAAGTAAAGACACACCATTTAATCGGACAGAAAAAGCTGTTCATTCACAGCCATCCAAGAATGTGGATGTTTTTCACCGGTCTGATGCTTGTCTGCATCACCCTTTTGTGTGTCAGGCCTGAATTCGTCAGGGGCGTCGGCGAATCCCTGCCAATCAGGGAAGCCCACGCATCCAATGCTCCGGGCGCCACCACCGAAACGCTGAGTTGGGTAAAGACGGATATACTGGCCGCACAGCAAAAAGAAGAACATTCAAAACTGGACGAATTGAAGCAAAAACAAAGAGTGGTGTCATGGATTTCCAAACGCTACAAGATCGCCAGCAAGGCTTCCGATCTTTTCGTGACGACAGCTTATAAAACGGCCTTTGATATCGGTCTGGATCCACATCTGATTCTGGCAGTCATGGCGATTGAGTCACGCTTCAACCCATACGCAGAAAGTCCGGTGGGCGCACAGGGACTCATGCAGGTCATGGCAAAAATACACGCAGAAAAATTCGAGGATCATGGTGGCATCCAGTATGCTCTGGATCCTGTCGTCAATATCAAGGTCGGCTCCAGGATCCTGAAAGAATACGTCAGACAGACCGGCAGCGTCGAACGTGCCCTGAAAACCTATGTCGGTGCAGCCCAGATGAGTCATGACGGCGGTTATGGCAACAAGGTCATTTCGGAATACAAGATGTTGAAAGCGGTTGCCAGCGGTTCGAAAGTATCCACACTGGCACAGGCAAAAACAACAGGCAAACGTTCAGCCCGTCAGCGTAAAGTCATCGCCCCGTCTGCTCTGGCCGTACAGGAAAGAAAAGAACACAACACTCATGACAATCCGGCATTGCTCTGAAAAAGTGCTTGCCGGTCATTCAAATTGACATCGGGTCGACTTCGACATGCCAACGAACTCCGGTCTTCATGTTCCTCAAGACCGGCAACCACTCTTTGAGCATTCCCTGCAATCTGCCTCTTGAAGTCGATTCAACCAGAAGTTGTGCCCGCTCGATATTGGCGATCCGCATCATCGCCATCGGTATCGGCTCATTGATAATGACCGCCTGTGGCTTCGGAATTGCGGCAATGGCCTGCCTCAAGAAATCCAGTGCGTTTTCCACTTTTCTGGCTTCAGCCACAAGCAACACCTGAAAACCGAAGGGCGGCAATCCTGCGTTCTGCCGTTCCGCCAGAAGTTCCCTGACATAGTTCCCGTAATCATGAGTCAATGCCGCCTGATAAAGAGGATGCTGCGGATAGCGCGTCTGGATCAGTACCTCACTCTGGCTGCCGTTTTCAGAAACACCCCCTCTTCCCGCACGGCCCGCCACCTGCATGAGCTGTGAGAAAAGGCGCTCCCCGGCCCTGTAATCATGCGAAAAAAGGGCCGTATCCGGATTCAGAACACCCACCAGAGTCATATTCCGGAAATCGTGTCCTTTCGATATCATTTGCGTTCCGACGACAATATCGACATCCCCTTTATGCACGGTTTCCAGCGCAGCCTCCAGGCTGCCTTTTTTGCGTGTCGAATCGGCATCGATTCTCAATATGCGAGCTTCAGGGAAAAAAACCTGCAAGCCTTCTTCTATCCGTTGCGTTCCCCTCCCCAGAGTTTGCAGATCCATATTTCCGCAATCAGGGCATATCCGGGGAACCGGCCGTTCAAGTCCGCAGTGATGGCAACGTAACAAACGATGGGATTTGTGATACACCATATACGCAGTACATCGGTCACAGACACTGATCCAGCCACAGGCCTCACATGTGATGACCGGAGCATAGCCACGCCGATTCAGGAAAAGAAGTGATTGCTCACTTTTCTCAAGACGCTGTTTGATTGCATTAATGAGCGACGGAGAAAATCCGTTCTGAAGGGATTCAGCTGTCGTGTCGATCAATCTGATCAATGGCAAAACAGCGTCTCTGACAGCCCGCTCGGGTAATTCCAGTTTTGTGTAACGTCCTGACAATACGTGCTGCCAGCTTTCAAGAGAAGGTGTCGCCGAACCCAGCACAACAGGAATTCCCAACTGATTGGCACGCCAGACGGCCAGATCGCGAGCAGAATATCGCAAACCTTCCTGTTGCTTGTACGAAGGGTCGTGTTCTTCATCGACGACGATCATTCCCAGATAAGGCATGGAAGCCAGAATCGAAAGCCGCGTCCCCAATATGATCCGTGCTGTACCGGTATGGATCAGCAGCCAGTTTTTCAAACGCTCGCCTTCCGTCAGACGGCTATGCAAGCTGGCTATGACAATGGCCGGAAAACGTGACCTGACCGATATTTCCAGTTGTGGCGTCAGGTTGATTTCCGGCACCATAATCAATACCTGCATATCTTCCGACCGATTCAGCTTTTCCTCGATAGCTTGCAAATATATTTCTGTCTTGCCACTACCGGTTACACCATGAAGAACAAACGACCTGAATCCCTCCGCCTGGACAATGGCGGAAACAGCTTCTTTCTGGGCCTTCAGCAAAACAGGTTTATCAATTTGTCGGGAAGAATATTCGGGTACAGGTTTGGCAAGTGCCCTGATTGCCCGTTTTATTGCGAATTTTTTATTGGCCCGTATATTTTTCGGAATGGAAGGCAGCGCCACCTCTCCCAGAGAACGCTGGTAATACCCCGCAGCAAAACGACATAAATGAATCCATTCTGTTTGCAAGGGAGGAATTTCAACTATGACGGAAATGACATCTTTCAATCTGCTTTCATCGATCCAGGACTCTTCTTTCACATCCACAACAAGCCCGACTTCCTCACGACGACCGAACGGAACGACCACAAGCATACCGGCCTGCGGAACAGGGAAACTTTCTGCTCCGACCGGATAACGATAGTCAAAATAAAAGTCAAGTGGTGTATCAAGAACAACCTGTACGATCTGATGCTTTTTCAACTTAATGTAAACCCTGCAGAATGTAGCTAAGCTCTGAATTTTCAATAGCTTTTTCGGCTATCCACAAAGTCTGTGGATAACATTGTGGAAAATCAGGTATTGACACCCGAGCACCCTAGTGTTTATGCGCGTTTCAATAAAATGCCCATCTGTAATGCAAAAAAATTTCCTTTTGAAATCAACCAGTTAAAAATGATGCAAAAATAAAGAAAAAAAATTTTTGTTTTTTTATTTATTATGATTTTGTGCATAACTGCGATTTTTCCTCAAAAAAACATTGACATTTCCCATCATTTTTCCATCGGAAATCCAGTCCTTGTCTTTCAAGGTTTTATGACACATTGAACGGACATGGAGGAGTGAGATCGTCCGCACTCCTCCCTGTTTTCAGACTCCCATGCTTTGCAAAATATCGGCCAATTGACGAATCAGGCCGCCGACATGAGGATGTTTCGCTTCAAATTTGGCTGCAATACGTCTGGCATCGGAATCCATCATGGCAAGATCGCTTGCTGCATTTTCATTCCTGACCGCCATCATTTTCCGGATATTGTCGTCCAGCTCCTGATATTCCTGTTTCAGAGCAGGATCAACCTGCCCTGCGGAAGAAATATGTGTCTGGATCTGGTCGAGAGTATCTTTAATTTTCTGCATCATCATCTCCTTTTTCAGAAAAAGCATATCATTTATTTCAGCGTACAACGATATTCAAAAAGTTGTTCCGACACACCATCTTGACTCACATCATGGACTCGTCACATCAATAGTGGCAACCTGTCTCATCATTGATAATGGAGGTTCTATGTACAGAAAAATTCTTGTGCCTTCTGATGGCACCCCCCTTTCGGAAAAAGCCATTATGGCAGCCATTCAGTTTGCCGCTTCCCATCCCGGATGCAGAATCGTCGGTCTTTCTGTTGCGGAACCCCTTTCTTTCAACCAGATCGAGGCCCTGACCAAATCCACCGAATCCGATTATCTGCTCCGCGAACAACTTTCAGCACAATCGAGAGTGAAACGGATCGCCGAACTGGCTGAAGAAGCCAGTGTTCCATGCGAGACGGTGGTCGCACAATCGACCAAACCGTATGAGGAAATTGTCCGCATTGCCGACGAACACGATTGCGATTGCATTTTCATGGCATCTCACGGCCGAAAAGGTTTGAACAAGCTTTTCATCGGCAGTGAAACCCAGAAGGTTCTGGCAACCGCTCACGTACCGGTTCTGGTTTACCGTTAATTCGCTCCGGCTTCAGTTTCCTGTCCTGTCATCTGGCTGTCTGGGTAACAGCAGCCAGACTTTCAGTTTCTGTTTCATCTTTCCGGCCTGTTCACCGGCTTCATTTCCAAATCCCCAGAAATAATCCGCCCGTACAGGTCCTCTTATCGCACCTCCGGTATCCTGCGCCATGACCAGTTTTTTAAGCGGGGTCGTGCTGTAAGGCCGGGTCGTATCGATAAAGACAGGTGTACCCAGCGGTACATAACGTGGATCAACTGCAATGGAACGTTCCGGAGTCAGTGGTACACCCTGTGCGCCATTCGGGCCCACGTTCGGGTCACTGATCTTTTCTTCACGGAAGAAAACATAACTCGGATTGGAATCGAGCACTTCACGAAAACGTCTCGGATTTTTCTTCAACCATTTCTTGATTTGTTGCGCCGAAGCCTGTCCCGGTTTCAGTTCACCCTTGTCGATGAGATAACGACCGATGGAACGATAAGGACGACCGTTCTGGTTGGCATAGGCAACGCGGATCGTTTCACCCGTCTCGGGAATATAAACCCGACCCGAGCCTTGTATTTCCAGAAAGAAGGCATCCAATGCATCATCGACCCAGACGATTTCATTTCCGGCAAGCTTGCCGGATTTTTCCAGATCACCACGGGTTTCGTAGGGGACTACACGGTTACCTTCCAGTTTCCCTCGCAGGCGAAGGCCCTTCAGCTGGGGATAGGCACTCGCCAGATCGATTGTCAGAAGATCGGCTGGTTCACGATACAATGCCGTCTGATAAGCCCTGTTCCGTGTACGGCTGCCTTTTAACAAGGGCTCGTAATATCCTGTTGCCATACCCGTATCCGAACCGTTTTCGCCCACAACACGATACGGAATGAAATTCGACTCGAAAAAATGCCTGACCGCAAGGCCATCGTTCTGGTCGATTGATCGGGCATCCAGACAGATGTCCCGCCATTGCTCCTTTTTCACCAGCGCTTTACAGGAATTCATGAATGCAGGCCATACTTCCCTGACATCATCGTCATTCCATCCCGGAATATCCGAAAACGTCACCTGGTATCGTCCTTCAGTCAATGCCTCGCCCGGTGTTTCCGGCGTCGCCGGCGGCGTTGTGGTACAGGAGGCGAGCAACAGGGACAAACACCCCAGGATGAAATAAGGAAAAAGACGTTTAAAAGACATATTGGATACCCGTATTGCTTGTTCAATCAGAAGGCCGATTTCTGTCTGAAATCGTTTATGTGTTCCATTATAGGTAAATAAAACGGGCGCGACATTCTTTTCCCTCTAAAATACAAGCCAAATCCTGTCAGTGAAGCGTTCTTGGCAAAGACAGGAGAAATTCAGGTATCTGTACATTGAACTGTTCACCCTGTTCTGTCACGCACAGGAATTCGCCCTGCATTGATCCCTGGGGAGTTGCCAGAGATGTGCCACTGGTATATTCAAACTCCTCACCCGGCTTCAGCAGCGGCTGCCGTCCTACGACACCCAGTCCGCGAATCTCTTCAATATGGTTATTGGCATCCGTAATGATCCAGTGCCTTGCGATTAATTGCGCCCCGACCTGTCCGGTATTTTTAATGGTTACCGAATAAGTGAAAACGTAACTGTCCCGATCAGGAGCGGACTGATCGTCAATATATCTCGTCGTCACAGAGACACTCATTAATTCAGAACTCATCCCAACCCTCTTATTGATAAATAATATGTATTATTGATTGATATAAAAACTGCCAATTTGCGACTAACCAAAGTTCTTTACGGATCAACCGGTATAAAATAAAACTTTCCTGAATATGATTTTAAAATTCCATGACTCCATACCGTATCGCTCCCAGCATTCTTTCCGCCGACTTTGCCGAACTGGGCAATGAAGTCCGAAATGTCGTCAAGGCAGGTGCCGACATGATTCATTTTGATGTGATGGACAATCATTATGTCCCGAATCTGACGATAGGCCCCATGGTATGCGCTGCGATACGGCCTCACGTTGACGTTCCTATCGACGTGCATCTCATGGTCAAGCCGGTCGATCGCATCATTCCCGATTTTGCCAAGGCGGGAGCGAATATCATTTCCTTTCATCCAGAAGCATCAGAACATATCGACCGGACCTTGCAATTGATTCATGACAATGGTTGTAAGGCTGGCCTGGTATTCAACCCTGCCACACCTCTTGATTACCTGCTTCATGTCATGGACAGGCTCGACCTGATTCTCATCATGTCGGTCAATCCGGGATTCGGTGGACAGTCTTTCATCCCTCATGCCCTGAAGAAAATCGAAACTGTCCGTACCATGATCGATTCTTCAGGACGGCAAATCATGCTGGAAGTCGATGGAGGCGTCAAAGTGGACAATATTGCCGAGATAGCTGCCGCAGGTGCTGATACGTTTGTAGCCGGGTCCGCCATTTTCAACAGTCCGGATTATTCTCTCGTCATTAATGAAATGAGAGAAAAACTGGCGTCTGTCACTCCAAGATTGGGTTAAAGCCATGCCATCCATATCAGAAAAAAATCCATTGAAAGATATTTGTGTCGTCATCCTCGATCTGGATGGCACCATGATCGATTCCGTGCCTGATCTCGATGTCGCCTTGAACGGAATGCTTGAAGAATTGACTTTACCGCCTGTCGAAGCGGCATCCATCAGGATGTTCGTCGGTCGCGGTACACAGAATCTGGTCAGAAGCACCCTGTCGGTTCATCTGGGCCCCGATGAAGTCGAGAAAACGATGGATATCGCCATGACACTGTTTTACAAATATTACCGGATCGTCAACGGTGAACACAGTACAGTTTATCCTGGCGTAAAGGAGGGATTGCAGGCCATGAAAGAAAAGCGGCTCAATATCGCCTGTGTAACCAACAAGCCTTCGATTTTCACTGAACCCCTTTTGGCGAAAAATGGCCTTTATTCCTATTTCAACCTGATTTACTGTTCCGATACGTTTCTCGTCAAAAAACCTGATCCTTTCCCGATGCTGATGGCTTGCAGAAAATTCGGTTGCCCACCGACCCGGGCTGTTGCAATCGGGGATTCCGTCAATGACGCGCAAGCTGCCAGAGCCGCAGGATGTTCGCTTTTTATGGTTCCATATGGTTATAATTACGGGAAACCCGTAGGTGAAATGAACCCGGATGCCACGGTATCCAGTTTGCTGCAGGCAACCCATCTTATTTCCTGAAAATTTTTATCGATCATGTTTCTCATCAAAAAACCCGTGTTTTCACAAGCCGCCCTGATCTCCGGAGGGTTGTGGCGACGCTGGCAAACTTCATCCATATAAACAAGTTTGCGGCCGTTCATAAAACCGGCCTGTTTTTTGAGCTATTTCGCCTATTGCGAACCGGAGAAAATCATGACTGAACTCGAATTCAAGGCGCTGGCCAACCAGGGCTATAATCGTATTCCTTTAATTGTCGAAGCCATTGCCGACCTCGACACCCCTTTATCCCTTTACCTGAAACTGACCCAGCAAAATAATGGCGGCAGGAACTCGTTTCTGCTCGAATCCGTTGTCGGAGGTGAACGTTTCGGGCGTTATTCGTTCATCGGCCTGCCTGCCTCTACCGTATTGCGTGCCCAGGGCATGAAAACGGAAGTCGTCAAAAACGATCAGGTCATTGAAGTGAACGAAGGCAATCCGCTTGATTTCATTGCTGAATACCAGTCCCGCTTCAAGGTAGCCATCCGTGCTGGCCTGCCGCGTTTCTGTGGTGGTCTTGCGGGTTACTTCGGTTACGATACAATCCGTTATATCGAACCCCGTCTTCAGGACAGTGCCCCTGCAGATGATCTCGGTTTTCCGGACATTCAATTGTTGTTGACCGAAGAACTGGCTGTTATCGATAATCTTTCCGGCAAGCTTTATTTGATCGTTTATGCCGATCCGACCCGACCTGAAGCTTTTTCACAGGCAAAACAGCGACTGCGTGAATTACGTGCCATGCTGGACAAGCCTGCAATCGCTCCTGCCATGAACGGCAGCAAACGCACCGATGTGATCCGCGACTTCAAAAAAGAAGATTTTCTGGACGCGGTCCAGAGGACAAAGGAATATATTGCCAACGGCGATTGCATGCAGGTCGTGCTTGCACAACGCCTGAAAAAACCGTTCACCGATTCACCTCTTTCGCTTTATCGTTCCCTGAGAGCGTTGAATCCCTCACCATACCTTTATTATTATCATTTCGACGACCAGCATATCATCGGTTCTTCGCCCGAAATTCTCGTCAGACAGGAAAACGTTCCGGAAGGCAGGAAAGTCATTGTCAGACCGCTGGCCGGAACCCGCCCCCGTGGAGCGACTCCTGAAAAGGATACACAGCTTGCCGCCGAACTGCTTTCCGATACAAAAGAGATTGCCGAACATGTCATGCTGATCGATCTGGCGCGTAATGACATTGGGCGTATCGCCACCATCGGCAGTGTCAGGGTCACCGAGAAAATGGCGATTGAAAAATATTCCCATGTCCAGCACATCGTTTCGAATGTCGAGGGTCTGCTGAAACCGGGCCTTTCGAATCTGGATGTGCTCAAAGCGACCTTCCCGGCAGGAACCCTGTCCGGCGCCCCCAAAGTCAGGGCGATGGAAATCATCGATGAAATGGAACCGGTCAAACGTGGTATTTACGGAGGCGCATGCGGTTACCTCTCTTTTGGGGGAGAAATGGATCTGGCAATTGCAATTCGTACCGGGGTCATTTATAAAGACATGCTTTATGTCGGTGCCGGAGCGGGTATCGTAGCGGATTCATCTCCAGAATCCGAACTGCAGGAAACGGAAAACAAGGCGAGAGCCGTTATCCGTGCTGCCGAACAGGTCCAGGACGGAATGGACGACAGTTCCCTGCAATAAATCGTTCAACTTTTAACGAAATGGAGCCAATGTGGCCAAAAACAAATCTTCCGATTTTTTGAAAACCACACTGGTTCCCGAATCGCTGGCGTTCAGGCTTTTGGCTGCAGCTCATGTAGTAAAACGGGTTGAGGAAGGCCAGTCACTCCCGGTCGCTCTCGCATCCGTCTTTTCGCATCCGAAAATGGATTCCTCGACACGGGGTGCGATTCAGGATATCGCCTACCATGCGGAAAGAAAACTTGGGCTGTCCCTGTTTCTCATCGAACAGTTGACAAGACTGCCACCGACACCTCCACTGCTGAAATCACTCCTGTCCTGTTCTCTGGCCCTTCTGATTGCAGACAATGATGAAGACGAGTTGAAATACGAACCTTACACGACAGTCGATCAGGCAGTCGAAGCGGCATCATCCGACCAGTCTCTTGCCAGGGCAAAGGGATTGGTCAATGCCGTTCTGCGACGTTTTCTGCGTGAAAAAGAAGGATGGCTCGAAAAATCAGGCCAGTCGCCTGTCGCAAAATGGAATTATCCCGCATGGTGGATTGAAGAGACAAAACGGATCTATCCGGAAAGCTGGGAATCCATTTTATACACCGGCAATACACTTCCTCCATTAATCTTGCGTGTTAACAAAAGGAAAACGACCGTTGAACGTTATCTGGCTGATCTTGAAGCCGCAGGACAGTCGGCAACGACAATCGGCCCATACGCCATCCGTCTGGACAATCCCGTGCCTGTTTCCCGCATTCCAGGATTCGCCGACGGACTCGTATCGGTTCAGGATGCCGCGGCACAGCTGGCTGCACCATTACTCGAACTGCAGGATGGAATGAAGGTACTGGATGCCTGTGCCGCGCCGGGCGGCAAATCCGGTCACATGCTGGAAATGGCCGACATCGATTTGCTGGCGCTGGACAACGAACCTGAGCGGTTGAGAAAAATCGATGAAAATCTGACGCGTCTTCAGTTGCATGCGAGGATCAAAGTCGGCGATGCATCAGGAAAAGGCTGGTGGGATGGTCAGCTTTTTGATTGCATTCTGGCTGATGTTCCCTGTACGGCCTCGGGCATTATCAGGAGGCATCCGGACATTCGGTGGTTAAGAAGACCGGAGGATGCCAGAGAACTTGCCGGTATTTCCGCCAACATTCTGGATAATCTTTGGCAATGTCTGAAACCGGGCGGAAAAATGCTGCTGGCGACCTGTTCCATCTGGCCGATCGAATCGGCAGGACAGGCCGATTCATTCGCGAAAAGGAACCATGCCACAAGACTTGATGCGCATGGACAACTGTTGCCCACCGCTGACGGACTGAAAGATCATGACGGTTTGTTTTATGCTTTGTTTAAAAAGCAATAAGCGGATATTATATTAACTTCAAATACATATCCGAACGATATCGTGATACGCCGAATCTCTCACTTCCTGCTTTGCATTGCCATAATGTTTCTGGCCATCAAACCGGCTTTCTCTGCCGGGAATGACATCCAGATCAATACGGCAAGAATTGAGTATTCCGAAAATACCTACAAATTGCTGACCAGTTTCTCGATGGACTTCAATCACAGTCTTGAAGAAACGCTGCTGCATGGCATTCCTCTTTATTTCAAAACGGAAATCGAAATCATCCGCCCGCGGGCTTTCTGGTTCGATGAAATTCCGGTGTCGAAATCGAGAACGACCCGTATTTCGTACAATGTACTGACGCGCCAGTACAGTGTATCCATTCCTGGAACACTGCAGCGCAATTACAGTTCCCTGGAGGATGCGCTGGCGGCTATCCGTTATCCGCCACGCTGGGTTATAGCGGACGGTTCTGACCTGGCAACCGGCGAAAAATATGATGTCAGGGTTCGGGTAATGCTCGATGTATCCCAATTGCCCAAGCCATTCCAAATCAACGCCTTGAACAATCGCGACTGGAGACTCATTTCCGAATGGAAATGGTTCTCATACAGCCCCTAAAAGACTTTAAAAGTGACTCGCGTTTTACGTTACCTTTGGATTGTCGGTGGTGCCATGATGAGCATTTTGCTCTTCCTTCTGGCTTCCGCTTCTGAAAACACCGACTTTTTCGACAAGAATTACTCATGGCTGGTCGGCCTGAATGTGCTTGTCGCATCCGCCCTCCTGATTCTCGTCGTCTGGATGCTCATCCGTTTGTATAACCGTTACAAACGGGGAAAATTCGGTTCACGTCTGATGACAAAACTGGTCGTTCTTTTTGCCCTCATGGGCATATTGCCCGGCGCCGTCATTTATGTCGTTTCCGTTCAATTCGTTTCACGCTCCATCGAATCCTGGTTCGATGTCCGTGTCGAATCGGCTCTGGATTCCGGTGTCAAACTTGGACAGGCTATTCTTGAATCGTCAAAACAGGAACTGGATTTACAGGCCACCAGTCTCGCAAATGAACTGGCAGGCATGAATTCAACAGAACAAACCCTGCTCCTGTCCAGATTCCGCAATGACAAGGAAGGAATAGAAGCCAGCATATACAACAGCAGGGGCCAGCTCATCGCGACATCGGGATCGGACCGCCTTGCCCTGCTGCCGGACCAGCCTACGGACGCCATGCTAAGGCAAGTCAGGATAACCTCCCATTATTCAGCCATCGAAGGTGAAGTCGATGATCCATCGACGGGCGATACGGATAATACCCATCTCCTTGTCCGGGTCATCACCCTCATACCCGACAGAAATATTTCCTTTTCACTCAAAAACGATCCCTATTTCCTGCAACTGACGCAAAAAATGCCGGATAACGTGGCCAACAACGCCGAGGCACTTCGGGTTGCGTACAGTGAATATCAGGTCCGGTCGCTGTCACGTTCCGGACTGCGCAAGATTTATATCGTTACGTTGTCCCTGACCCTGTTGCTTGCCATCTTCGGGGCCATTGCCAGTGCATTCCAGATTGCTTCCAACCTGGCTAAACCCCTGCTTCTGTTGGCTCAGGGTACCAAAGCCGTTTCGGAAGGAAATCTTTCACCACGTCCGATTGTTTCCGGTTCCGACGAACTGGGAACGCTGACCCAGTCTTTCAATGTCATGACACGCCAGCTTGCGGAAGCACGCGAACAGGCAGAACGGAACCGGGCCGATCTGGAAGCGGCCAAAGCTTACCTGGAATCGGTACTCGCCAACATGTCTGCCGGCGTGATTGTTCTGGACCACAACTTCAGGCTGATCGGTTGTAACGACGTGGTATCCAGAATTCTTCGCCATGACCTGAATCCATACGTGGGAGAGGAATTGTCAAATGTGAAAGGCCTTGAGGACTTTTCAGCGGCACTGACCAGGGCATTTTCCGAATTTGCAGCCCAAACGGCAGGCAGCGCCAATCCACAAAATCTTCACTGGCAAAAACAGATAGAAATTCCCCGTGAGACAGAAGAAGAGACAGGTAGTGGTACAGGTAATGCAAAAAATGAAAATATCATCACCCTCCTGGCACGCGGATCATACCACTCCGTCAATAATGAAAACCGTTATATCGTGGTTTTTGACGATATAACCGATGTGATTTCTGCCCAGCGTTCCATTGCATGGGGTGAAGTCGCCCGCAGACTGGCTCACGAAATCAAAAATCCGTTAACGCCTATCCAGCTTTCAGCCGAACGCCTTCAGATGAAATTGCAGGACAAGCTCGATGGCAATGACGCTTCCATTCTGCTGAAGAGCACCCATACTATCGTCAATCAGGTCACGGCAATGAAACAGATGGTGGATGACTTCAGGAATTTTGCCAAAACCCCGCCAGCTCTTTTGAAACCGCTCGATCTGAATGCGCTGGTGGAAGATATCGTTCATTTATACTCCGGAAACGATTCCCACGATATCATCCATACTCACCTTACACCAGGCCTGCCGGAAATCATGGGGGATGAAACCCAACTGAGACAGGTTATCCATAATTTGCTGCAAAATGCGCAGGATGCGGTCAGTGAAGTCGAAAATACCGGACAATATGTTCCGAGTATTGAATTAATGACCGAAAAAGTCCACTATCAGGACGCTTCCAACCAAATCTGCATTGCAGTTAGACTTTCTGTCATGGATAATGGTCCTGGGTTTGCAGAAAAAATATTGAGTCGGATTTTCGAACCCTACATCACGACTAAAGAACGTGGTACCGGCCTCGGCATGGCCATGGTCAAGAAAATAGTCGATGAACACGGCGGCCGTATCGACGTGCAAAATCGCAAGGACACAAACGGAGCAAAAGTTTCAATTCTGCTTCTCCAGCTCGCTTCGACGGACAGTCCGGGTGAAGGTGAAACGGAAAAGGGATAACAAATATTCAAGATCTAAAAATATGGCAAATATCCTGGTTGTAGATGATGAAATGGGAATAAGTGAACTTCTTTCGGAAATCCTTTCCGATGAAGGTCACGTCGTACAAACCGCTGAAAATGCACAGCAGGCGCGGGAAGCCCGTGCGGCTGAAACGCCGGATCTCGTTTTGCTGGATATCTGGATGCCGGATACCGATGGCGTTACCCTTCTGAAAGAATGGCAGCGGGACGGCAACCTGACGATGCCGGTCATTATGATGTCGGGACACGCCACGATCGATACGGCAGTCGAAGCGACCCGTATCGGTGCTATGAACTTCCTCGAAAAACCGATTGCACTGCAAAAACTGCTGCAGGCGGTTCAGCAGGGGCTGGCAAGAAATCAGGAAAAGAGCCGCATGGTTGCCACTCCGATTATGCCATCCGTTTCTGTCACCGAAGTCCGGACAACCAGTACCGTCATCAATAACGTGCAGATGCAGGCACCTGCCTCGACCACCGGAAATACCTCCCTCATCAACACATC
Organism: Pseudomonadota bacterium; assembly: GCA_023449275.1. Classification (GTDB taxonomy): domain Bacteria; phylum Pseudomonadota; class Gammaproteobacteria; order Burkholderiales; family Burkholderiaceae_D; genus Oxalobacter. The sequence goes on along the minus strand of JAEXJM010000059.1, from coordinate 1,416 downwards.
GCTTTTGTCTTTCGATCTGCCTTTGCGTGAAGCGCGCGATATGTTCGAACGGATTTATTTCGAACATCATCTGGCACAGGAAGGTGGCAGCATGACTCGTGTTGCGGAAAAAACGGGGCTGGAAAGAACCCATCTCTATCGCAAGTTAAAACAATTGGGAGTCGAACCTGTCAAGGCATCCAAAAACAACAGCAAGCTGAAAGGATCACCGATGGAATACGTCAATCTTGGTTCAAGCGGTCTCAAAGTTTCACGCATCTGTCTGGGAATGATGACTTACGGTTCGCCAAAATGGCGCCCCTGGGTTCTGGACAAGGCGGCATCCCGTCCTTTCATTCGCCGTGCAGTCGAAGCCGGAATCAATTTTTTTGACACTGCCAATCTCTATTCCAACGGTCTTTCCGAAACGCTTACCGGTAAACTTCTCAAGGAATACGCCAAACGCGAAGAAATCATCATCGCCACCAAGGTGTATTTTCATGTTTCTGATGAAATCGGGGCCGACGCGGCTTCCGCCAGTTCAAAAAACATTCCGCCGAACACCAGCGGTCTGTCCAGAAAACATATTTTCGACGCGGTTGACGCTTCATTGAAGCGCCTGAATACGGATTACATCGATCTGTACCAGATCCATCGCTGGGACAATGCCACACCGATTGAAGAAACGATGGAAGCGTTAAACGATCTGGTTCGATCCGGCAAGGTTCGTTATATTGGCGCTTCCAGCATGTGGGCATGGCAATTTGCCAAGGCACAGCAAATCGCGAAGGAACGTAACTGGTCGCGTTTCATCTCGATGCAAAACCATTACAACCTGGCTTACCGGGAAGAAGAGCGGGAAATGATCCCGCTTTGTAAGGATCAGGGAGTCGGTCTGATCCCCTGGAGCCCTCTGGCCCGGGGATTTCTGGCCGGAAACCGAAAACCGGACGATAAAGACGCATCCAAAAACAATTCCGCGACCTCAAGAGCCAAAACCGATGAAATGGCATTGCGGGTTTTTTATTCCGACGCTGATTTTGACGTCGTGAATGCCCTGACGAAAATAGCCACTGAACGGGGATTGTCAAATGCCCAGGTCGCTTATGCATGGCTGCTTCACAAGGGAGTGACAGCGCCGATTGTCGGCGCCTCCAAACTGCACCAGCTGGATGAAGCTATCTCGGCAACAACGGTCAAACTGTCCGCAGAAGAAATCCGGGAACTTGAAAAACCATACCAGCCTCATCCGGTACTGGGACATCGTTAATTCCCTCAAAATGTAAAAAAAGGAGGCTTGGCCTCCTTTTTTATTATCCTGCCGACGGTGACAAAATCATTCCTCTTTTTTCTTTGGAGCCGTTTTTTTCGTCGTCGTTTTATTCACTGTCGCTTTTTTCGCGGTCGTTTTGGAGGCCGTCTTCGTCGTCGCTCTGC
>JAEXJM010000036.1 GCA_023449275.1 Pseudomonadota bacterium | reverse complement strand
CCGTTGCTTTTATGCAACATTCTTCCGGAACATGGATGTGTCTGTCTTGTATTGTTAAAAAAACAGCTCGGAAATTTGAAGTGACCCAAAAAGTTGGATGCAAAACCTCCTGGAACCATTCGGATCCTTTAAAACAGGCCAGCAAGGCTGTTTTTTTATTTCATCCTTCCCGAGACGGTTGCATAATCATTGTCTGCATTCAATAATGTCGTTTCCAACAGGCAAACGACGGGGAATCGAACATGATTGGCATCATTGGCGGAAGCGGACTGTACCAGCTGGACGGTCTGACCGATACACACTGGGAAGCGATAGCGTCTCCTTTCGGGGCGCCATCGGATGAATTGCTGTTCGGCCAGATGGATGGTCAGCCGATCGTTTTTCTGCCACGGCATGGAAGAGGCCACAAGCTGTCCCCTTCCGACATCAATTACCGGGCCAATATCGATGTCTTGAAGCGTGTCGGTGTCACCGATATCCTGTCCGTCAGCGCCGTGGGTTCATTGAAGGAACACCTGAAACCGGGCACTTTCGTCATCGTCGACCAATACATTGACCGCACCATTTTGCGGGAAAGATCCTTTTTCGGAAAAGGATGTGTCGCCCATGTTTCCATGGCTCACCCGACATGCAGCCGCCTGTCCGGACATATTTACCGGGCCGCTCAAAAACTGGGGATCGACGCCGTTCTGGGCGGAACTTACCTCGCCATGGAAGGCCCCCAGTTTTCCACACTTGCCGAATCCGGAATGTACCGAAGCCTGAACTGTGACGTGATCGGTATGACCAACATTCCGGAAGCGAAACTGGCCCGTGAGGCCGAAATGTGTTACACCAGTGTCGCCATGGTGACAGATTACGATTGCTGGCATCCTGACCATGATAACGTCACCACCCAACAGATCATCGAAACTCTGGGCGCAAATACCGCCAAAGCCAGGGCACTTGTCAAGGAAATCATTCCCGGATTTCATGCCGATTCGGCTGCCGCGACATGCGCATGCCGTTTTGCGCTCGACAATGCCATTATCACACCGCCAGATGACAGGGACCCTGAAATGGTTTTGAGGCTGGACGCCATCGCCAGACGCATCTTCAAAAACAGTTGAATCATGACAGGCATGTCTACACCACTTTCCGGACACGACAGGGAACTGGCACAGCAGATAATCAATGCCGGCAGGCGTCTGGTTATCTCCGGAATGAACCGGGGTTCGAGCGGCAATATCAGCATGCGAAGCGAAACCCGTTTCAACAATCAGGCCGGTTTTCTCATCACGCCAAGCGGCATCGATCCCGACAAGATGACGGACGACTCCATCTGCCTTCTCAACATGACAGGGGAAAATGCAGGAGAGGGAAAGCCGAGCAGCGAATGGCGGATGCATCGGGACATTTATGTCGCCCGGCCTGACATCCATGCAATAGTGCATGCTCACTCTCCTTTCGCGACCACTCTGGCCTGTATGCAACTCGAAGTCCCGCCCTTCAATTACATGATTGCCGTCACAGGCGGCAACACCATCCCATGCGCGCCATATGCCCTTTTCGGAACACAGGAACTTTCGGACAAGGCACTGGAAACGCTGGAAAACCGTTATGCCTGCCTGCTGGCACACCACGGCATGCTGGCTCTGGGTTATAACCTCGACCATGCCATGGCGATAGCGGTCGAAGTGGAATCCCTGAGTGAACAATACTGGCGCATCCTTCAGACCGGCCGCCTGAAACTGTTGTCTGAAAAGCAGATGGATGCCGTACATGAAAAATTCAGGGATTATTTTAGAAAATAACGCATCTGGCAAGGAACGAAAATGACGTCTTTAACCTCTTTCATTCGTACCATACCCGACTACCCTCACAAGGGCATCAAGTTCCGGGACATCACCACCCTGTTGCACAACCCGGTTGGGCTCAAATCGGCAATCGACCAGTTGGTCGAGCACTACAGGGGACAGAGAATCGACCGGATCGCCGTGATCGAATCCCGCGGTTTCCTGCTGGGTGCGCCATTGGCCTACCTCCTGAATGCCAGTCTGGTACTGATCCGCAAAAAGGGAAAATTGCCCTGTACCACTATCGCGGAAGATTATGAGCTTGAATACGGTTCCAGCACCATTGAAGTCCATACCGACGCCATCAATCCGGGTGAAAAAGTTCTGCTGATCGACGACTTGCTGGCTACCGGAGGTACAGCCGAGGCGGCTGTCAAACTCGTCCGGAAATGTGGAGGAGACGTGATCGAATGCGCTTTTCTGGTCAACCTGCCGGAACTGAAAGGAGATGAACGCCTGAAAAATCTCGGATGCCCGACCTTTGCTCTGTGTGAATTTGATGGAGAATGAAATGATGGGCAATCGGGTAGAAACACTTCGCTGGAATGGCAGCGCCATCGAAATGATCGACCAGCGCATCCTTCCGCATCGAATCGAATATGTTTCCTGCCATTCGGCCCAGAGTGTTGCCGACGCCATACGCGATATGGTCGTCCGTGGCGCACCGGCAATCGGTGTGGCTGCCGCCTATGGTGTCGCACTTGAAGCCAATCGCCAGAAAGAGGAAAGACTGCCCGTATTCACCCGTCATATGGAAGCCGGATTTGCGGCACTCGCCGCCAGCCGCCCCACAGCCGTCAACCTGTTCTGGGCACTGGATAGAATGCGTATGCTCTGGAAGGCCCATTCGGATCAGGACCTGAATTCGCTGGCCGATATTTTCCTGCAGGCCGCTCACCGGATATTGGACGATGATATCCGGATCAATCGTGCCATGGGAGAATACGGTGCCAGCCTGATACCCGACGGTGCTCGTGTACTGACCCATTGCAATGCCGGTGCGCTGGCGACGGCCGGACATGGAACCGCGCTCGGCGTCTTTCGTTCAGCTGTCGAAGCGGGGAAAAGAATTTCCGTCTTCGCCGATGAAACGAGACCGTTTTTGCAAGGTGCCAGATTGACTGCATGGGAAATGGTTCAGGAAAACATTCCGGTCACCCTGATCACCGACAATATGTCGGGACATCTGATGAGCCGCGGGGAAATCGACGCGGTTGTCGTCGGTACTGACCGGGTCGCCGCCAACGGTGACGTCGCCAATAAGATCGGTACCTATATGGTCGCCGTACTGGCGAAACGACACAACATTCCTTTTTATGTTGCCTGCCCGCTTTCCACGATCGATTTGACTCTGGCGACAGGCGACGAAATCCCTATCGAAGAACGCGACATCGATGAAGTGAAAGGTTTTCGTGATTGCCAGTGGGCTCCTGAAGGCGTATCCATTCGCAACCCTGCCTTCGATGTGACGCCCGCCGAACTCGTTACCGCTCTGATCACCGAAAAAGGGATCATGACCAACGAAATCCTGATATCCGGTGGACTGGCGGAATTCGTCACCGAAAACCGGTAATCAGACAAAGACCGGTTCGGGAACAAGCCGGATGGCAAACCGGTCGAAAACATCCTTTTTGATGGCCTCCGACAGCTCGACGATCTCTCTGCCGGATGCACCGCCACGATTGATCAGGACAAGTGCCTGCGTTTCACAAACTCCGGCATTGCCGAACTGCTTGCCTTTCCAGCCGCACTGGTCGATCAGCCACCCCGCAGCCAGCCGGTAATTGCCGTCAGCCTGTGCGTAAGCCGGCATATCGGGATAGTTTCTTTTCAGTTCCAGCCATTTTTCGCGGCTGACCGTCGGATTGTTGAAAAAGCTTCCCGCATTGCCGGTTACAGACGGGTCAGGCAGCTTGCGTTGCCGGATATCGATAATGACCTGGCTGATATCGTCGGCTCGCGGGTTGGCTATATTCCGGCGAAGCAGCTCTTTTTCCACTTCCGCATAAGACACATTGGGTTTCCAGGCTTTCGGCAAGGCAAAACAGACTTCAAGAATGACATACCGGTCTTTCTCGCCATTTTTGAAAATGCTGTTCCGGTAGGTAAAGCGGCAATCCGCCCTCGACAACCCGACAATCTTTCCATCCCGGAAATCGAATGCCTTCAGCGAGAAGAAACAATCCTTCAATTCGGAACCATACGCGCCTATATTCTGTACGGGCGCAGCCCCGACCGTACCCGGAATCCATGAAAGATTTTCCAGCCCGCCAAATCCATTCTGAAGTGTCCAGCAGACCAGATCATGCCATTTTTCACCGGCTGCCGCACTTACATAAACGAAATCACTGTCTTCTCCCTCCACCTGCATACCTTTCATGGCCATATGCAAAACCAGCCCCCTGAAGTGATCCGTCAGGAGAAGATTGCTGCCGCCACCGATGACAAGCCTTGGCAAGGACATCAGCTTTTCGTTCCGATACACCTGCAAAAGTACGTCGGCTGAATGGACTTCCAGAAATGCGGCAGCCGTCACATCGATGCCGAAAGTATTGAAAGGAAGAAGTGAAAAATCGTGTTTCAGGACAAGCGTGGATTTCATGAATTTTATAAACCGGTCAGGGCCCTCAAGGTAGCCGTTCATTATTTTGTCCGCTACAATAGACAGTTATCATCTTAATGACTATTGACGTCTTCTGTCGAGAAAATAAACGAAAGGTTTGCTATGCCATCTTTTGATGTAGTTTCCGAAGCCAATATGGTTGAAGTCCGCAACGCCGTCGATCAGGCCAACAAGGAAATCGGCACCCGTTTCGATTTCAGGGGCAGCGATGCACGCATTGAACAAAAAGAACATGAATTGACTGTTTTTGCAGACTCCGAGTTCCAGTTGGGTCAGGTCAAGGACGTTCTGAATAACAAAATGACCAAAAGAAAAGTCGATATCCGTTTCATGGATGAAGGCAAGATCCAGAAAATCAGTGGCGACAAAGTCAAACAGGTCGTCACGATCAAAAACGGCATTCAGACCGACAGTGCCAAGAAAATCGTCAAGCTGGTCAAGGATAGCAAACTGAAAGTTCAGGCCAGCATCCAGGGCGATGCCGTTCGCGTAGCGGGCGCCAAACGGGATGACTTGCAATCCACAATGGCAATGCTTCGCAAGGAAGTACAGGATCTCCCACTGGAGTTCAACAATTTCCGCGATTAAAAAAAGCCGCCTGTTTCATTCAGGCGGCTTCGGTTTTCTTCTTCATTTTCTCAATACATCCCGACGACGTTTGACAGTATCTGCCAATTGAGCCAGCAGCCTGCTGCTGTCTTCCCAACCAATACAGGCATCCGTTACAGACTGGCCGTACACCAGTTTTTTACCGACTTCATGATCCTGACGGCCGGCCACAAGGTTCGACTCGATCATCAGGCCGATAATCCGGTCATCCCCTTTAGCGATGTTTTCCCCGACTTCCAGAGAAACCGGCACCTGATTTTCCGCTTTCTTGGAACTGTTTCCATGAGAAGCGTCAATCATGATTCTGGGTGAGAGACCTGCTGCTTCCACAGCCTTGGCAGCAGCATCCACACTGGCGGCATCGTAATTGGGTTTGTAACCGCCACGGAGAATGATATGACAGTCCTGATTGCCCTGTGTTTCGAAAATAGCGGTATGTCCACCTTTCGTCACAGACAGGAAATGATGCGGATGCGAAGCCGCCTTGATCGCATCGATAGCAATCTTGATATTGCCGTCGGTACCATTCTTGAAACCGACCGGGCAGGACAGGCCTGACGACAGTTCACGATGAACCTGCGACTCAGTCGTTCTTGCACCGATCGCCCCCCAGCTGATCATGTCTGCCACGTATTGCGGACTGATCATGTCGAGGTATTCCGTTGCAGCGGGCAAACCCAGTTCGTTGATGTCTCTCAACAGCTCGCGGGCAATATGCAGACCTTCGTTGATACGATAGCTGTGATCCATGAAAGGATCGTTGATCAGGCCTTTCCATCCGATTGTCGTACGGGGTTTTTCGAAATAGACACGCATGACCACCACCAGTTCATCGCCATAACGTTCTTTTTCTTCCACGAGCCGGTGAGCGTATTCCATCGCCGCCTTCGGATCGTGAATGGAACAGGGCCCCATAATAACGACAAGCCGATCGTCCTGATTGTGCAAAACGCGATGAATCGCCTTTCTGCAACCCGAAACGGTTTCAGCCGACTTTTCCTCACAGGGAAATTCACGGATTAGGTGAGCGGGTGGTGTCAGTTCTTTCATAGCAAGAATTCTCAAATCATCAGTAGTGTCCATGATCTTTCCAGTTTCGATAAAACAAAAAAACCGCCAGATCCTGGCGGTTTTCAAGAATGGGTTTGTTCTCTTTATACGAGCGCTTGCCGCTTCTCCACCGCCGTTGGGCTGGAATAGCTAAAGTAAAAAAAGTAAAAATAAGCGAAGTTAAACATTTTTACATTGCAAGCAGTTGCGTTCATCTATTCATTTATTCTATACCAACTTTTCAAGTCTGACAAAATTTTATTTTTTTGTATCAAACCGTTCCGCCAACTGTGACATCTTCGATACGGAGCGTCGGCTGACCGACTCCGACAGGCACGCTCTGTCCTTCCTTTCCACAAACGCCGACACCGGAATCAAGCCGCATATCATTTCCCACCATCGTGACACGTTTAAGAATATCCGGCCCGTTACCTACCAGTGTGGCACCCTTGACCGGATATGCCAGCCTGCCGTTTTCGATCACATAAGCCTCGCTGGCGGAAAAAACGAACTTGCCGTTGGTGATATCGACCTGTCCTCCCCCGAAATTGGCAGCATACAGGCCGTTCTTGACCGAAGCGATGATTTCTTCAGGATTTTTGTCACCGGCCAGCATGAAAGTATTGGTCATGCGTGGCATCGGCAAATGGGCAAACGATTCGCGGCGTGCATTGCCTGTAACGGCCATATTCATCAGACGGGCATTCAGGGTGTCCTGCAGATACCCTTTCAAAATGCCATCCTCGATCAATACCGTCCTCTGGGTCGGATTGCCTTCATCATCCATATTCAGTGAACCGCGACGGTTCCGGATGGAACCGTCATCGACGACAGTAATGCCATCGGCCGCCACCTTTTCACCCAGCCGTCCTGAAAAAGCGCTGGAACCCTTGCGGTTGAAATCGCCTTCCAGCCCGTGCCCGATAGCTTCATGGAGCAACACGCCGGGCCAGCCGGCACCCAGTACAACCGTCATCGGGCCTGCCGGTGCCGGTTTCGCTTCCAGATTGATCAGAGCCGAACGGGTCGCCTCATTGACGTAATGCTGTATGAGCTCATCCGTAAAATAGGCATAACCGTAGCGGCCACCGCCACCGCTGGTGCCCACTTCACGCCGTCCATCCTGCTCGGCGATGACCGTCAGAGACAAACGGATCAGTGGCCGGACATCAGCCGCCATCACCCCGTCACTGCGGGTAACGAGAACGACATCAAACTCGCCCGCCAATCCGGCCATCACCTGAACGATACGAGGGTCAGCCGCTCTCGCCAGCTTTTCCACTTTTTCCAGAAGCGCCACTTTCTCTGCCGCACTGATCGTTTGCAAGGGATCATGCGGAATGTAAAGAGAATGACGCGTCACCGGTTTTATCTTCGATGCCAGCTTGACTGTTCCCTCGCCCTGACGTCCGATGGTACGGGTTGCCCTGGCAGCCTCGTCAAGTGCAATCGCCGAAATTTCATCCGAATAGGAAAAAGCCGTCTTGTCTCCTGCCACAGCCCGAACGCCGACTCCCTGATCTATGGAAAAACTTCCTGTTTTGACAATCCCTTCCTCAAGGCTCCAGCTTTCGTTCTTCGTAAACTGGAAATACATATCGGCATAATCAACCTGATGGTTGAAAATCGTTCCCATGGCCCTGATCAGGGCTGGCTCATCCAATCCGAACGGTTCCAGAAGAATGGATCTGGCGAGATCGAGATTGTCTTTTTCGGTGATTTGCGATGGCATGAAGAAAATCCTCTATATCGGTCGAGAATACCGATTGTAGTGTATTGTCCAAAAAGGTGCACGGTGTGTCCGTCTGGCGTTTTCCCTGCATGACTATAAGCGATATCGCGCCGGACAAGCTTGCGTCATGCCAACACCTCAAAAACAAATCGCAAACCGGACTGCCATTTGAACATAAAACGGGACATCAGAGTCTGCGGTGTTTCAGGGCCGGCAATTTCTCACGGATCGAGGCAAGCAGATTGAAGTCCAGTTCACCGGAAATGACCCCTTCCCCTTCCGGTAAAACGGCCTTGACTTCTCCCCAAGGATCGATCAGCATGGTATGGCCCCATGTCCGCCGTCCGGTCACATGACGGCCGCCCTGTGCCGCAGCCAGAACGTAAGCCTGATTTTCGATGGCACGTGCACGCAGCAATACCTCCCAGTGCACTTTGCCAGTCGTATACGTAAATGCGGCAGGCACCACGATCAGAGTACATTCGCCGAATGCCCGGTAAAGTTCCGGAAAGCGCAAGTCATAGCAAACGGAAAGTCCCACCTTGCCGAATGGCGCGTCAAAAGTCACGACACTTTCCCCTCCACAAATGAAAGCGGACTCGTCGTATGACTCCCGCTCAGTCGTAAAACCGAACAAATGGATCTTGTCGTATCGTGCGATATTTTCACCTTCCGGGTTGTAAACCAGTGAGCTGTTCAAAACCTTGCCTGGGTCAGGAGATACAAGCGACAAGGTACCTCCGATAAGCCAGATACCGTATTTCCGGCTCATTTCCGCCATGAAATCCTGGATCGGTCCCTTCCCGACCGCTTCGGCATGATGGATTCTCTCGGCATCGTTCTGTCCGATACTGGGCCAGTATTCGGGCAAAAGCACCAGACCAGCACCTGTTTCAGCTGCTTCACCGATCAAGCGGCGAGCCGTTTCGATATTCTCTTTTACGTCAGGAGTGGAGATCATCTGGACAGCGGAAACTTTAGTCATATTCGGCTCCTTATGGCATACAAAGATATTGTTGCGATAGGCAAACTAACGCTTGATTTCCCTGATTTCCGGGCTATTCCAGGCGCCGGTAATCTGATATTCATGCGTCATCTCCTTCATCAGTGGTTTTTGCAGGAATAACTGAGCAAGGAATGTACCAATTCCAATGGCAGGATTGATGAAACCGTAAGCCAGCGAAACAGTTGCTGCATTGAAGTCGGGAATGACCGCCACATGCAGATTCTGGGTCTCTTTCGCAATATCGACACTGCCATCCATCAGAACAGTCGCATTGGCTCCCATCATCTTCATATTCTCGGTTCGCATGATCCCTTTGGTGATTTGCGCTGTCGCACTGATATCGTCAAAAGCGAACCCCTTGGAAAAGATATCCCTGAAATCCAGATTGAGCCGTCTCGGCAAGGATTGGAGACTCAGGACACTCAGCAAGCGTGCCGCTCCGGCATCCGCTTTCAGAAATTGTCCCGTTCCGATTTTCAGGGACAATTGGCCATACAGAGAAGGGATATCCAGGGCGAATGGCAAACCGTCCCAGCTTATTTCCCCTTTCATTTCACCCTTGCCACGCCGGATTACTCCTTTATACCCGAAACGGTCCAGCAGTTTTCCGGCATCCTTGATATTCAGGACATAATTCAGCTTCGTCTGCTGTTTGTTTCCCAAGGACGAAACCCAACTGCCGGAAGCATCCAGAATGCCATCCGGATTCGTGATTTTCAGTTTATTGATCCGCCATTCCCGTCCCCCCTGGAAATTGACATTGTTGGCGACGATCTCGGTCTTGCCAAGATGCTTCCCATAAATGACCAGATCGTCAGCGATGATATCCAGTGCAGGAATGCGCCGGACATTTTCCCTGCCAGACATGTCGGACACTTTCTTGACTGAAGAAGACATGATATTCATCGACTGGAACCGTGCGATGAGTTTGCCTTCCAGCTGTCGGACATTACTGTTGAGCCATTTGATATGTCCGTTCATCTGATCCGACCTGATATCGGCCTCAATCGAATTTTTCGAGCGGGAACCATTCAGGCTGACATTCGTCAGCCATGTTTCCATGGACGTCAATTCATCGGCGACAATAGAGAAATGATTCGGATCGACATATTGTTCCAGACCACCGGACGATGTTCCACCCCCGCCACCAGAAGCGAACTCGGCAGGCAATTTGCTCAACACATCGATCCAGTCATTCAAATCCAGAACACGCATGCTCACGTCAAGCGTAACACCCGGACGTGTGTGAACCGGTCGGTTAACGGCCAGTCCCCCTTCCAATACTTTCCAGTTTCCCTGTCCCGATTTCTGACGCAAATACCGTGCAGAAATATTTTCACCATAGGTCACATTCAGAATATCCCGTGCAAGGCCGTTTACCGGAGCCATATTGCCCATCTGGAATTTCACGGGGACGATACTGGTCGCCGGCTTGCCGAGAGGAACAGGCAAATCGATTTTCAGCCCTTTCAGGCTGGATTCGACTTTCAGCTCATTGTCAGTAATATTGACCACATAAGGCGTGCTGCCGGACAGTTTGCCGACAAGCTGTTTCATAATGCCCCTTGTATAGACCTGCTGCAACCCTTTTGAACTCAATGTCCCATCCGCACGGACCAGAAAACGGCCATTCGACTGCGTTCCACCTGAAATGGAAGCAGGTTCATTCAGGAAATTCGCCCTGATTTTCTCAAGTGCAAATCCCTTTTCCGAAAAAGAAAGCTGTCCCTGTGTTCTGGCGATCGTGGGAAGCTCCCTGAAAAGGACAATATCGTTACCGCCGAATTTCAATGTCCCGCTGACGACCGATTTTTCCATTTTTCCGAGAGGGAGACGCAATTCAAGCGACAAGTCGGCATTCCCGGTCGCCGTCGTTTCGTCCGTCAGGTGACCGATCCAGTCGATAACCGGCGTCATGTTCACAAACCCGACAAAATTCTGAAGCGTGCCATTCGCCTTGCCATCCACATTCAGGACAGGATTGTCAGCCAATACGTTCGGAATGACGACATCGACCTCTTTCAGCTCGACATTATTGGTCAGCGCCCTGTCGGCATGAATGGCCAGCAAGCTTCCATCCATACTGAATTCGCCCTGTATTTTCTCGATAACGGGCCAGGCAGGTTTGTGGGTAATCCGGTTTACCATGTCAGGGGCATAATTCAGGACACCATCCACAATTCTGGCATTCACCCTGAAAACTCCCGTGTTCTTTTTGCTGTCAACGGAATAAGGAAAATCGGCCAGATTGCCTTTGACCTGAATGCCCCCCTCACTGACTTTTCCGCCTTTCAAGGCACCGGATAACCATTCCTTCAATGTCCTGGGTGTCTGTAGCGGGATATAGTACCTTACCTTGTCGATATCCAGATTCCGGATTCGTGCCGTCGCATCCAGATAACCATACAGATCGTCTTGTCTAACCAGATCTTTCGAATATTGTCCGGAAACCTCCATTTTCAATTCGTTCTGCCTGAACGAAATGTCCTTCACATTGACGGTCAGAATATCCTCTTGAGAACGTTGCCACTGCATGTTCACTTTCAGCTCGTCAAATTGCTGCGGTACCGCACGGCTGTAAAGGGGCAATATGAGCGTTGATTCCGGTGAATCCAGATCAACATTGCCTCCATACTCATTCATGGAGACAGAGCCGGTCAGATTGACAAATCCGATATTGGCCGGCAAGAAACCCGGCTTGCCTGACTGATAACTGTCTCCTCTTTCACGGAAAGTCAACTGACTGAAGTTTCCGTTAACGGAATAAGCCTTCAATGCATCAGACGTATTTTCCCAGTTCAGTGTGAAATCCGACAGGTTACCGGCATATTCATAACGCCTGATCTGCTGGCCCAGGTCCTCGCCCAGCGGCAAATAAGGAAGAAGCTGTCCCAGCTCCCCCAGATTCAGCCTGACAACATCGACCTTCGTTCTGGCTGGCTGGTCCGTTCCCATCGATGGCAAATAGCTGACCGTGAAACTGGCATCATTCAACACCTTGCCTGAAACCATTTTCAAGGACAAATTCTCAATGCCATAGGAATAAGACGGATATGCTTCTGATTCCCCACCCTGTCGCGTATCGGCAATCTTCTTCATCGCGAAACGGCCAGTTATCCCTGCCACATCCAGAACCGGAAGATCTTTTTCCAGTTTCAGTGCCACATTCTTCAGATCAAGATCGGTAGAAAGTTCCACCAGCTTTGACCGATCCATTTTTGCCCATACCTGTACCGATCCCGAACCACTGTCCAGGTCGACAGGAAGATCGACATATTTTTTCCATTGGGCCGCATTCAGATTTGGCAGGGCAGCATACAAATTCCCTGTCCACTTCGAGACGTCGGATACTTTTCTCTCAAATCTCGGATGGTACAAATCGCCACGAATATCGAGAGAATCGGCAACAGGCACATCAGGAACGGCGACCAGCCGGAAACGATGATGCCGTCCCCGGTTTTCCATGGCGAAACCGAACTGGTCGAGCTCCAATTCTGCGCCATGACGGAATTCGTCTTTCCAGTGAAGCGTCCCATCGCGAATGACGATTTCATGCTGCTTCAATATCCAGTCGGCGACTCCACTGTCGCTTTGCTTTTCCGTATCGACCTGAATGCCGGCCACGTAAAACTTTCCATCCCTGTTTCTGGATATAGCGATTTCAGGCCGTTCGATGACAATAGAAGCCAGCCGGAGATCCATCAGCGGTAAAGACCACCAGGAAACAACTGCCGATACATTTTTCAGCCGGACATATTCCCTGCCTTCATTATCGGAAAGCGTTACGTTTTCCAGATCGATTTTTGGCTGCAAACCATACCATGACGCATTGATTTGCGAAAACCTGACATTTTTTCCGATAGACTCGCTCGCCAGTTTCTCTATCTCCGTCTTATATCCATTGACATTCGGCAGAACGATATAGCGCAGCCCAAGAAAGATGCCCGCGAACAGGAAATAAAAAACGAAAAATATGGCAAGCGCGACCCTGATGATCCTCTGATAACGGAAAGCGAAATCGGCAAGCGCATCCGTGGAACGTGACCACCACACATTCCCGGATTGCTGTTTATTCTGGTTTTCTTGCGGATCAGGCTGCATTAAATGGAAGAATTTGCGTTAATAAACGTAAAATACCACAACGTCATAGCGATTATTTAATCAATCATGAAGAATAGAAAGAATATTGACCGGCCTATCCTCATGAAACAATATTTACCTGATGTTACAAAATATGAAGCCATCCCTTATCCCTGCTGAACAGGCCTCGCATTTTTATCTTCACTGGCTCAATGCCAGCCGTGAAAAACGGATGGCAAAAATTCAGTCCATCATTCATAAGCCATTGAACTGTCTGGATCTCGATACCCTGCTCAGACACGAAATGGATGACGGCTATCCCTTGCCGAGGGCAATGCGCAGACTGAGAAATCTCCTCATTTGCGCCATTATCGAACGTGATCTTTCCGGGGAAGCCGATTTATCGGAAGTCGTGGATACGATGACGCGATTCGCCGAATTCGCTATCCGGACCCATCTGAAAGCGCTTTCGGAAGAGCTGGCTGCTGCCCACGGAACGCCAATCGGCGCCCAATCCGGCACACCACAGGAAATGATCGTCATCGGCATGGGCAAACTGGGTGGCGGCGAACTGAACGTCTCTTCCGATATCGACCTCATATTCGTTTATCCTGAAAACGGGGAGACGAAAACAACGGAACCCGGCCAACGCCCCCTTTCCAACCAGGAATTTTTCACCCGGCTCGGGAAACGTTTCATCAAGGCTCTTTCGGAAATCACCGAAGATGGTTTCACTTTCCGCGTCGACATGGCTTTGAGGCCTAATGGAGAATCCGGGCCACTGGTGGCCAGTATCAACATGGTTGAGCAATATCTGATTGTTCAGGGCCGTGAATGGGAAAGATACGCCTGGATCAAGGCACGTCCGATCACCGGCCATCCCGACGATATCAGGATTCTCCAGGAAATCGTGCATCCTTTCATCTACCGACGATATCTGGATTTCAGCGTTATCGACGCCATCCGTAACCTGCACCAGCAGATCCGTGCAGATGTCGTCCGGCAGGAAAGACTCCATCCGGAACGTAGCAATAACGTCAAACTCGGGCGCGGCGGTATCCGTGAAATCGAATTTCTGGCCCAGATGTTTCAACTGATCCGGGGAGGCAGAGACCCTGCTCTCCAGGACAAATCCACCCGGCACATCCTCCGTGTGCTTGTTGAAAAAAGACAGCTCGACAACGATATTGCCAGTACCCTGCTCGATTCATACACATTCCTGCGAAATCTGGAACACCGTATCCAGTATCTCGACGACGCCCAAACCCATTCGCTTCCCGCCAATGAAAACGATCTTTTGCTTATCGCAAAATCAATGGGAATGAACACAAGTGGAGAACTTCTCGATGAATTGCAAAAATACCGGAATTTCGTTTCTTCCCAGTTCGACGAGATTTTCAGCGACAAAACGTCATCACAGGATAATTCGAAACCGGTCATTCCACAGCCACTCCTTGCCAGCCAGACGGAAAACGAACAGATTCATGCCATCGAAACCAAACTGGAATCGTTCGGTTTCGCCGAAGCCAACAATGCGGCAAGAAGACTCCTGTCATTCTGGAAAACCAGCCGCATCCAGTCATTATCGGACGATACCCGAACCAGACTGTTCACCCTGATCAATGCAACACTGCCTGAATTGCTGAAAAGCAGACATTCACCTGTCGTGACACTGGGACGGCTTCTTGACTTCCTCGAATCGATCGCCCGCCGAACAGCCTATCTTTCACTCCTGACCGAATATCCCGCCGCCACCCGGCGCCTGATACACATGCTTGACGCCAGCGAGTGGGCCGCCCGTTACCTGACGCGCCATCCGATTCTTCTGGATGAACTGCTTGACGCACGGACGTTGCTCGCCGCTCCGGACTGGTCTTTTTTCACAAGGGAACTGGAACATCAGCTCGAATTGCAACGTGGTGATACCGAACTGATGATGGACACCCTGCGAGAGGCACACCATGCACAGCTTTTCCGTTTTCTGGCTCAGGATCTGGCAGGAGGCCTCACCGTCGAAAGGCTGGCGGATCATTTGTCAAAACTGGCGGACATCATCGTCGCAACCGCTCTTAAAGAGGTTTGGCTGGCCATGCCGAAACGACACAGGGATATCCCGCAATTTGCCATCATCGCCTACGGAAAACTGGGCGGAAAGGAACTGGGCTATGCTTCCGATCTCGACCTGATATTTTTGTACGACGACGATCATCCTGATGCCCCCATGCTCTATGCCCGGCTGGCACAGCGTTTCATCACCTGGATGACCAGTTCAACGGCCGCAGGCATTCTGTTCGATATCGACATTGCCCTGAGACCGGACGGTGCCAGTGGCCTGATGGTATCTTCCATTGATTCTTTCGAACGCTACCAGACGGAATCCGCGTGGGCATGGGAACATCAGGCATTGACACGTGCCCGTTTCTGCGCCGGAGACACAAGTATCGGAAACCGGTTTGAAGCATTGCGCAACCGGATATTGCGCCAGCCACGCGATCCCAAATGGCTCCGGCAGGAAATCCTCGACATGCGTCAGAAAATACATGAAGGTCACCCGAACCGGTCTGGGCTTTTCGATCTGAAGCACGATGCAGGAGGCATGATCGACATCGAATTCATCGTTCAATACCTCGTGCTTGAACATTCCCTTGAGTATCCGGAACTGACTGACAATTTCGGCAACATCGCACTGTTGAAGATGAGTGAAAAACTGGGCCTGATTCCCGAAGAATCAGGAGAAAAGGTATCCGCCATTTACCGGAATTTCAGGAAACGGCAACATGAAATCCGCATGCAGGGTGCCGATCAGGCCAAAGTGGAACCGGACGAAGTGATCGACCAGGTCAATGAAGTCAAGAAGCTATGGAATCGTGTTCTTCTGGACGAGGAGGGCAAACCGGATTGATCGAAAAATACTGACAAAACTGCCGCCTCAGGGTTCTTTCAGGTAAAGACCGTCCGTCTCATCCCGGACATGGCGTGAAAGAAGCTGTGAAACCGTGCTCTTGATCGAGACCTTGTCAAACAGCACACCGACAATCGCGTTGGTAATCGGCATCTCAACACCAGCCTTGGCGGCAAGCATCCGGACAGTCTGCGCACAGCGTACCCCTTCGGCGACATGCCCCAGTTCGGCAATGACCGTCTCCAGAGTCTTCCCTTTTGCCAGCTCAAGACCGACACGACGATTACGTGACAGGTCACCAGTGCAAGTCAGGATGAGATCACCCATTCCGGTCAATCCCATGAATGTTTCCAGCCTCCCGCCCAGAGCGACGCCCAGGCGGGTAATTTCGGCAAGACCACGGGTGACCAGTGCAGCACGCGCATTCATCCCGAAGCCCAGTCCGTCTGACATGCCTGTGGCGATAGCCAGGATATTCTTGACAGCCCCCCCGACTTCTACACCCGTGACGTCATCACTGGAATAAATCCGCATACTGCCACCATTGGCGGCTTCGACTACCATTTTTCTCAGAGCCATCGATTTCGATGCCACTGTCAGTGCGCAGGGCAATCCGGCCGCGACTTCCTGTGCAAAAGACGGGCCGGACAAAACACCTATATCAACCCGTTCGGCAAGTATCCCGGCAACAACCTGATTCGGCAACAATCCGGTATTTTCCTCAAATCCCTTGCACAGCCAGATTACATTACGCGTCGCCGTGTTTTTCAGCCTTTCGGAAACGGAACGCAAACCCGAAACAGAAGTGGCAATGATCACCAACGCATCCGTACCAGAACCATGTGAAACGGCATTGTCGAAGCTGGAAGTCAGCTCGATGTTTTCAGGCAATATATATCCCGGCAAACCCGTCATATTCTGACGTGTCCTGGCTGTTTCACTTACCACCTTTTTGTTACGGTCCCAAAGCATGACCGAATGCCGCTGCGCAAGATGAATGGCTATGGCGGTTCCCCATGCCCCCGCGCCAAGAACAGTAATGTTCATTTTCTGTCGTTCCGGTACTGAAAAACTGAATGGACTGAATCAGTTGGGTTTTGTTTCACCAGCCTGTGCCGCCTGAGCCTGTGCCTGCATACGATCCTGGAAATACGTTTCGAAGTTGATTTCAGCCAGATGTACCGGAGGGAATCCCGCCCTCAAAATCATGTCGGCAATATTCGACCGCAAATAGGGATAAATAATGGAAGGGCAAGAAATGGCAAGGATCTGATCCATCGCTTCTTTCGGAATACCGCGGATTTCGAAAATACCGGCCTGTTTTCCTTCAACCAGATAAGCGGTCTTTTCACCGATCTTGGCAGTAACGGTTGCCGTTACTGTCGATTCAAACGTCGTTTCTCCCAACGCTTCGAAGCCGACATTGATCGCCACTTCCAGCTCCGGCATCTGTTTTTCCAGAAAAATAGCCGGGGAATTGGGCTGTTCAAGGGACAAATCTTTTAAATAAACGCTTTGGATATGAAAAACGGGTTGAGTAGCCTCGGAAGACATATTTACTCCGGATAATATTTATAAAATGGTTAAACTTTTTCAAGCAGGGGCATCAGACCACCCGCCTTGTCCAACGCAGACAGGTCATCGAAACCACCGACATGGGTATCACCGATAAAAATCTGCGGCACTGTGCGGCGATTGGTTTTTTCCATCATTTCCGCACGCAGCTTTTCATCACCGTCGACAAGAATCTTTTTGATCTCCGTGACACCACGGTTTTTCAACAGCTGTTCCGCCATCCGGCAATAAGGACAAACCGTTGTACTGTACATCACGACATTAGCCGTCATAACCGTATTCCTCTCCTATTTAGTGACCGGCAAACCTTCACCGACCCATTTTTCCATGCCACCTTGCAGGCTGTTGACCGGTTTGAACCCGGCATTCTGCAGAATGGACGCTGCCTTGCCGGAATCCTTTCCCGACTCGTCAACCACAATAATAGTCTGCCCCTTGAATTTATCAAGTTTGGGGAGCCTTTCCTCAAGATCGGACAGGGGAACATGAACCGCATTCAGAATATGTCCGGCCTGATACTGTTTCACATTGCGAATGTCTATAATGGTTGTTTTGCCTTTATTGATCATTCTTGTCGCTTCGGCATGGGAAATTTTCGCCCCTTTCCGGATAAAAGGCCACGCCAGCGCCCCGATACAATACAAGGCCACACAAATCAAAAAAATGTTGTCTTTAATAAAATTCACGAGATATACCTGCTAGAAGTCAACGATAATCAAACTGATACATTATAAAATAGAAAGACACGAGACATTCGAGATAACTAATATTCATTTCGATTATGCATAAAATAGTTTTCATGCGGCATGGGCAGTCCATCTGGAATTTTGAAAACCGGTTTACCGGCTGGACTGATGTGGACCTGACCGAAAGGGGCAAGAAAGAAGCCCGCGCTGCTGGTCGCATCTTGCGGGAAGCCGGTTTCGAATTTGATCTGGCCTACACTTCTGTGCTGAAAAGAGCCATCAGAACCCTGTGGATCGTGCTCGATGAAATGGATCTCATGTGGGTACCGGTCGTTTGCGACTGGCATCTGAATGAACGCCATTACGGTGCGCTCCAGGGTCTGAACAAGGCTGAAACCGCCAGAAAATATGGTGAACACCAGGTTCATATGTTGCGCAGAAGCTACGAAGTCGCTGCCGAGCCACTCCATCCCGGTGATCCGAGAACATCCTATAACGACCCTGCCTACGCCTCTTTGAATCGTGAACAAATTCCCCTGACGGAAAGCCTGAAAGACACGGTCGCGCGCGTCAAACCCTTATGGCTCGAATCGATCGCACCGGAAATCCGCAAGGGAAAACGCATTCTTGTGGCCGCCCATGGCAACAGCCTGCGCGCCCTGATCAAGGAACTGGATGGTATCAGCGACAAGGATATCGCCCTGCTGAATATACCGACCGGACAACCGTTGGTATATGAACTGGACGACGACCTCAAACCGATACGTCATTATTTCCTTGGCGATCCGGCACAAATTGCCGAGGCACTTCAGGAAGTCGAAGCACAGGGCAGCGCAAGTTGATTTTGCGACAGCTACCTTTTTGAGGCAAAATGAACCGATTCGGTTTTGCCTCGCAAAATGCATGAAAAAAGCACTCTTTTTCCTCTTCCTGCTTGTCTATGCGGCAGCCTCGTCGCTGTCTGTTCACGCCAGACAAAGAACGGAAACCACCAGACAGAAACAGGCCAGCAAGAAAACCACACCCAGGCGTGGCAAGTCCAAAACACCCATCAAAAAAACGGCCGATCCTGCCAGACAGAAAAAGGCGGCTGAAACCGAACAGAAAAAAGTCCATACCCGATTGAATACCCTGAAAAAGGAAATCGGGAAAACCGAAGTCGCCAAAAGCAAGGCCAGTGAAGCGCTGACCCAATCCCAGAAAGCCATTTCGACGACGGAACGTTCTCTCGCGGAACTCGGCCAAAAGAAAACGGCCACAGAAAACAAGCTGGCTCAGCTTTCTTCCGAACAGGCACAGCTCTCGGCAACGGTCGCAAAACAGCAAAAGCAACTGGCAAAACTGATGCAGCAACAATACGTATCCGGCGGTGAAGACCGGATGAAGCTGCTGTTTTCCGGCGATAATCCCAACCGGATCAGTCGTGAGATGCAATACATGAACTATTATTCGACAGCGTATTCACAACTGATCGCATCCCTTCGCCAGAACATCAAGACAGTTGACGCCAAGAAAAACGAGACAAGGACAACCCGGCAGGAACTGGAAAAAATCGTCAGCAGGACCAGCGAAAAGAAACAGCTTCTCGAAAGGGAGAAAGCACACCATGCCGCACTGGTCGCACAACTGTCAGACAAGTTAAGCCACCAGAAAAAAGAAGCCGAACGCCTTGCGCAGGACGAAAAGCGCCTGGCTGGACTGGTCGACCGTCTGTCCAGGAAAATTGAAGAACAAAGAAAAGCCGCTGAAAAAAGAGCACGTCTGGCTGAACAGCAAGCCAGAAAACAGGCAAAACAGACCAGGCAGTCAGCCCGAAGATCCCGCTCACAAAAACAGTCGCAGGCTGAAATCATTCGGGAAACGCCATACAAGGCGGATACTGCAAGCGCATTCGGCAGGAAACGGGGTTCCCTGCGTATGCCTGTACAGGGGACGATCACGGCCAGATATGGCATGAAACGAGCCGATGGCCCAAGCTGGAAAGGCATATTCATCAAATCCCCTGCCGGCGCACCGGTTCATTCCGTTGCGGAAGGCAAAGTCATTTTCGCCGACACTCTCCGCGGTTTCGGAAAATTGATCATTATCGACCACGGTGACCATTACATGACGATTTATGGGAATGCTCAATCCCTTAACAAACGGGTGGGCGATACTGTCAGCAATGGCGAAACCGTCGCTACGGCAGGCAACAGCGGTGAAAACGGTGAAACCGGGTTATACTTCGAATTACGACGTAGTGGACAGGCTTTAAACCCTTCGGACTGGATATCGACTAGGTGATACATGCGCAACAAATTTCGTAACATTCTGCTGGTGGGGCTCGGGGTGATCCTCGGCATTTTCGCGTCGGTACAATTCTCTGCCATGGCCCAGAAGCAGACGGCTCCTCTTCCTCTTGATGAATTGAGACAACTGGCAGACGTATTCGGACTGATCAAATCCGACTATGTCGAACCTGTCGAAGACAAAAAACTGTTGACTGATGCCATCTCCGGTATGGTCAGTTCACTTGACCCCCATTCAGCCTACCTCGACAAAAACGCCTTTCAGGAACTCAAGGAAGGTACGCTTGGCAAATTCGGTGGCCTCGGAATCGAAGTCGGTACTGAAGACGGCTACGTCAAGGTCATCTCGCCGATTGAAGACACCCCGGCTTACCGTGCCGGCATCAAACCGGGTGATCTGATCACCAAGCTGGACGGCGCTTCGGTCAAGGACATGACGCTTGATGCCGCTGTCAAAAAAATGCGTGGTGAACCCAATACCAAAATCACTTTGACGATTGCCCGCAAAAATGTGACAAAACCGATCGTCATCACCCTTGTCCGTGAAGAAATCCAGGTCAAAAGCGTCAAATCCAAAATGATCGAACCGGGATATGCCTGGCTGCGTGTATCCATGTTTCAGGAACCGACGGTAGAAGACCTGGTCAACCATATCAACAAGCTCTACGCCAAAAACCCGAACATCAAGGGGGTCGTTCTCGACCTCAGGAACGATCCTGGCGGTATCCTGCCGGGGGCGATCGGGGTTTCCTCCATCTTCCTGCCACAGGATTCCGTCGTCGTATCGACCAATGGGCAATTGCCGGAATCCAAAGCGATCTTTTACGCCCGTCCGGAATACTATGCAGGCCGGACTCTGAATGACCCTCTGGCAAAACTGCCGCCTCAAATCAAGACCGTTCCGGTCGTCGTGCTGGTCAATATCGGCTCAGCCTCAGCTTCTGAAATCGTTGCCGGTGCGCTTCAGGATCACAAACGTGCCACCATCATGGGAACACAGACGTTCGGCAAGGGCTCGGTACAAACGATCCGCCCATTATCCAAGGACACTGCCGTCAAGCTGACGACTGCCCGCTATTACACGCCAAACGGACGTTCCATTCAGGCCAAAGGCATTGTGCCGGATCTGATGGTCGATGAAACGGCCGAAGGCGATGGTATCAACGGTTTGCGTCTTCGTGAAGCCGACCTGTCAAAACATCTTTCCAACGGTTCGGATGAGGTCAAAAATGAAGACCGGCTGAATACGGAGGAAGAAATCAAGTTGCTTGAATCGGCCAAAAACTATAAACCGATTGAATATGGTACCAGGAAAGACTTCCAGCTGATGCAGGCCTTGAACCATCTGAAAGGTAAACCCGTTCAGCTGTCCAAAGCCAAACCGGACGAAAAGAAACACGACGAAACCAGGAAAAAATAAGCCGGCAACGGATTGGAAAAGCGATGAATGAAGAACAGAAAGTACGCTATTCGCGTCACATCCTGCTGAAAGATCTTGGTTTTGAAGGTCAGGAAAGAATCGCCCGTTCACATGCATTGATCATCGGAGCAGGAGGACTGGGTTCTCCTGCTTCCATGTATCTGGCCTCTGGCGGTTTCGGGAAACTGACACTGGTCGACGATGATCAGGTCGAACTGACCAATCTCCAGCGCCAGATTCTGCATACGACCGACCGTATCGGCCAAAACAAGGCCATGTCCGGAAAACAGACGCTCACCGGCATCAACCCGACGATCGATATCATGACGATCACCGACCGCATGGATGAAACATCTTTGCCGGAACTTGTCAGAACTGCAGATGTCGTACTGGACTGTACAGACAATTTCAAGACACGCCTGACTATCAATCGTGCCTGTATGGCAGCAGGAGTTCCACTGGTATCCGGAGCCGTTGTCCAGTTCGATGGACAAATTTCCGTTTACGATCCACACCAGAAAAACTCGCCCTGTTACGCTTGCCTGTTTTCTGAAGACCAGCATTTCGAGGATCTGAAAGCTGCGCAAGTTGGCGTATTCGCGCCGCTGGTCGGTATCATCGGCACCATGCAAGCGGCCGAGGCCCTGAAACTTGCTGCCGGTATCGGAAAACCACTGGCTGGATCATTGCTGCTTTTGGATGCGCTAACGATGGAATGGACACGTATCCAGATAGACCGCAATCCTGAATGTCCTGTCTGCTCGGGCCGACATGGCAGCAAGTAATCACCAGCCAAAAGAAAAAGCCCCTTTCAGGGGCTTTTTTGTCATTTTACAGAACCATATTTGTCGCGGTAGGCCTTGACTGCTTTCTGGTACTGCGTCATTTCCGGAGATGCGCCGGCTTTTTCCAGATATCCCAGAAGATCATCCAGATTGGCGATCGACAATACAGGCATATCATATGCTTTTTGCACTTCCTGAACGGCGGAAAGTTCGGAAAGGGCATCGTCCTTGCCGGAGCGTTCCATCCGGTCAAGAGCGATCAGAACGACACCCGGCGTCGCATCGGCACCTCGAATGATATTGACGGACTCGTTCACGGAAGTGCCAGCCGAAATCACGTCATCGATAATCACAACCTTACCCTTTAAAGGTGCACCGACAATCACGCCACCTTCGCCATGGTCTTTTGCTTCCTTGCGATTGTAGGCAAACGAGACATTACGTCCTTTCTTCGCCAGTGAAACCGCAACAGCGGCCACCAGAGGAATGCCCTTGTAAGCCGGCCCGAACAGCATATCGAAAGAAACGCCCGATTCCAGCAGGGTATCGGCATAATAATCCGCAAGCTTGCCCAAGGACTGGCCGTCATTGAACAAACCTGCATTGAAAAAATAGGGAGACATCCTGCCTGCTTTCGTGACAAATTCCCCAAAACGCAATACACCGCAATCGACCGCAAAACGGATAAACTCTTCTCTTAACTGACTCACTTCAATCCCCAATCTCTTAAACAGAACAACGATATTGTAACGTGTCGTTCAACGAAGAGGTAGTTTGCACACGTTCGTTTTATTTTTAGTATCATCCTGTTTTCAGTTACTCAAAAAGGCCATGTTCTCAATTACAAGCATCAACCTGAACGGCATTCGTTCCGCCGTGAAGAAAGGATTTCTCGACTGGATGGACAAGTCCGGTTCCGACTTCGTCTGTCTTCAGGAAATCAAGGCACAGTCATGCGATATCATTCCTGCCGTCGCTTCACCGGCTGGCTATCAGGGATACTTTGAATGCGCGGACAAGAAAGGTTACTCGGGAACGGGTATTTACACAAAAACGGCACCCGATCATGTTGAACATGGATTCGGCAGTCAGGAATTCGATCGGGAGGGTCGGTACATTCAGTGTGATTTCCGTGATTTCAGCCTCGTTTCCCTTTATGCCCCCTCAGGCTCTTCCTCACCGGAACGCCAGCAAGCCAAATTCCGGTTCATGGACGAATTTTATCCGTATCTGAAGAAACTGAAAGAAAGCGGCCGTGAATTCATTATTTGCGGTGACTGGAATATCGCTCACAAGGAAATCGATCTGAAAAATTGGAAAAGCAACCAGAAGAATTCCGGCTTCCTGCCGGAAGAACGGGCATGGCTGACCCATGTATTCGACGAGCTGGGATGGGTCGATGTCTATCGCATGCTGCACCCGGACACGACAGGTGAGGCATACACATGGTGGAGCAACCGGGGACAGGCCTATGCAAAAAATGTCGGATGGCGAATCGATTACCAGATTGCTACCCCCGGTATTGCCAGCAAAGCGGTATCGGCCGGAATCTACAAGGAGGAGCGCTTTTCAGACCACGCCCCCCTTACCATACGGTATGACGCAGATATCTGATCAGTTGATTCCGAGATAATTGGCGATGAAATCAGCGTCCTTGTCGCCTCTTCCGGAAAGGTTGACCAGAATGGTCTTGTCCGGGCCCAGTTCCTTGGCGACTTTCATGGCATAGGCCACGGCATGGGAACTTTCCAGCGCAGGGATAATGCCTTCGATACGCGACAGGACAAGAAAAGCGTCCAGACATTCCTTGTCCGTTATCGCTTCGTACTGAACGCGACCGATATCCTTCAGATAACAGTGCTGTGGGCCGACACCCGGATAATCCAGTCCGGAAGCAATCGAATAAACAGGCAACGGATTGCCTTTTTCATCCTGCAGACTATAGCATTTGAAACCATGCAGTATACCTTTCGTCCCAAGGCTCAAGGTTGCCGCGTGATCCGGTGTATCGAGCCCCTTTCCGGCCGGTTCGATACCGACCAGTCTGACGGATTCATCCGGCAGGAATTCCGTAAAAATGCCAATCGCATTGGAACCGCCACCAACGCAGGCTGTCACGACATCCGGCAGTTTGTTTTCCCGCTGCAGGAACTGTTCACGCGCTTCCTTGCCGACAATGCTCTGGAAGTCACGGACCATTTTAGGGAACGGATGAGGCCCGACAACGGACCCGATCGCATACAGGAAGTTTTTCGGATCTTTCAGATATTCTTCAAAAGCGCTGTCGACCGCATCTTTCAGCGTTTTGGTTCCACGGGAGACAGAGATCAGGTCACATCCCAGAATCTTCATTTTGGTGACGTTCGGGTGCTCTTTCGCGATATCAATTTCGCCCATATGGATTTCGCAGGGGATACCGACCAGCGCACATGCCGTCGCCATGGCCACGCCATGCTGCCCGGCACCGGTTTCAGCGATGACTTTCGTCTTGCCCATATGCTTGGCGAGCAAAGCCTGTCCCAGACAGTGATTGATTTTATGGGCGCCGGTATGGTTGAGGTCTTCACGCTTCAGGAAGATACGTGCCCCACCCTGACGTTCCGTCAGTCTTTTTGCATAGAAGATAGGACTGGGACGACCCACATAATGGGTATAAAGGTCAGACAGTTCATCCTGAAATTCCCTTGAATTGCGAACCTCTTCGTAGGCCTTTGCGATATCATCCATCACCGCTTTCAATTCAGGCGGAATCATCTGCCCGCCAAATTCACCAAAGAAACCGTCCTTGTCAGGCATTTCCAAAAATTCCTGCGCCATACTTTCTCCCATTTTCAATTCATTTGTGAATGATCCCTTCATCTGTTCGGGAATCATTCATCTGTTGCCTGATTATTGCCATAAAAATCAGGCAAGAAGCGATTTGTTTTTCAAACCGGAAATTTTACACTCATCATGGAAATATTTTTATTGTTCTTGTGTTAATTGCCGTTTTTGTCGCCAGGGTGCAATCTTCGGCAACAACATCATGCCCGGTATTGCCAGGATAAAACACAGATTGAAAAACATGAACCAGCCTGTCTGATCGACGATATACCCGGCCGAAGCGTTGATGAACGTCCTGGGAACCGCCGCCAGACTCGTAAACAGCGCAAATTGCGTGGCAGTATAGCGTTCATCTGTTGTCGTCGCGATATAAGCCACAAATGCTGCCGTACCCAGACTGACGCCGAATGCCTCGAAACCGATCACGGCAGCCAGCAGCATCGGATTGGCCCCTTCAAGCGACATCCATGAGAATCCCAGAATGGCAAATGCCTGAATCGCGCCGAAAATCCAAAGGGCGCGGTTGATACCCAGTCCGATAATCCATATACCGCCCAGAAGACCACCGATCAGGCTCGCCCAGAATCCTGTCGTCTTGGCAATCACGCCGATCTGGGTCATCGTAAATCCCAGATCAAGATAGAACTTGGTCGCCAGTGCCGTTGCCAGACTGTCACCCAGCTTGTACAGAAAAATGAACGATAAAATGAACAGGGCACTTTTCCATCCGGCCCGACCGATAAATTCAGTAAAAGGCAGAATGACCGCCTCACGGATCGTTTTCGGAGGCGCACCATGAATTTCAGGCTCACGAATAACGAGTGTACAAACCAGTCCGGGCAGCATGAACGCAGCGGTAATCCAGAAAACGCCAGACCAGCTCATCATATCCGCCAGGATGAGTGACAGTGCACCTGGAACCATTCCCGAAACGCGATAGGCATTCACATGAATCGCACTGCCCAGGCCCTGTTCCTCATCAGGCAACAATTCACGCCTGTAGGCATCCACCACGATATCCTGGCTCGACGAGAGAAAAGCGATCAGCGTCGTCAATACGGCAACCAGTGTCAGTTCAGTGACAGGATCGAGCCAGCCAAGAAAACCGATGCAAAGAAAAAGCAGAACCTGCGTGAGCGCCATCCAGCCACGACGCCTTCCCAGAAAAGGAAAGGAATACCGGTCCATCAAAGGCGCCCAGAGAAACTTCCACGTATAAGGGAACATGACAAGGGCAAAAAGCCCGAGCGATTTGACGGAGAGTCCCGATTTCGAAAGCCATGCCTGCAAAAGCGTCAACAGGATGAACAGCGGCAATCCCGACGAAAAACCGAGGAAAACACAGATCAGCAAACGCGGATCGAGTATGGCTTTCCACTTTTTATCGGATGACATTATTGGCGTTCTGAATGATTTTTTTCTGAAGTCTGAATACAGCCAGACTGCCCCGCCAGTTCGGCATGAAAGTCACCGGTTTCCCGTCATGCAAGGCCACACAATCAATCACCTTCCAGCCGACCAGATCTGCCAGATTTTCAAAATCCTTGAGGGTCGCACATCTCAGATTAGGCGTGTCATACCACTCATAAGGCAACTCCAGCGAAACCGGCATCTTTCCTCCCAACAAAGAGAACCGGTGAGGCCAGTAGGCAAAATTCGGGAAAGAAACTATCGCTTCGTTACCGACTCTGACCATTTCCCTCAACAGGCCTTCAACATGCTGCATCATCTGCAAAGCGGAAAGACACAAAACCGTATCAAACGAATCGTCCCTGAAAAAAGGCAGTCCTTTTTCAAGATTATGCTGAATGACACTGATCCCCCGAAGAGCACACCCCGGTATTTTCAAATCGTCGATCTCGACGCCATAGCCTGTACAATTTTTCGTCGCCTGAAGATATTCAAGCAAAGCTCCGTCACCACAACCCAAATCGAGGACATGCGCGCCATCCTCAACCCAGTTGGAAATGAAAGCGAGGTCTGCACGCAGATTTTTCAGTTTGGGCATATTCATGAATGTTTGCCTCCGCCAATTTCCTGCCAGATATGCTCATAATACGATCTGACCACCTTGTGATAACGTTCATCTTCCAGAAGGAAGGCATCATGGCCATGAGGCGCATCGATTTCCGCATAAGTGACTTTTCGTCCGTTGCTGATCAGTGAGCGCACAATCGCCCGGCTGCATTCAGGTGAAAACCGCCAGTCCGTCGTAAACGACACCAGCAGATAATCCGCCTTCGTTCCCTCAAGCGCCTTGTCCAGATCACCACCGTACCGGGCCGCCGGATCGAAATAATCCAGAGCCCGTGTGATCAGCAGATACGTGTTAGCATCGAAGTAGGCCGAGAATTTCTCCCCCTGATAATGCAGGTATGATTCGATTTCAAACTCGACACCATACCCAAACTTGTATTCACCCGAACGGAGATCACGGCCGAATTTCTCCGACATGTCGTCATTGGAAAGGTAAGTGATGTGCCCTACCATACGCGCGACACGCAAGCCGTTCTTCGGAACGACACCATGCGCATAGAAATCGCCTCCATGAAAATCCGGATCGCTCAGGATCGCCTGTCGTGCAACGTCATTGAAAGCGATATTCTGAGCCGAGAGACGTGCAGTCGAAGCGATAATGACGGCATGACGAACCCTGTCAGGATATTGCATAGTCCAGGAAAGTGCCTGCATTCCCCCCAGCGAACCGCCCATCACGGCGGCAAACTGGTGGATACCCAACACGTCAGCCAGTCTGGCCTGAGCATTGACCCAATCCTCAACAGTCAGAACAGGGAAATCAGCTCCATAAGGTTTCCCGGTCTCGGGATTGATGTTCATCGGGCCGGTCGAGCCGAAACACGATCCCAGATTATTGACTCCGATGACAAAAAAACGGTTGGTATCGACCGATTTTCCCGGACCGACCATATTATCCCACCATCCGGTATCTTTAGGATTGTCGGCATAATAACCGGCAACGTGATGGGAAGCATTCAGGGCATGGCAAACCAGCACGGCATTGGATTTATCCGCATTCAGTTCGCCATATGTTTCATAAACCAGCGTGTAATCCGCAATCATTGCCCCGCTTTGCAAAACAAGCGGCTCGGCAAAATGCATGGACTGTGGTGCAACGATTCCTACTGATGGCATGAATATTCTGTCTTAATCGATGGTCGCCAACCGGTAATGCAACGACCATCCCGTTAACCTGTTCCTGAAAAAAAAGAAGCCCAATAGCGTCAGCATATCGGGCCTGCTTTCAAGCTCGCTTTAGCCGTATTTATTCAGGATCCCCTCTGCGCCCGCAAGCTGTCTCGTTCAAATCGGCGCAATATCGCTAGCATAACGAAGTCATTTCATATCGTCAAACCAGCACACAAACAACCAAACACGATTTCCCCGGCAAGCAAACACTCTCTAGCTTTCATCATCCATCTTTTCAAGCTCCAGCTGCCTTACCGCCTCTTCAATCTCGGATTCTTCCACCAGCGACAAAACTTTGTCGACTTTGGGCTTCAACAAGGCCATATTGCTTGAGAGAATTTCCTGTTTTACGTTCAGAAGCTGTGCCGGATGCATCGAAAACTCACGCAATCCCATCCCCAGCAGCAAGCGTGTCAAATGGGCATCCCCCGCCATTTCGCCACAGATCGATACCGGTATCTTTGCCTTGTCCGCAGCCCATATCGTCATCGACAGCATCGTCAGGATTGCCGGATGCAAGGGATTATAGAGATACGCGACTTCCGGATCGACCCGGTCAATCGCCAATGCATACTGAATCAGATCATTCGTGCCGATCGAAATGAAATCGAGACGCGAAGTGAACATCGGCAAACCAAGAATGGCTGCAGGAACTTCCACCATCGCCCCGATCTGGATTTTTTCATCGAACTTCCTGTTGGCTGCCCGGAGCTGGGACTTGGCTTCTTCAATAAGCGCCAGCGTCTGGTCGATTTCGAAGGCATGCACCAGCATGGGAACCAGAAGTTTCACCGGCCCGAAAGCGGAAGCTCGCAATATGGCCCGCAACTGGGCAAGAAACAGATCGGGCTCTGCCAGACAATAACGAATAGCCCGTTTGCCAAGCGCCGGATTCAATGTACTCGTTTCAGGTACACCAAACGGTTTGTCCGCTCCGATGTCAATTGTCCGGATTGTAACGGGACGTCCCTTCATCAGGGTGACCGCTTTTTTATAAGCCTCGAATTGTTCTTCCTCACCCGGGATCCGGCTGATATTGCCGTTGCGCCCCATGAAAAGGAATTCCGAGCGGAACAGGCCGATTCCGGCAGCCCCGTTTTCAAGCGCCGCCTTGCAATCGTCCGGAAACTCAATGTTGGCAAGCAGCGAAACCGGCGTTCCATCGAGTGTCACTGCCGGCGTCTTTTTCAGCCTGCTCAATTTCTTCCGGGCTTTTGCCTGAGCTGCCTGTTTCGCCCTGTACTGTTCCATAACGACCGACGTCGGATTGACGATAACGATCCCTGCATCCGCATCGACAATCAGCCAGTCATCCTGCCTGATGAGTGACAGGGCACCTGCCAGACCGAACACGGCGGGCGTATCGATACTGCGGGCGACGATGGCAGCGTGCGAATTGCGGCCACCGATTTCCGAAACGAAACCGCTGAACGTATCATCCCGGAACTGAAGCATGTCGGCAGGAGATATGTCATAAGCGACGACAATCATGTCGATCCGCTCGGCATCCGAATCGGTTGGCACCGGCGTGAAATCGATCTGTGTGCCAGTCAGCACTTTCATGATCCGTTCCGCCACCTGTTCAATATCCGCCTTTCGCTCCCTCAGATAGGGATCTTCAATATTGTCGAAACGGGCCGACAACTCTTCAATCTGGGTCAAAAGCGCCCATTCGGCATTGTATCGGCGCGTCCGGATGATATGGAAGGGCCCTTTCGAAATCGTCGCATCAGCCAGTATCATGGCATGGACGTCCAGAAATGCGCCCAGTTCGACAGGCGCATCCTGCGGCAGGGTTGCCCATATGGCTTCCAGCTCCTTCTGAACCGTATCAAGCGCATTCTGAAGGCGCTCCACTTCCGCCTCCACCTTTTCCTGAGGCACGAGATAATGCCGGGTATCCATGGCCGCACGCGCGACAAGATGGGCCCGGCCAATGGAAATGCCACGTGAAACCGAGATTCCGAACAGTGCGAAAGATGCCATATTTTTACCGGCCTGCATTCAATTATTCCGCTTCACCAAATTTGTTATTGATCAGTTTTTTCAAAGCGTCCATGCATTCTTCTTCATCGATACCATCCGTTTCAAGCAGGACTTTGGAGCCTTTCCCTGCAGCCAGCATCATGACTCCCATGATGGACTTGGCATTGATGCGCTGATTGTTGCGCGTCATCCATACTTCACAGCTGTACTTGGAAGCCAGCTGCGTCAGTTTGGCGGATGCCCGGGCATGCAAGCCCAGTTTGTTAATGATTTCCAGTTCCGTCTGTACCATATTCTTATGTAATGAGATTAAACCTCAACCGAACGAAGGTTCTGCTTATCAGCAACGCATCGAACTTTTTTCGTCAAAAAACCACATCGGTATTATCTGGATGCACCATCTTCACAGGGGTCAATACGAACCGCCCCGTTTTTTCCACCGGACAAGGCTTTTTCGATAACCGTTTCCAAATCATTCTGTCTGTACGTAATCGCCCTGAGCAACATGGGGAGACTGACGCCGGTGAGAACCTGAACCTTGTTTTCGGCAGATAACTGGTGACAGCAATTGGAAGGAGTACCACCAAGGACATCCGTCAAGACCAGTACGCCAGAACCATCGTCAAGTCGCCGGATCGCTTCAATGGCAATCCCGTTGACCTCGCAAATATCCTGATCAGGCTTGACATCGATCGCCTCAATACGCCCCTGTTCACCCTCAAAAAGGTGCATGGCCGTCGTCATGAAGGCATCTGCCAGTGGCTCATGCATAAGAAGGAGTATGCCTACCATCTCGTTTCATTTTCAGTCAAAAGAAGAACGTTCAAGAAACGTCCAGTTATGTTTAAAAGTCAGCAATCTGTATGATCATGTATGGAAAATGCCGACATATTCAATACATTGTAATGAATTAAATTTTCCGGTCAAACCGTTTTTTCGAGCTCATCCATAAACATTTTCGCCACATCGAATCCGGACTGGCTCGTAATTTCCCTGAAGCAGGTAGGACTGGTTACATTCACCTCCGTCAGCCAGTCCCCGATAATATCGATACCGGCAAGGAACAGGCCTCTTTCCGCCATCACCGGAGCAAGTGTCTCCGCGATTTCCCTGTCGCGATGTGAAAGGACTTGCACCTTTCCGAGGCCACCTGCGGCAAGATTACCCCTTGTCTCTCCATTTTGCGGAATGCGGGCCAGAGCGAAAGGGACGACGTTTCCATTGATCAAAAGCACCCTTTTATCCCCTTTTGCGATCTCGGGAATATATTTCTGTATCATGATCGTTTTCGTGCCGTTCCCGGTCAACGTTTCGATAATCGCGCCGAGATTGACGCCATCCACCCGGACACGGAATACACCCGCTCCGCCCATGGCATTCAAGGGCTTCAGAATAACGTCATGATGTTCCTGATGAAAAGCACGCAGACGGCTTTCATCGGACGTGACCAGCGTCGGGACAATGAATTCGGGAAATTGCGCAATCGTCAGCTTTTCATTGTGGCTGCGAATCGCTTCGGGACGGTTGAAAACCTTCGCGCCTTTTTTTTCGGCCAATTCCAGAAAATAAGTCGAATTGACATACTCGACGTCGAATGGCGGGTCTTTTCTGACAATGACGGCATCGAAAGTTTCAAGACGCCGGTTTCGGGTTTCAACGACCCGGAACCAGCCAGCGTCTTCCTTACCGGTCAGCTCGACAGCACTCGCCCTGACGATCACCTCATCCCTGTCCAACGCCAAATCGCCCTGTTCGAATGCGACGATACGATGCCCCCGTCTCACCGCCTCCGTCATCATGGCAAAAGTGGAATCCTTTTCAACCTTGAACCCGCGAAGCGGGTCAGCAAAAAAAGCCAGTTCCATCGTTTTCGCTATACCTGCATGTCAGGATCGGTTCTTTCCAGTTCAATGGAAGCCGCAAGAAGCGCCAGCCGCGCCACAACCCCATACATATAGAACCGGTTCGGAGCCGCCGTACCCGGCTCGGCGCTTCTGTCCGGTATCGTATGCTGCTGCGCAAAGGCAAGCGGAACGAAATGCGCCCCCGGTGCATTCAGGTTTTCATTGATGTCCCGTGTGTCATTGACCCGATAGAAACCGCCGACGACATACCGGTCAATCATGTAAACGACCGGTTCCGCCACGGCCTCATCCACCCGTTCAAAGGAATGAACGCCTTCCTGAATGATCACATCACGAACCTGCAAGCCCTCCTTGACCACAGACATCTTGTTGCGCTGCTTGCGGTTCAGATCCCTGACCTCGCTGGCATCAGTCACGGTCATGATGCCCATGCCATAGGTTCCTGCGTCGGCCTTGACGATAACGAAAGGCTTTTCCTTAATACCGTACTGCTTGTATTTACGACGTATTTTCGTCAGAACCGAGTGAACACTGGCTGCCAGACATTCCTCGCCTTCATGTTCGCTGAAATTGACATGACTGCATTTCGAGAAAAACGGATTCAACAACCACGGATCGATTCCCAGCATCTTCGAGAAACGCTTGGCAACATCGTCATATGCGGCAAAATGATTGCTCTTGCGGCGTACCGTCCAGCCGGCATGAAGAGGTGGAAACAGGCTCTGTTCATATACGTTTTTCAGAATCTCGGGCGTTCCTGAACTCAAATCGTTATTCAACAGGATCGTACAGGGATTGAAATCGTTTACACCGACACGACGACCATTGTTGATACGTTTCAACGGCTCCATCATCAGGGTCGTGCCATCCGGCAGCGTCATGGGCGTCGGTTCCTTGATGTCTTCCGACAGCGAACCGATCCGGACGTCGAGACCTGTCTGGCGTAAAATTTTGATCAGGCGAGCGATATTCTGCAAATAATAAGTGTTGCGTGTATGGCTCTCCGGCACAAGCAGCAGGTTTTTGGCATCGGGACAATATTTTTCGATTGCCGCCATCGTCGCCTGAACCGCCAGCGGCAACATTTCGACAGACAGGTTGTTGAATCCGCCCGGGAACAGGTTGGTATCGACCGGAGCCAGCTTGAACCCTGCATTTCTCAAATCGACCGAACAATAAAATGGCGGTGTGTGATCCTGCCATTCCAGCCTGAACCATCTTTCAATGGCCGGTGTCGAATCGATAATCGTTTTCTCCAGCTCCAGAAGAGGGCCGTTCAATGCGGTAACTAAATGAGGAACCATAAAAATCCTTCAAGTACACAACAAGTGCATAATTGGTCAATTTCCGATGATAACGTATCCGGAAACCGACCTGTTGTCGATGCTCAGTTATTCATAACTGTATCCCATTTTCTGCGGGCATCAAAATGATGCACCGGCACAGACATGCCGTTTTTCCGGATCAATAACGTGGAAAACATTCCCCCCTCTGTGTCCGGCCGGGAACGATGCCATCGGGAAACTCATATACTAACCTTATTTGAAAATTATTGTCGCGGCCAGCCATAAAACCGGCTGCCATGCAAACACACCCGGCGTTTGTCATGAGACATCGAGGAAAAAACCACGTGTATCACAACAGGAGCGCAAATCCGGCCGCCAGATTGGACTCACTCCTCTAAAATCCTTTAATATTGTGCCGTCTGTCCCGCAATTCGTTCAAAACATTCTTTTTCTATCGGCAGGAGATGAAATGAGTAAAAAAATACTGGATGAACTTCAATCGAAGCTGGGACAGATCATGGAAAGCTCCCCTGCAAAAGACATTGAACGGAACATTCGCGCCATGCTGACCCAGGCCATATCCAGACTTGAACTGGTCACCACTGAAGAATATGAGGTTCAGAAACTGACCATTGTCCAGTTGCAAAACCGGGTCAACATGCTTGAAAAACGTCTGTCCGACCTTGAAAACAGGGTACAACAATCCGAAAGTGCTTCTTCATCCGACAAGAAATGAGCCTTGCCATTCTCAAAAGCCGCGCACTCGCAGGCATGGACGCACCTGAAGTCACCGTCGAAGTGCATCTGGCGAATGGGCTTCCCTCTTTTACGATAGTCGGACTGGCTGAAACAGAAGTCAAGGAAGCGAAAGACCGTGTCAGGGCAGCCATACAGAATGCCAGATTCGAGTTTCCTGCTCGCAGGATCACGGTCAACCTGGCACCTGCCGACCTGCCCAAGGAATCCGGGCGATTCGATCTGCCCATCGCGTTGGGCATTCTTGCCGCATCGAAACAGATCAATCCCGATCATCTGGACAAGTATGAATTTGCCGGAGAATTGTCTTTATCCGGCGAGCTTCGTCCCATACGCGGCGCATTGGCCATGTCGTTCGCCATTGCCAGATCGAACAGGATTTCCCCAAGACAGGGCTTCATCCTGCCATCAGCCAATGCCGAAGAAGCGGCTTTTGTCCGGAACCTGACTGTCTTCCCCGCGAAAACCCTGCTGGATGTCTGCGCCCACATGAACGCCTTGCCAGCCAGTTCCGTACTGGAACCTTTTGCGTCCACAACCGAAAATATTACCCCTTCTTATCCCGACTTTGATGAGGTGAAAGGCCAGCAAAAAGCCAAAAGAGCCCTTGAAGTCGCCGCTGCAGGCAATCACAGTGTCCTGATGAGTGGGCCTCCCGGAACAGGCAAAACGATGCTGGCGTCCCGTTTTCCCGGCATCCTGCCCCCCATGACGGAAGAAGAGGCAATCGAATCGGCAGCCATTGCATCCATAACCGGCAAGTTCCAGGCATCACAATGGAAAACCAGACCTTTCCGCTCACCTCACCATACCGCTTCAGCCATCGCCCTGATCGGAGGAGGCAGCTCACCAAGACCGGGAGAAGTATCCCTTGCGCACAGAGGTGTCCTGTTTCTGGATGAATTGCCTGAATTCGACCGCCATGTTCTGGAAGTATTGCGTGAACCACTGGAATCGGGTCATATCGTCATTTCCCGTGCGGCACGTCAGGCGGATTTTCCCGCCCGTTTCCAACTGATTGCCGCCATGAATCCCTGCCCATGCGGCTATCTCGGTCACCCATCCGGAAAATGCCACTGCACACCGGATGCCGTTGCCCGCTACCAGCGGAAAATATCAGGTCCCCTTCTCGACCGGATCGACATCCAGATTCAGGTCAACGCCCTGAAGCAGGAAGAACTGTCGAAACAACTACCGGGAGACTCGACTGAAACCATTGCCAGACGTGTGCATGAAGCGTACCGAATCCAGCTTGACCGTCAGGGAAAAGCGAACAACCAATTGGGCACGAAAGAAATCGATACATTCTGCAAACTGGATGAATCCGGAGAAAACCTGTTGAAAGAAGCGATGAACCGCTTCATGTGGTCAGCCCGTGCCTATCACCGGATACTCAAGATCGGACGTACGATCGCCGATCTTGCACAAAGTGTTAACATCAAACAAGAACATATTGCAGAAGCCATACAATATAGAAGAACGTTAAGGGAAACCTGAGGTATCCCTCTCACTATGTTTTTGCCTGTCACATTTCAAGGAGAAAAATATGCTGGTGATATTCAAATCCAAAGCCGGTGCTGACATCATGATGTTCGAGGAAAACGCCAAACAGATTCTGGATCTGCTGGGAAAAGATGTCGACAAGGGTATCATTACCGCCGAGCAGACGGCTGATGCCATCGTCAAACTGGAAGGGGAAATCGCACGCCGGAAAATGATCGAGGCACAGGAAAAGGCAGAGCGCGAACAGCGTGAAAGGGAAGAACAGGAACGCCGGGAACGAGGGGAAGACGAAGAGGAAGAGAAAGACGACAAAGACCCGAACCAGGACAGGAAAAAAGAAGTGGTCAAACCGGAACCTCCCGTCAGTTTTTCAGCCCGAACCTATCCTTTCCTGCAACTGCTGAAAGCGGCGAACAAGAAGAAAAAAGACATCTGGTGGGGTGCCTGAGCATTAAAAATTCACAAAAATGGGGCCAAACAGGTCAGTTTGGTGTACGCTACGATATCTTTTGATCTGTTTGGCAACATTTTTGTAAAATAGTCAAAAGACCATTGCCATAACCTGACAGGCTTTACGTATGATTTTCCGAAATTTGACCCGTTACAAATCCCTTATATCCTTTTTTCTCATCGCTTCACTGGCATCCATACTGACGGGGTGCGCACGCCCCAACGATGAAGACATGGAAATCATGTTGTCCGATGCCTACAACTGCAAATGGATCAAGGTCGACGACTACAAGAAAACCGATTCCTTGCCGGGTCTCTGGTCATACGTCGCCCAATACGAATTCAATCTGACATTCAGGGATGGACAGGCGGGTGCCCAGAAATTCATCAAGGGACTGTACAACACTGTCCCTGGTGAAACCGACTGGCAGAAGGTTCTGCAAAACCCGAACGCCCGTGCCTATATCCGCGACAATTGCACGCCTCCGGCACAGAAAATCCTGGAACAGGTTGTTTTCCATTCTTATACGCAACTCGCTGACAAAAAGAATGCCGCAGTCAAAATCCCCTTGTCCATTCCGCTTTCAGGATGGGCAGAAACCACGTCCGGCCGGGGTGGCTGGGCAATGGATATGCGACGCGACAAGGTCAGGGACATCAAGGTCTGGACCGAACCGATCAAACGCTCCGACCTGACGGCCAAAATGATGACGAAGGAAAAGGCGCAGAAATAAGCCTTTTGATGGAGTCTACAATCGCCCGCTTTTATCGATATCGAGCATAAAAGCGGGCGGTTCGATTTTGTGGCCCAGCACCATCACCTTGAACAGTTCGCCCATTTCAGCAGGAGAAAGCAACTGCTGAACAGCCTTCAGTTGCCCTGCATATCGACTGCCGGATTCTCCTAACTCGCCAGACACCAAATCCGGCAGACCTGCCGCCAGCAAAAACGGTGCCTGAGACGCGTAACAGATTACATCAAGTCCATAATCCGACGCAGCTTGCGCCACTCCTGTAAAATCGACATGGGTCGTTACATCCTGCAAACCAGGCAGAAAAAAAGGATCGTCATGTGCCCGATGCCTGAAATGACACATCAGGGTACCCGTATATCTGTCCGAATGGTAATACTCACGTGACGGGAATCCATAATCGATCAGAATCGCAGCAGCATGGTCGCTACGCATCATCATTTCCGAAAGCGTCTTCATGAAACCGTGGACGTGAACATGAATTTCCGTCATATAACCGGGCGGCAGGTTTTCATGATCGACAATGGCACGATATATCGCATCGGAGAGAAACTTTTCGCAGGATCTGTCTGAAAAGGCCAGTCTATCTCCCTGAATCGATACCCCCACCTCACACCATCCAGTCTCCGTCTTTCTGACAAGATGAACAGGCATGGCATCCAGTACTTCATTGGCAAGAATCACGCCGTCGAACCGATCGGGAAGAGTCGACAGCCATTCCACATTATCGAATGGTGTCAGGATCTCCTGCTGTCTCTGGCGCAATTCGGAAGACAGTTCAAGAATGCTGTATTTTTCCAGATGAACATCCGTGTCATGTA
This sequence comes from Pseudomonadota bacterium, assembly GCA_023449275.1. GTDB lineage: Bacteria > Pseudomonadota > Gammaproteobacteria > Burkholderiales > Burkholderiaceae_D > Oxalobacter. Next base: position 4,115 of record JAEXJM010000036.1, on the reverse strand, counting down.
ACGCCATCAATATATCGAACGCCAGTTTCCCTGTTCCAGCCCCCAGTTCAAGAATGCAGGCTCCCGACTGCTCCAGTAACGGAAGCAGCGCCTTTGCCAACGTCCTGCCATACAAATCCGTCAATTCCGGAGCCGTCACAAAATCGCCGCCCGTTCCCAGCTTCGCAAGGCCTCCACTGTAGTATCCCAGCTCCGGCGCATACAATACCTGTTGCATATAATCGGCAAACGATATCCATCCGGATTTTCTTTCAATATCAGCCATGATCCCTTTCTGCAAGGAGGCAGACAAAGCGAGTAAATCGGGAGAAATATCGGGTGGATTCATTTTTCAGGAATAAAAACAGGATACGAGGGGCCAAAATCCGGAAACATCAATTGACAATAATGGCATAAATTACTCTTAATCATAAGTTAATATAAGGCGATCATTCATGATTCGCGTACAATTTCATCATCTATTGAAAACAGGATATCCAAATTATCCAGCATGAATGAAAAACGACCAAAAATCGCTATCGTAACCGGAGCGGCCCGCCGGATCGGGCGTGTCATCGCCCTGACTCTTGCGAAACATGGATGGGATATCGCTGTCCACTATCGATTCTCGGAAGCCGAAGCGATTGCAACCGCCGAAGATATCCGGAAAATGGGACAACGTTCGGTTGCGCTCCATTGTGATTTGACGGATGAAGCCGCTGTCAATCAATTGCTGAACCGGGTTGAAGAATCCCTCGGGACACCGTGTTGTCTCGTCAATAACGCATCCGTTTTCGAGCACGACAGCGTCACCGATTTTTCAGCACATGCCCTCGACTTTCACATGCGTACCAACCTGACTGCACCGCTCCTTTTATCAAGGGCCTTGCATTCAATGACACCGGAAGGTTCCCAGTCAGTCGTCATCAACCTTCTCGACCAGAAACTGGACAACCTGAACCCGAGTTTTCTGTCCTATACCTTGTCCAAAGCGGCATTGAACACGGCAACCACCCTTCTGGCGCAGGAACTGGCTCCCAAACTGCGTGTTGTCGGCATTGCTCCCGGCATCACCCTGGTTTCAGGTGAACAGACTGAACAGGATTTCAGGATAGCTCACAAGAACACACCTCTTGGACGTTCGAGTACACCGGAAGATATCGCCTCGACCGTCTGTTTTATCGTCAATTCCCCCGCCATAACCGGAACAACGATTGTCGTCGATGGCGGACAACATTTGATTCCCCTCTCGCAGGATGTCATGTTTGTCGCTAAAATGAGCGCACAAAACAATTCGTAAACTCATGCATACACTTCTTCACCCAAAACTCCAGGACTGCCGTCGTCTTTTTCTGCAGAACTATGAAGTCCCCGTTAAAATCGGCGTTTATGACTTCGAAAAAAAAGGGGCACAGCGTCTGTTGATCAACGTCGACCTGTATATTCCACTGTCGATATCGACTCCGGTCAACGACCAGCTTGCCGAAGTAGTCGATTATTCGTTCATTCGGGACACCCTCTATGAACGCACGTCCAAAGGCCACATCAACCTCCAGGAAACCCTTTGCGACGACGTGGCGAAAATGCTGCTGGCCCACCCTCATGTGAGGGCAGTTCGTGTTTCCTCGGAAAAACCGGATGTATATGAAGACTGTGACAGCATTGGAGTCGAGATTTTCCGCTTCAAGGATGAAGTCTGACTCTTTTTGTTTCGGAAAATAATGGTTACGCGCAGGCAATTTCTAAGGGCTGGCTTCGAGAACAACAAGTTGACGAAACGGCTTTACCGCGAAGTCGGCAAGGCGATCGGAGACTATAACCTCATTGAGGACAACGACAAGGTCATGGTCTGCGTCTCAGGTGGAAAAGACAGCTTTGCCCTTCTCGATATACTGGTCGTACTCCAGTCGAGAGCCCCCGTCCATTTCGATATTGTTGCCGTCAATCTGGACCAGCAGCTTCCCGGATTTCCGACCGATATTCTTCCGGCTTACCTGGAAAAAAAACAGGTTCCATACCACATTGAGGTACAGGATACCTACAGCATCATCCAGCGCCTGATACCGGAAGGCAAATCGGTTTGTTCACTCTGTTCACGGCTTCGCCGGGGAATATTGTATAAGGTCGCAAGTGAACTCGGCGTGACCAAAATCGCCCTGGGGCACCATCGTGACGATGCGCTGGAAACCTTTTTCCTGAACCTGTTTTTCGGTTCCAAACTGAAGAGCATGCCGCCCAAGCTGAAATCGAAAGACGGAAAACATATCGTTATCCGTCCCATGATCAACGTGAAAGAAACCGATCTTGAAAAATTTGCGGAAATGCAGCAGTATCCCGTTTTTCCCAAAAATCTCTGCGGAGCAAAAGAAAACCTCCAGCGGCAGCACATCAAATCCATGCTGCGGGATTGGGGAAAGCGGTATCCCGGAAGAATCGAGAATATTTTTTCATCTCTCTCGACTGTCGTTCCCGCCCATTTGATGGACAGGAACCTGTTTGACTTCAACCAGTTGAATATGGATTCGCAGGATGATGACGATGACGCCTTTTAAAGTGCCGCAGAGCTGACCATTCAGTTCTTTCTCACCTTTTTCAGAAGTGCGGTCGTGGAACGGTCATATTCGAATGCAATAGCTTCAACTTTCCCGCCGTAAGCGAGTACCTCCTTACCTTCCGGAATGGCACTGACATCATAATCGCCCCCTTTGGCATAGATATCCGGTTTGCATTGCCTGACGATTTCCTGTGCCGTATCCTCATCGAAAGCGACAACGGCACTGACCGATTCCAGCGCCGCCAATACCGCCATTCTGTCCTCACAGGAATTGACCGGACGGTCATCTCCCTTGCCCAACCGCTTTACAGACGCATCCGTATTGACGGCGACGATCAGTGAAGCACCCAACTCTCTTGCCTGCGCCAGATAAGTGACATGCCCACGATGAAGGATATCGAATACCCCATTGGTCAAAACGACCGGTTTCGGCAAACTGCTGATTTTCGATTTCAGTTCCGACCGTTCCCAGATTTTCTTGTAAAAAAGCGCCATGAAAAAAATATCCAAGATGTTTTATCAATAGCCGTGTTTTGATTTGCTGAACAAAAAGAACGGCTATCTGTCTCATACATCGGCAGGATTCAACCCTATTCTTCACATGAAGGTTTGTTTCCTTTTGTATCAGACATCGACTTTTAGTCTGTTTTCATTCATATTGCCTATATCATAAGCCAATCGTGAGTTCGACATGAAACGTTTCCGACAAATTGTTGCATGGCTGTGTTTACTGACGGCGGCATCAGTCGCCGGCGCAGCCACCTCCCATTCATCCAGAGCAGTCAATATCCCGCCATCCGTTGACCTCTCCTATACCGTAGCTGCACAATACAACGGCCTGAATGTCAATGGAAACTCATCCATTCAATGGAAAACCGACAAGAATGCCTATACCCTGAAAACAGAGACGCGTATCGGTCTCCTGGGAAAAATCCTGGATGCTTCCAGTGAAGGCAAGATCGGGACAAAAGGACTTATGCCTGAAAAATATCTGGAAAAGCGCCTGCGCAAAAGCGTGATGACGACGATATTCAACCGTGTTGAAAATACCGTAGCCTATCCGTCCGGCAACAACGCCACAATGAGAGACATGGAACAGGACCGGGCAAGTATTGTCTGGCAGCTGGTTTCCATCGCCCGCGCCAATCCTGACAAGTTCGTCATGAACTCAAACTGGACATTCAGCGTCGCCGGCAGAAGCAAAACTGAACCATGGGAATTCAGAGTTGTCAGAATCGGCGAGCTCGCCACCCCGATGGGACAGATCAAAACTGTCCAGCTGACCCGAAACGATGACGGGCAGGAAACCAGTGTCTGGCTGGCACCTGCCGACAACTGGTATCCGGTTCAGATCCTGGTTGTCGAGAAAAACGGCACGACGATCAAACAGACAATCAGAAAAATCACGCCCATTTAGTTTTCGCCGTGGCAGTTCCTGACAGAACTGCCACTCTAGTCGAATTTGAAATCATAGAGCAGATCGACCGCCGTTACCGTACCGGTTTGCCCGACCAGAGACAGACGTCTGGAAATGATGTACCGCAACTTGATCAGGTTGGTCGCACCGGTCAGCCCCTGTTCA
>JAEXJM010000030.1 GCA_023449275.1 Pseudomonadota bacterium | reverse complement strand
GGAAAAACATGGATTAAACATATTTGTTTTAAGGATTATGCTTGACGGATATCTCTTTTTCAAAATGAAAAATTTCCTTTGAATAAACATAAAAAACAAATGAATTTTTATACGATTCCGCTTTGTGCTTCCGCATTGACCATTTCCCTCATGTTGCCATCTTTTGCAACAGAAGTATCCTATGATGTTTCCAGCTGGAAAGAAATCGAATCGCACGATACAGAAGATGATGTGTACCTGAACGTTACGACCGATCTGGATTTTGTTTCTCATATCACCGTCAAACAAGTGAAAATGACAATTGATGGCCAGAAACATAATGTCATATTTCCAAAAGGAGCCATCGGCGATACTTTTTCTGTCAAGAACAACGGTAATTTGACGGTCATGAATTTCGGATCATATGAGTTGTCTGCCGAAGGCAATGTCTCATCTGCCACAGGTGGTTTTGCCGAATCGAATTCAAGTTCCGGTTACCTGTTTTATGCTGATACAGGCAGTTCCATTACACTCGATCATGTAGTTATTCAGGACATTACCAATACGCTACACCCCGGACGGGTCATGATGCTTGTTGGAAATTCAAAGGGAACAATTCGTAATTCCGTTATCCGTAACTCCAGCAATCCCGGCATAGCTACCAATATGCCCATAATCTGGGTCGATTCAATAACGACAGAAAATTCCGATGCAGGTACTGACGCACTTGTCGTCGAAAACAGCCATTTTATCAATAATTCCAGCGCCGGTAACGGTGGTGTTATTGCCGGTTGGGAGGATGGAAAATTTGCTCGTACTCTTACAATTCAGGGAAGCCGGTTTGTTGATAATCATCTCTTCTCATTCGATGGACTCGCATATGGTGGAGCCGTTTTTGTGCGGACAATAAATGCCGATATTGAAAAGAGTGTTTTTACAAAAAATGTTGCCGGATCTGATGAAACAACATTTGCATTGGGTGGCGCTATTTTCAACAAGTATGGAAAACTGTCAGTGAAAGACAGTACGTTTACCAAAAACCGTGCCGAAGCAGCCCCGTCGGGGGTTGCTCTTGGTGGAGCCATCTTTTCCGATGGAGAAGTAACCATATCAGGCATCAACTTCTTTGACGAAAACGAGGCGGGTGGTAAACCGAATGACATATACAATAATGGCGGAATTCTGAATTTCGGGACAAGCCAGCTGGAACATGAACACACCTATATAGGAAGTGGAATAGACGGAGGCGGGAAACTGAACCTGAACAGCGGGATACTGGAAATAGCCGAAGACCGTACTGTTAAACAGAGCGAGCTCCACATCGCCAGCGGTACCGAAACCCGCGTGACCGTCAATGACAATCATGTCGTCAAAGCAGCTCACGCCGCTTCAGCGACAGACATCGAAGATGGCGCCATCATGAACACCTATAACCGTGGCGGCTATACCATTCACGGCAATACGCTTACCATCGGGAATAATGCGAAACTCACCATTGCCGGCGCCAATGCTGGCAACACCTATCTGATTGCTGTCGGCGATCAGATAGACGACAGCGGAAACGGCTGGAAAGATGGCAATCTGATCAACAGCAGCAATGTCCTGCTTGATTTCGACCGGGTCGAAGGCGATACGGAAAAAGGAACTGTTATGGTCACTGTCCATGCCAATGACGCCCATGACAGTATCGTCCTGCCATGCGTCGATATCCCTGACAACCTGAACGCACTGGCCCTGGGACAGAAAATCGATGTCGATAGCGCCACAACCGGTATCCGTTTCCTGTCCCGTGCCACCGACAGCTGGTATATGCCCGACGGCACGAAACAAATGGAAGAAGTCATCAACAGCGCTTCCCAGATCGCCACAGCAGGCGCGGTCAAGAACCTCTCGTATTCCGGTTCCAGGATATTTAACCGTGCAATCGAAAAACACCTTTCCATGCCCCAAACCCTGCAACTGGGCGACGATGTCCGCCTGCACAAAAAAGAACATATCGATTTGTGGGTCGATCTGATCGGGATGCACCAGCGCAATCACGGTATGCCCATTTGTTCCGGAAAAGAATGCGGCGACACCACCCGGTTTGGCCACCGGATCGATATGGCGGGAATCATTGGCGGGATTGACCGCAATTTCGATGCCAACCGTCATGCCGGAATCACCTTCATGGCCGGTTCCGGGTCGGCCAGTTCGAAGGGGGATTTCAGCCATACGAAAAACGATGTTGATTTCTGGGGAACCTCTCTATATGGCGGGTACGACAGGGATAACTGGAATGTGATGGGGAATATTTCCTATACGCATTTCAACAGTGATATCCGGCAGTCTCTGCCATCTTCCCTGTCTATGGGCAATTGGCTCAGGGCAGATGTCGGTTCCCATCTGTGGAGTGCCGGTATCCAGGGACAATACCGTATCCGGTTCGACAACACTTTCGATCTTTTGCCTCATGTTGGCTTAAGGTACGACCGTCTCGTCACATCCGGCTTCAGGACGAAGACCGATGAAGGAACAGTTTTCAGTACCGAGCGAGATACGCAAAATATCTACAGCCTGCCAGTCGGTCTTGGTTTACAGGGCGCCTTTGTCAACAGGAACGGCTGGATATTCAGGCCACAGGCCGATCTGACGGTCATTTTCGCGTTAGGGGACATACGGGACAAAACGGAAGTCTCGGCTTCCGGACTAAATGCCACAGACAGTATTTCCACCCGAATCGTGGACAGAACCAGTATAATAACGGGTATCGGGTTCGATATGCAAAAAGGTAACAAGTCATTCGGTCTACATTACAACGCCACGTATTCGTCCCGACAAATGTGGCAAGGGCTGATGGCGAAGGTGGTTTATGGGTTTGAATAAACCAATGATTTCAAATAATGCCACCCCCTACTGTTTTCACTGAAAAACATCGGAAAAAACCGCTAAAAAACAGAAATATCCGGCAAGAAGCCACTATTTGAAGAATTGTCCCGGTCAAATCAGCGTTGGCACTAAAGCAATCTTCATTTCAGACGTGCCATCAATAAGGGCACGAGCACAAACATCGTGAATCTGCTGTCGTAACATAAAAAAAACCGCGCTGGTTTGCGCGGTTTTTCAGGGAAAAAATCCGTTTTATTTTCTCTGTCCCATCGGCACGACGTCGCGGCGCGGTTCGCCGATGTACAACTGGCGTGGACGACCGATACGCTGTTCCGGGTCGGAAATCATTTCTTTCCATTGTGCGATCCAGCCGACCGTTCTTGCCAGTGCGAAGATGCCGGTAAAGAGCGAGGACGGGATGCCCAGCGCGGACTGGACGATGCCGGAATAGAAATCGACGTTCGGGTACAGTTTTCTGGATACGAAGTAATCGTCTTCCATGGCCACCCGTTCGATTTCCAGCGCGATCTTGAACAGCGGATCGTCTTTCAGGCCGAGTTCTTCCAGCACTTCGTGACAGGTTTCGCGCATCAGGGTCGCACGCGGATCGTAATTCTTGTAAACACGGTGCCCGAAACCCATCAGGCGGGTACCGGCGGTACCGTCTTTCACGCTCTTGACGAATTCAGCCACTTTATCGACCGAGCCGATCTTGCGGATCATTTGCAGGGACGCTTCGTTCGCACCGCCGTGGGCAGGCCCCCACAGGCAGGCGATACCGGCGGCGATACAGGCGAACGGGTTGGCTCCGGAAGAACCGGCCAGACGCACGGTCGAGGTCGATGCGTTCTGTTCGTGGTCGGCATGCAGAATCAGGATACGATCCAGCGCACGAACCAGTACGTCGTTGGTTTTGTAGTCTTCGGCCGGTGTCGCGAACATCATGCGCATGAAATTCGCGGTGTAATACATGTCCTTGCGCGGATAGACGAAAGGCTGGCCGACGGAATACTTGTAAGACATCGCCACAAGCGTCGGCATCTTCGCCAGAAGGCGCATGGCCGACAGTTCGCGATGGGCCGGATCGGTAATGTCCAGGGAATCGTGATAGAAGGACGAGAGCGCACCGACGGTCGCCACCAGAACGGACATCGGATGGGCATCGCGGCGGAAACCACGGAAGAAGAACTGCATCTGTTCGTGCACCATCGAATATCCGGCGACGTTTTTCGCATATTCGTCGTATTGCTCTCTGGTAGGCAGTTCACCTTTCAGGAGCAGGTAACAGGTTTCCATGAAATTGCATTCCTTGGCGAGTTGCTCGATCGGATATCCGCGATACAGCAATTCACCCTTGTCGCCATCGATGTAGGAAATGGCGGACTGGCAGGAAGCGGTCGCCAGAAAGCCGGGATCATAAGAAAGCTTGCCGGTCGCACCATACATCGACCGGATATCGATACCGTCGGCTCCGATCGTTCCCTTGTAGACCGGCAATTCGACTGACGGGGTACCGTCATCAAAAGACAATTTCGCTTTCGTTACAGAATCTCTCATTTTCATCCAATTTCAATCAGTTTAAAGACAACAGAATGCCAAGGCCCCCTGCAAAATGTACACGATAAAAAAGAAAGCCATTATAAATGCTTTCATTCGATAGTCCGCCTTTTTAACACAAAATTTACGGAATCCAAAATGGCTTGCCTTAAAGCAACGGATTCATCGGGAATCCCAAAAAGGTTCCGAACAAAACGATCGCGGAAGCATTTGAAGAGAAAAGGCTGTCCGGAATTCAGTCCAGTATGCCGAAATGGGTCAGAACCGGTGCGATTCCGCCCTCTTCGACCGAACCGGCCACATGATCGGCCGCCGCCTTGACGGCGTCCGCCGCATTGCCCATCGCGACGCCGATTCCGGCGTATCCCAGCATGCCGATATCGTTGAACCCGTCGCCGAAAGCCATCGTCTCATCCGGCGCGATCCCTTCCCGATGCAGAACCGCCTGCATTCCGACATCCTTGCCGCCTCCGGCAGGCATGACATCGAAACAATACGGCACCGAGCGAACCGATTCGACGTTTCCAAGCGCGCCGGTCAATATTTTCTCTTCCCGTTCATCCAGAAACGGCACGAACTGGAGCACGGCATCGTCCCTGATCCGGTCGAGGCCGCATGACGGCGGCAGGGGATGGTCGATCAGGCGGCAGAGCTTTTCAACCCGCTCATCGGCATAATTCATGAACATGCCATCCTCTTCCACGAACAGGCATGGAAACGGTTTTTCCGCCAGCATGTTTTTCAGCAAAAGGATGTCGCCGGAATCGACCGTTTTCTTGCGGATGACTTCCCGCCGGTCGTAACAGTACTGCCCGTTCAGGGTGAGATAGGCGTCGAACGAAAAATACCGGTCCATGAACGGCATCATCATTTTCGAGCGTCCTGTCGCCACAAAGACCCGGATTCCCTTTTCCCGCAGGGCATGCAAGGCTTTTTGCGTCGAATGGTGCATGGTATGCGTTTTGAAACTGATCAGCGTGCCATCGATATCGAAAAAAACCGCCTTGATACGCTTCGGGGATTGTCCTGCCATAAAATCTGTTCTCGCAGTCGGTAATGGGAAAGGCCATTATAAACCGGACGGTGACATGCTTTCGACACATTTTGCCTTCCGTACAGGAAAAGACGCCTAATCGAACAACTGGCGGAACTGGGCCGGTGTCTGGTGGTACGCCTTCCTGAAAGAAGCGATGAATGCGCTGACGTTTTCATAGCCGACCGCCTGCGCCACTTCCTGGACACTCTCGCCCATAGCCAGTTTTTTCCGTGCAGCCATCAGGCTGGCCCGCTGGCGCCACTGTGCGAAAGTCATGTTCGTTTCCGTGGAAAAATGGCGGCTGATGCTGCGGGCACTGATTTGCGTCTTGTCAGCCCAGTCATTGATACTCTTGCGGCTGGCCGGACTGGCAAGGATGTCGCGAGCCATTCCATTCAGTTTTTTCCCTTTTGGAAGAAGAAGCCGTTCCTGAATGCGCGAGTGGTAACGCAACTCGTCGACCAGTACCTGAAGCATGATCTCATAACGGGAAATCAGGGGAATGTAAACGCCATCCTCTCCCTGATGCCACTGGTGGGCCCGTTCCAGAATCAGCGGAACGAAAGGCGAGCAATCCAGCGCACAGGCCACTTCAGGCATCCCGATGCTCAAATGCGCGGAAATGGACACGCCCCATCCGGCGATACGGCCGATCTCTTCCGTTTCATAATGGATGTAAGGCGGCATCCAGGCGACCTGTCCCGGCCCCACTGTCCAGTAACCGCGTTCGTCCTCAACCGTGACAAAACCCTTTTGCAGATAAAAGAACTGGGTTTCATGCGCCCCCTGTTTCCTGATCTTCATGCCGCTTGAAGAAGAAATGGCCGACAGGGCAAAACGCTGACCGTGTAACAGGAAATAAGAAGACATGGGCGCCTCCTGCGGAAACATTGCCGCCCTTTTCAGGACGTACGGAAAACAAGGGAATCGGGATGGCCGGTAAAACATCCTCTACTTCAACCACTTTATTTTATATGAAAACCGGTTTCCGATATTCAGAATATTTCATTGAAAACAGGACTCTTCCGGCACGGCCGCCGACAGGGTTCATGGCGGAAACCGGCCTGCCGCCTTTCCGTTTGAAATCCGGCGAACCGTCCCCATGTTAGAGGACGGACTCCCTGCGGAAATGAAATAAAAGTCCGGACAGGGTAAAATCACATTTTGACAGGCCAATACATGGCCGGTCTTGTTAAACGGAAAACGGAAAAATGAGCGTCGATATTTTTTTACAGGAAACGGCTTACATCGATTATTCATCACCAATCGTACGTGAACAGGCAAAGGCCCTGTTCAAAAGTGTCAACAGCGAGCTGGAAAAGGTACGGATCGCTTTTGAATTCGTACGGGATGAAATATCCCACTCCATTGACGTCAATGCCCCGGTCGTCACAGCGAAGGCATCCGACGTCCTGAAACACAAAACCGGCATTTGCCATGCCAAGGCCAACCTGCTGGCCGCCCTTTTGCGCTCCCAGAGAATCCCGACCGGCATGTGTTACCAG